>NZ_JCAFST010000004.1:0-304604 GCF_059369535.1 Stenotrophomonas sp. YJH_SMC_122 | reverse complement strand
CGGCCCGAGCGACTCGGCCAACTCCACGGCTTGGTGCTTGAACTCATCGGTGTAGCTACGACGGGTGATACGGGACATAAGGGGCCTCCAAGTGCGATCAAAGTATCGCTTCTTGGCGTCCGCTGACGGGGGGCCAGATCAAACGGTCCCGCTGGCCCCTCCCGCCCCACCTCTGACAGATTCCCGGTGACGGATCGAAGAGCGTGGGGTTGTCGGGACGGAATTTGAAAGAGGGACGCGGCTTCGCCGCGTCCCTCTTTTGCTTTGGCATGAGCAAGCGCAGCGCGCGACCCGCTGTTGCCTTTGATCTTCTTCTTCCATTCCGTGGCGGGCCACGCAGGAAACTGCCAGGGGCCGGGCGGGGTGGGTTCGCGGGACCGTTGGCGCCATGGATGGCGCCATCGAGCCCCCATGGATGGGTTTACGGCGTGTCCCGCGAACCCACCCCGCCCGGCCCAGCCCATGAAGCCAGCGCTTTGCGCGACCAACCACCCCGCCACGAGGGTCTCCGCCGTTGGCCGGACACCCCGCGACAAACCACCGCACGTGCGCAATCCCGACGAACGGCGGACAATGGAAGCCTTGGCGGCCCGCCACGCCGCCCCTCCCGCTTTCCGCTGCAAGGATTCCCCCATGGCCGCCCGCAAGTCCCCTGCCCCCCTGATCGAAGTCACCGCCCGCCCCGGCCAGCCCCTGGGCATGGCGCCGGCCACCTTCCTGCGCGACTTCTGGCAGAAACGCCCGCTGCTGATCCGCAACGCCTTCCCCAATTTCCAGACCCCGGTACAGCCGGAAGACCTGGCCGGGCTGGCCTGCGAGGAAGGCGTACTGGCGCGCCTGATCGAGCACGACAAGGCCCGGGACGGCTGGCGCGTGCGCACCGGTCCGTTCCAGGAAGACGTGTTCCCCGCCCTGCCCGACCACGACTGGACCCTGCTGGTGCAGGACGTGGACAAGTGGGACCCGGACGTGCGCGCCCTGATCGAGCACTTCAGCTTCCTGCCGCGCTGGCGCATGGATGACGTGATGATCAGCTTTGCCGCCACCGGCGGCTCGGTCGGCGCCCACGTCGACCAGTACGACGTGTTCCTGCTGCAGGCCCATGGCCACCGCCGCTGGCAGATCGACGCCAGCGAATCGATCAAGGGCAAGCAGCCGCCGCTGGGCTTCCGCCCGGACGTGGAGCTGAAGCTGCTGAAGGTGTTCAAGCCCACCCACGACTGGGTGCTGGCGCCGGGCGACATGCTGTACCTGCCGCCGAACGTGCCGCACCACGGCGTCGCCGAAGACCCCTGCCTGACCTTCTCGTTCGGCATGCGCGCGCCGTCCTCGGCCGAACTGATCAGCGATTACCTGGACACCCTGATCGCCGATGCCGACGAGAACATCCGCTACCAGGATGCCGACCTCAAGGTGCCGGCCGACCCGAACGAAATCGACACGGTGGCGATGGCGCGGGTGATCACCGCGCTCAACGCCATCCGCATGAACGACCCGGACAAGCTGGGTGACTGGTTCGGTCGCTTCATCACCACCTACCGCGCCGCCGGCGAGGTGATGGCCCACCAGGCCGCACCGGCACCAGAGGAAGTGGTCCAGGCGCTGGCCTCCGGCCTGCTGCTGCAGCGCCACCCGTGGGCACGCCTGGCCTGGCGCCGGGCCAAGCGCGGTGCCAGCCTGTACGTCAGCGGCCAGGACTTCGCGTTGCCGGTGAAGGACGCCCAGCGTCTGGCCGCTGCCGAACAGCTCGATGCCACCGCCTACCGTGGCCTGTCCGACAAGGGCCGCGCCGTGCTCCAGCAGCTGCTGGTCGGCGGCGTGTTCCAGCTGATCGACCCGGATGAGGTGTACGAGGCCGAAGACGAGGAAGACGGCGAGGATGCCGTGGTGCTCGGCGAGGTCGTTGAAGGCCGTGACCGGGTGGATGCGATCGACGCCGACGCGGTGTCCGACGATGTCCACTCCGTGACCGTGCACGACGACGGCATCGAGGTCATCGTCAACTTCGAGGATCACGACGAAGACGACAGCGACGACGGTCGCGCCTGAGCCTCACCATGATCCGGGTCCAGCAGGTCAGCCACGCCGACGCCCACGTTGCCATCCACGACGTGCGCCAACGCGTGTTCGTGCAGGAACAGGGCATCGCTGCGGAACTGGAACGCGATGCGCTGGACCCGGTCAGCGCCCATGTGCTGGCGCTGGACAGTGACAACCAGCCGGTCGGCACCGGCCGCCTGGCCCCGGACGGCCGCATCGGCCGTATGGCCGTGCTGGCCAGCCATCGCAGCCACGGGGTCGGTGAGGCCTTGCTAGGGGCACTGGTCGAGGCCGGGCGCAGGCTCGGCCTGGCCGAACTGCACCTGCACGCCCAGCTGCCCGCCCGTGATTTCTATGCCCGCCAGGGCTTCCTGCCGGAAGGCGAGGTGTTCGAGGAGGCCGGCATCGGCCACCAGCAGATGCGCCGCCGGCTGGGCGCGGCCAGCGCGATCGACCGCCGCGCCGAAGCGGTGGCCATCACCACGGCCATCGTCCACCGCGCCCGCCGCCAGTTGTGGCTGCACAGCCGCCAGCTGGACCCGGGGCTGCTCGACGCGCCGCCGGTGCAGGCCGCCCTGCGCCGCTTCGTCACCGCCCGCCATGACAAGCAGCTGCGGGTGATCGTGCACGATGCCGCTGCGATCGCCTCTGCCGGGGCGCCGCTGCTGGCGCTGGCCCAGCGCCTGCCAAGCGTGATCCAGTTCCGCGAGGTCAGCGATCCGGTCGACCGCGCGCTGGCCTCGGCCTGCCTGCTCAACGATGCGGGCGACTTCTACTTTCGTCTGATCGGCCATCGCCTCGACGGCGAGGCCGGCATCGCGCTGCCGGCACGTTCGCAGCCGTTCGAGCAGCAATTGCAGCGCGTCTGGGACCGTTCGCGCGATTGCAGCGAACTGCGCGTCCTCGGCATCTGAGCCGGCACCGCTGACCCAACCTGTCTGGAACCGGCACCAGCGGACGCGGGATACCTGTGGTGGTGCCCCTTCGTGTCCCGTTGGGGGTACAATTTGGCTGTTTGAACGCGCCCGCGCAGGGCTATTCATCTTCCTGCCGGGTCCTTCTGAAGCCATACCCCACAAAGCGAATCAACACCCTCCATCGTGGACAATCAACTGAAGCAGTTTGCGCAATCTTCGCAACTCGCCGGCGGCAACGCCTCCTATGTCGAGGACCTGTACGAGCAGTACCTGGTCTCCCCGGATAGTGTCGATCCCAAATGGAAAACCTACTTCGACGGCTTCAAGGGCCGCGAAGCAGGTGACATTCCGCACTCGGCCGTCATCTCCCACATCGCGGACGCGGCCAAGGATGCGCTGAAAGCTGGCACCGGCACCGGTGCGGGCGACGAGCGCGAGCGCAATGTCGGTCGTCTGATCACCGCCTACCGCTCGCGCGGCCACCTGGACGCCCGCCTCGATCCGCTGGGCCTGGCCGCGCCGGTCAACACGCCCGACCTGGGCCTGCCGTTCCACAGCCTGTCCGATGCCGATCTCAACAGCGAGTTCAGCACCGGTGGCGTCGGCGGCCAGCCGCGCATGAAGCTGCGCGACCTGCTCGCACGCCTGAAGGCGACCTACACCGGCTCGATCGGTGCGGAGTTCATGCACATCTCCGAGGTCGAGCAACGCCAGTGGATCTACAAGAAGCTGGAAGCGGCTGGTGGCAACTACCAGCTGGACGCTGACACCCAGCGCCGCACCCTGGAGCGCCTGACCGCGGCCGAAGGCCTGGAGCGCTACCTGCACACCAAGTACGTCGGCCAGAAGCGCTTCTCGCTGGAAGGCGGCGACTCGCTGATCCCGATGATGGACACCATCATCCGCAGCGCCGGCAAGGATGGCGTCAAGGACGTGGTGATCGGCATGGCCCACCGCGGCCGCCTGAACGTGCTGGTCAACACCCTGGGCAAGAACCCCCGCAAGCTGTTCGACGAGTTCGAAGGCAAGTTCGAACACGACGAGCACGCTTCGGCCGGCGACGTGAAGTACCACATGGGCTTCTCCGCCGACGTGGCTACCGACGGTGGCCCGGTGCACCTGGCACTGGCGTTCAACCCGTCGCACCTGGAAATCGCCGACCCGGTCGTGGCCGGTTCCGTGCGTTCGCGCCAGGAGCGCCGCAAGGACACCGCACGCAAGCAGGTCATGCCGATCCTGATCCACGGCGACGCGGCCTTCTCCGGCCAGGGCGTGGTCATGGAGCTGTTCCAGATGTCGCAGGCCCGCGGCTTCGCCGTCGGCGGCACCGTGCACATCGTGGTCAACAACCAGGTCGGCTTCACCACCTCCAACCCGCTGGATACGCGCTCCACGCGCTATGCCACCGACGTGGCGAAGATGATCGCCGCCCCGGTGCTGCACGTGAACGGCGATGATCCGGAAGCCGTCGTGTTCGCCGCGCAGCTGGCCTTCGAGTTCCGCCAGAAGTTCGCCAAGGACGTGGTCATCGACCTGATGTGCTACCGCCGTTGGGGCCACAACGAGGCCGACGAGCCGGCGATCACCCAGCCGCTGATGTACCAGGTGATCCGCAAGCACCCGACCACCCGCGAGATGTACGCCGAGCAGCTGGAAAAGGCGGGCGTGATCGCCGCCGGTGCCGGCAAGGCGATGGTCGATGCCTACCGCGAGAAGCTCGATGCCGGTGAAGTGACCACCGAGCTGGCCAAGGTCGAGAAGACTCCGCCGAGCAGCCCGCTGTTCGTCGATTGGCCGAAGCTGCTGGAAGGCAAGCTGTCCGACCCGGTCTCGACCAAGGTCGAGAAGAACAAGCTGGTCGAGCTGGCCAGGCTGATCAACACCATCCCGGACGAAGTGCAGCTGCACTCGCGCGTGGCCAAGGTCTATGACGACCGCCGCAAGATGGCCGCCGGCGAGATTCCGGGCGACTGGGGCTTTGCCGAGAACCTGGCCTACGCCACCCTGCTCGACGAAGGCCATGCGCTGCGCCTGGTCGGCCAGGACGTCGGCCGCGGTACGTTCACGCACCGCCACGCGATCCTGCACGACCAGAAGACCGACAACTACTACATGCCGCTGCGGCAGCTGGTGGATTCGCCGGAAAAGGCCACCGTCATCGATTCGCTGCTGAGCGAAGAAGCGGTGATGGCCTACGAGTACGGTTTCTCCACCACCGATCCGAACACGCTGTGCATCTGGGAAGGCCAGTTCGGCGACTTCGCCAACGGTGCCCAGGTGGTGATCGACCAGTTCATCGCCGCCGGTGAAGCCAAGTGGGGCCGCATTTCCGGCCTGACCCTGCTGCTGCCGCACGGCTACGAAGGACAAGGCCCGGAACACAGCTCGGCGCGCCTGGAGCGCTTCCTGCAGCTGTGCGCCCTGGAGAACATGCTGGTTGTCGTGCCGTCGACCCCGGCGCAGGCCTTCCACATGCTGCGTCGCCAGCTGCACATGACCACCCGCAAGCCGCTGGTGGTGATGTCGCCGAAGTCGCTGCTGCGCCACAAGCTGGCCGTGTCGACCCTGGACGAGCTGGCCAACGGCGAGTTCCAGCACCTGATCGGCGACGCCAATGCCGATGCCAAGAAGGTCAAGCGCGTGGTGCTGTGCTCGGGCAAGGTCTACTACGACCTGCTGGAAGACCAGGCCAAGCGTGGCCAGGACGACGTGGCGATCATCCGCGTGGAGCAGCTGTATCCGTTCCCGCGTGCGCTGCTGGCGGCCGAACTGAAGAAGTACGGCAAGGCCACCGACGTGGTGTGGACGCAGGAAGAACCGCAGAACCAGGGCGCGTGGTACCAGATCCGCCACCACCTGCAGTTCTGCCTGGCCGATGGCCAGAACCTGCACTACGCCGGTCGCGCACGTTCGGCGTCGCCGGCTGCCGGTCACATGGCTGACCACGTCCGCGAGCAGCAGCAGCTGATTGCCGACGCACTGGTCAACCCGTTCAACGACACGTTCGCTGAATAATCCTCCCCCTATTTAGAAGACAAACCAGGAAGCTCCCGCAATGGCCACCGAAGTCAAAGCCCCGGTACTGCCCGAATCCGTCGCCGACGGCACCATCGCCACCTGGCACAAGAAGGTGGGCGACGCCGTCAAGCGCGACGAAAACCTGCTTGACCTGGAAACCGACAAGGTCGTGCTGGAAGTGCCGTCGCCGGTTGACGGCGTGCTGAAGGAAATCAAGTTCAAGGAAGGCGATACCGTGACCTCCAGCCAGGTCGTGGCGATCATCGAAGAAGGCGCCGTGGCTGCGGCTCCGGCCCCGGCCGCTGAAGAGAAGAAGGCTGAAGCCGCACCGGCCGCCGCTGCTCCGGCCGCTGCCGCTGCGCCGGCCCCGGCTGCCAAGTCGGCCGCCGACGCGCTGCCGCCGGGCGCCCGCTTCACCGCCATCACCGAAGGCGTGAACCCGGCCGACGTCGACGGCACCGGCCGTCGTGGCGCGGTGACCAAGGAAGACATCGTCAACTTCGCCCGCAACGGCGGCGCCGGCAAGGCCGGTGGCGCGCGTCCGGAAGAACGCGTGCCGATGACCCGCATCCGCAAGCGCATCGCCGAGCGCCTGATGGAGTCGAAGAACTCCACCGCCATGCTGACCACCTTCAACGAAGTCGACCTGTCCAAGGTGTCGGCGGCGCGCAAGGAGCTGCAGGACGAGTTCGTCAAGGCACACGGCATCAAGCTGGGCTTCATGAGCTTCTTCGTGAAGGCCGCTGCCAACGCACTGCAGCGCTTCCCGCTGGTCAACGCCTCGATCGACGGCGACGACATCATCTACCACGGCTACTCGGACATCTCGATCGCCGTGTCGACCGAGAAGGGCCTGGTCACACCGGTCCTGCGCAACGTCGAGCGCATGTCGTTCGCCGACATCGAGAAGACCATCGCCGACTACGCCAAGAAGGCACGTGACGGCAAGCTGGGCCTGGAAGAACTGCAGGGCGGCACCTTCACCGTGACCAACGGCGGCACCTTCGGTTCGCTGCTGTCGACCCCGATCATCAACCCGCCGCAGAGCGCCATCCTGGGCATGCACGCCATCAAGGAGCGTCCGATCGCCCAGAACGGCCAGGTCGTGATCGCGCCGATGATGTACCTGGCGCTGTCCTACGACCATCGCATCATCGACGGCAAGGACTCGGTGCAGTTCCTGGTGGACATCAAGAACCAGCTGGAAAACCCGGGCCGCATGCTGTTCGGCCTGTAAGAAACCTCCCGCCCCTCCGCGCCTGCGCGGAGGGGTTCTGGTAATGCATCAAGGAATAATTCAATGGCTGAACAATTCGACGTCGTCGTCATCGGTGCCGGCCCGGCCGGTTACCACGCTGCCATCCGCGCGGCCCAGCTGGGCCTGAAGACCGCCTGCATCGACGCAGCGCTGGGCAAGGACGGCAAGCCGGCCCTCGGCGGCACCTGCCTGCGCGTGGGCTGCATCCCGTCCAAGGCGCTGCTGGATTCCTCGCGCCAGTTCTGGAACATGGGCCACATCTTTGGCGACCACGGCATCAGCTTCAAGGATGCCAAGATCGACGTCGAGGCGATGATTGGCCGCAAGGACAAGATCGTCAAGCAGTTCACCGGCGGCATCGGCATGCTGTTCAAGGCCAACAAGGTCGCCGCCTACTACGGCTTCGGCCAGCTGCAGCCGGGCAACGTGGTCAAGGTGAAGCAGCACGACGGTTCGGAAGTCGAGCTGAAGGGCACCAACGTCATCATCGCGGCCGGTTCGGATTCGATCGAACTGCCGTTCGCCAAGTTCGACGGCGAGACCATCGTCGACAACGTCGGCGGCCTGGACTTCACCGAAGTGCCGAACCGCCTGGCGGTGATCGGTGCCGGCGTGATCGGCCTGGAACTGGGCAGCGTGTGGAAGCGCCTGGGCGCTGAAGTCACCATCCTTGAGGCCATGCCGGAGTTCCTGGCGGCTGCCGACGCCGAAGTGGCCAAGGCCGCTGCCAAGGAATTCAAGAAGCAGGGCCTGGACATCAAGCTCAATGCCAAGGTCTCCAAGACCGAGATCACCGGCAAGGGCAAGAAGAAGGAAGTCATCGTCACCTACACCGACGCGGAAGGCGAAAAGACCCTGACCGTGGACAAGCTGCTGGTGGCCGTCGGCCGTCGCGCCGCCACCAAGGGCCTGCTGGCCGAAGGCACCGGCGTCAAGGTCAACGAGCGTGGTCAGATCGAAGTCGATGCGCACTGCCACACCGGCGTCAACGGCGTGTGGGCGGTCGGCGACTGCGTGCGCGGCCCGATGCTGGCGCACAAGGGCTTCGAGGAAGGCATCGCGGTGGCTGAGCTGATCGCCGGCCTGCCGGGCCACGTCAACTTCGACACCATCCCGTGGGTCATCTACACCGAGCCGGAACTGGCGTGGGTCGGCAAGACCGAAGCCCAGCTGAAGGCCGAAGGCATTCCGTACAAGGCCGGCAGCTTCCCGTTCGCCGCCAACGGCCGTGCCGTGGCGATGATCGAGCCGGCCGGCTTCGTGAAGATCCTGGCCCATGCCGAAACCGATCGCATCCTCGGCATGCACCTGGTTGGCGCCAACGTCTCCGAACTGGTGCACGAAGGCGTGCTGACCATGGAGTTCAGCGGCTCGGCCGATGACCTGGCCCGCATCTGCCACGCCCACCCGTCGCTGTCGGAAGTGATCCACGACGCAGCGATGGCGGTCAGCAAGCGCGCCATCCACAAGGCAAACTGATCGTTCGGTAGTGCCGGCCGCTGGCCGGCATCACCCGGATATGAAAAACCCCGCCTCGGCGGGGTTTTTTGTCGCTCATTTCCCTGTAGCGCCGGGCCCACGCTCGGCTGCCCTGCAAAGGCCGCCGAGCATGGGCTCGGCGCTACACCTTTCCAGCAGGCTTCTTCGGTGGATCCTCACAGACCCTGTGGTGCACCACCGTATCGCCGACCTTCCATTCCTTCGTGACCCGGCAGCGCTCCCTGGCCTCGGGTACCGCCAGAGGCTTCGCCCCAGCAGCATTCGCTTCGTCGGCACCGGCTGCCTGCTGGCGCTCCAGCCACACCGAAGGGGGTGCCGGAGGTGCGGCCAGCACCGGACCCGCCAACAGGGCCAGACCGACCAGCACCACCGCCCTCATGCGGGCACCACCCGGCCACCAAGCAGGCGCGCGGGCAGCATGAACAGCGCGCGCAGGAACGCGAACAGCGCCGAGAAGGTGATGCCGACCAGTCGGAACGGCAGGCTCAGCAGCCACACGAACGGCCAGGCGATCACGGCGAGGATCGCCAGCGGCCAGCACAGTACGAACAGCAGGCACCACACACCGAGCGCGAACAGGGTCTTCATCACGGTCTCCTTGGGGCGGCACCCTGCCGCCTGCGGACACCTTGGCGCCCTGCCCTGGCGCCGGCAAACGGTTTGCGACGAAACCGGGCTGGGGGCGATGAAACCGATCCAGCGCAGTGCAACGCCAAGCCCGCGCCCGGCTGCGCTTCGTGGCGACCGCATGGAACCCGCGCTGACAGCGGCTCCTGCCGGTGCCTTGGGCTCTACAGCGCCCGAGCGTGGTTGCCGGCCAGGCCGGCATGACCACTATTCGAACGAACCGACCGAATCGTGGGCCAGGTTGTCGAAGCGGGTGTACTCACCGAAGAACTTCAGTTTGCACGAGCCGGTCGGGCCACCACGGTGCTTGCCGATGATGATTTCGGCCAGGCCCTTGTCCGGCGAGTTTTCCTTGTTGTAGTAGTCGTCGCGGTAGATGAACACGATCATGTCCGCGTCCTGCTCGATTGCGCCCGATTCGCGAAGATCGGCCATCACCGGGCGCTTGTCGGTACGCGTTTCCAGCGAGCGGTTGAGCTGCGACAGCGCGATCACCGGCACGTTCAGTTCCTTGGCCAGTCCCTTCAGCGAACGCGAGATTTCCGAGATTTCGGTCGCGCGGTTCTCGCTGTTGCCCGGCACGCTCATCAGCTGCAGGTAGTCGATCACCACCAGACCCAGGTCATGCTCGCGCTTGAGGCGGCGGCACTTGGAACGCAGCACTTCAGGCGACACGCCCGGCGTGTCGTCGATGAAGATCTTGGTTTCCTTCAGCATCTTGATCGCGCTGGTGACGCGGCTCCAGTCCTCGTCTTCCAGCTGGCCGGTGCGCAGGCGCTGCGCGTTGATGCGGCCGTTGGAGGAAATCAGGCGCATCGCCAGCTGCGATGCCGACATTTCCATCGAGAACACCGCCACGCCCTTCTTCGACTTGATCGCCGCGTACTCGGCGATGTTCAGCGCGAAGGTGGTCTTGCCCATTGCCGGGCGCGCCGCGAGGATGATCAGGTCGGTCGGCTGCAGGCCGGCGGTCATCGCATCGAAATCGGTGTAGCCGGTCGGCAGGCCGGTGATGTTGCCGCCGTTCTCGAAGCGGTTGCGCAGTTCCTCGAACGCATCCTTCAGCGCACCGGGCATGGCCACAAAATCGGTACGGCCACGCGCGCCCTGTTCGGCAATGGCAAATACGCTCTTTTCCGCCGAGGCCAGCAGCTCGCTGCTGTCGCGCCCCTCCGGCTGGAAGCCGTCGTTGACGATGTCGGTGCCGACCTGGATCAGCTGCCGCAGCACCGCCTTGTCGCGCACGATCTCGGCGTAGGCCACGATGTTGGCAGCTGACGGCGTGGTACTGGCCAGTTCGATCAGGTAGGCGCCGTCACCCACCAGTTCCATCTTGCCCTGCGATTCGAACCACTCGCCCAGCGTCACCGCATCGAACGGCCGTTCGCGCTCGGACAGCTCGCGGATCGCACGATAGATCATCTGGTGATCGCGACGATAGAAGTCGCTTTCGGTCAGCTGGTCGTTGACACGGTCATACGCCTCGGGCGCCAGCATCAGGCCACCCAGTACCGCCTGCTCGGCTTCCACCGAATGGGGCGGTACCCGCAACTGGTCGATGCGCGACTCGTCGCGATCGCGATCGAAGCCATCACCGCGCTCTCTGCGGTTGGAACGGAAGCCGGGACGAGCGGACATGCTGCGGTGTTTCCTGCAAAAGTGGGCCAGACGAGTGTAGGCATGTGCCGGCCCCGGCAGCCATGGACAAGCCTGTGGATAAGCCGTGGGAAAACGGGGGATATCCGCCGGTACCTGGCCAGACTGGCGTGAGAGCGTCGCACTGCCTGCGACGGGCGCCATTGCGGCGCCCGAGCGGGACATTATCGCAGATCAACGCCCCGGGGTCGGAGCCCGTCACTGCGCGCCGGGATCCGACCCTGGGCACGATTTGGGTCGGAGCCCCTGCGACGCAGGGGCTCTGACCCCGCAGGCGTCAATCGCCCTTGACGTGCACTGAGATCAACGCCAGGAACCGGTCCACGTAGCCCTGCAGGAACTTCTGCGTGCCTTCGTTGTGGATCGTGCCATCGGCATCGATCAGGCCGTCCTTGAAGTGGATGAATGCCTCGGGCTGGCCCAGCACATGCATGTCCAGGAAGGCCAGGCTGTTGCGCAGGTGCTGCTGGGCCACGGCGGTACCGATCTGGCCGATGGAGGCGCCGATCACCGCCGCCGGCTTGCCGGCAAACGCACTGTCACCGTACGGGCGCGATCCAATATCAATGGCGTTCTTGAGCACGCCGGGCACCGACCGGTTGTACTCGGGTGTCACGAACAGCACCGCGTCGGCGCCGCGCACCTGGTCCTTCAGCCGGGTGCCCTGCGGCGGATAATCGGCGTCGAAATCCTGGTCGTACAATGGCAGATCGCCGATCTGCACGTACTGGAAGCGCGCACGATCACCGGCGAGCTTCTCCAGCGCATGGGCCAGCTTGCGGTTGCAGGAATCCTTGCGCAGGCTGCCAACGAACACGGCGATGGTGCGGACGGACATCGGGACATACTCCTCACGGTGCGGGAGGCCCAGCCTAGTCGCCAGGCCCGTGCCATCCGGTGAAGATCAGCCGCCGGTCACGCCGGTCCGCGCCTGCCGCCAATGCGCCTGCCAGGCCTGGAACATCAGCACGTTCCACAGGTGGGTATGCCACTTGCGCTGCCCCCCCAGGAACTGCTGCCACAGCGGCTGCACCGCCGCCGCCGACAGCACGCCCTCACGCTCCAGCCGCGCCGGCTGCAGCAGGTCCTCGGCCCAGGGCCGCAGGTCGCCTTTCAGCCAGTCGCTGACCGGTGCGCCGAAACCGCGCTTGGGACGGTGCACCATCGAATGCGGCACGTAACGGCCCAGCACGCGCTTGAGCAGCACCTTGCTGGTCGTCTCACTGCGCTTGAAGCCCAGCGGCAGTGACCAGGCGAACTCGGCCACGCGCCAGTCCAGCAATGGCGCGCGCGCCTCCAGGCTGACCGCCATCGAGGTCCGGTCGACCTTGCACAACAGGTCATCGGGCAGGTAGGTCACGAAATCGGCCAGCATCATCGCGTCGGCCGGTGTCCCCGCGCCATGCAGCGGATCGGCCAGGTCGTAGAAGCTGCCGGCCGCCTGCGCACCGGGCACCGCCGCGGCGGGGTCGCGCCAGCGCGAGATGCGGTTGCGGTAGACGTCGCCGATGCCACGTGCGCCTGTCTCGGCCAGCAGCGCCGCCAGGCCACCGGTCCGCGAGGCCTCGCCCTGCTGCTGCGAGCGTGCGCCCATCCAGCGCCGCAGCGGCCCCGGTACGCGTCCGAGCATCTGCCAGTTTCGCAGCGCGCGTACATACCGGGTGTAGCCGAAGAACAGCTCATCGCCACCGTCGCCGGACAGCGCGACGGTCACGCCCTGCCGTGCCAGCCGTGCGACCAGCGCGGTCGGCACCTGCGACGCATCGGCAAAAGGCTCATCGAACATCGCCGGCAACTGCGGCACCACCGCCAGCGCGTCGGCGCCGCTGACATACAACTCGGTGTGATCACAGCCCAGGTGAGCCGCTAGCTCCCTGGCCAGCGGTGCTTCGTCATGTCCCGAGTCGGTGAAGCCGATGCTGAAACTATGCACCGGCTGCCCGCTCTGCGCCTGCATCAGCGCCGCCACCAGCGATGAGTCGGTGCCACCGGACAGGAACACGCCGACCGGCACGTCGGCCACCATGCGCAGCGCCACCGCATCGCGCAGCAGCGTGTCCAGCTGTTCCTCGGCCTCCTCGATGCGGCCCTGGAACGGGGCGGCCAACGCCGCCTGCATGCGTGCGCGCGCATCCCAGTACGGGCGCTGCGCCTGCTCCGGGCGGTGTGCCGCGGCGCCTGCGGCCACAGCCGCTGCATCCAGCCGCAGCACCCGGCCCGGCATCAGCTTGTAGCAGCGCTGGTGGATGCTGTGCGGCGCCGGGATGTAATCCAGCCGCAGCAGCAAGGTGAGCGCATCGCGGTCGATGTCGTTGTCGAACGCCGGGTGTTGCCAGAGCGCCTTCAGTTCCGAACCGAACACCAGCGTGTCGCCGGCCCAGCCGTAGTACAGCGGCTTCTTGCCGACGCGGTCGCGGGCCAGCCACAGGCAACGCTCCTGGCGGTCCCACAGCGCGATGGCGAACATGCCGTTGCAGCGCTGCAGGGTATCTTCCACGCCCCACTGCAGGATCGCCGCCAGCAGTACTTCGGTGTCGGAATGGCCGCGGAAGGTGTGCCCCAGCGGCTCCAGCTGTTCACGCAGGGCCGCGAAATTGTAGACCTCGCCGTTGTAGGCCATCACGTAGCGGCCGTCCGCCGAGGCCATCGGCTGGTGGCCCAGCGGGGACAGGTCGAGGATGCTCAGGCGCCGATGCGCCAGCGCGATGCCCGCCTCGGCATCGACCCAGCTGCCGCCATCATCCGGCCCGCGATGGTGCAGCGCCTGGCCCATGGCCAGCGCCTGCGCCTGCAGCGACTCGGCCGACGCCAGCGGCGCCGGCAACAACATTCCCGCCAATCCACACATGCATCAGGGTTCCTGCGCCAGGTCGAGGGCGGCGCCAATCACCGCATTGTCGCTTGGAAGGCCGAACATTGCTGCCCCCGCCAGTGGTGTGTACGTATCGGCACCACAGATCCGGCGCAACGGCAGATGGCCGAACCCGGCTTCGACCAGCGCGGTGACCACGCCCTCACCCACTCCGCCGCTGTGGCGGCCTTCGTCCAGCACCAGCACCCGCCGCGCGCCCGCGGCCTGGGCCGCGATGAAGCCGGCATCCAACGGTACCAGCCAGCGCAGGTCGACCACCCGTACCTGCCAGCCCAGCTGCTGCTCGATCGCCCGCGCCGCGCGCAACGCCATCGGCACGCCATTGCCATAGGTGTAGATCACCAGGTCTTCGGCCTCCGGTGCATAGACCCGTCCCTCGCCCGGCACCAGCGCCTGGCCCTGTGCCGGGTAGTCGAACAGCCACTGGCCATCCCCCGCTTCGTGCAGGTCCTTGTTCATGTACAACGCGATCGGCTCCAGGAACACCGCCACGCGCCCATCCACCCGCGCCAGTGCGGCCAGCGTGCGCAGCATCATCACCGCATCGTCGCCGCGCGAGGGGCAGCCGACCACAAGCCCGGGGATGTCGCGCAACGCGGTGATCGAGTTGTCGTTGTGGAAGTGCCCGCCGAAACCCTTCTGGTAGCCCAGCCCGGCCACCCGCACCAGCATCGGGTTGCGATACTGGTCGTTGGAGAAGAACTGCAGCGAACAGGCTTCACCACGCAGCTGGTCGATGGCGTTGTGCAGGTAGGCCAGGTACTGGATCTCCGGAATCGGCAGCATGCCCAGGTTGGCCAGACCCTGCGCCATCCCCAGGATCATGGTCTCGTCCAGCAGCGTGTTGAACACCCGGCGTGGGCCGAAGCGGCGCAGCAGATCCTTGGTGACGGTGTACACACCGCCCTTCTGAGCCACGTCCTCGCCGAACAGCAGGCTCTGCGGATACTTCGCAAGCAGTTCCAGCAGGCCGTGGTTGATCTGGATCGCGAGATGCCGTCGCACCTGTCGTTCCGGCAAGGCCTCGGCACCGCCATAGAGTGCCTCGCGCGCCTCGTCGGCGACCTCGCGCCGGGCTTCGGCCTGCACCGCCGCGGGCGTATAGGGTGCCAACGGCGCCATGACCTCCTGCAGCGACTGCAGCTTCGCACGGCCTTCGGCATCGGCAGCGGCGGCCATGCAGCGCGCGCGCATCGTCTCGTAGGCCACTTCGATGGCGGCTGCATCCATCCAGCCCGATTCCAGCGCGATCTGCGCCGAGCGCAACAGCGGATCCTGCGCCTCGGCCGCGCACAATTCCGGCAATGCACGCCATTCCACCTCGAAGTCGGTGCCGGCGTGGCCCATCAGGCGCGTGGTGCGCAGATGCAGGAAGGTCGGTCGCCGCGTCCGCCGGCAGTGGTCCACTGCGGCCTGCACCTGGGCGTGCCCGGTGGCCAGGTCGAGGCCATCGGCGTAGAAATAGTCCAGCCCCGGCTGGTGGCTGAAGCGCTCGGCAATCCAGCCGTCCGGCGTCTTCACCGAGATGCCCAGCCCGTTGTCCTCGCAGACGAACAGGATTGGCGCCGGCAGTTTCTGGTAGGCCGCCCACATCGCGGTGTTGAACGCCGTCTGCGCGGTAGCGTGATTGGCCGAGGCGTCGCCGAACGAGCACAGCACGATACTGTCGGCGGGAATCGGCAGCGCCTGCGCCAGTCGCTTGCCACTCTCGATGGCCAGTGCCGTGCCCAGCGCTTTGGGCAGGTGCGAGGCGATGGTCGAGGTCTGCGGCAATACCCACAATGGCTTGCTGCCCCACACTTTGTGCCGGCCACCACTGGCCGGGTCATCGGCGCTGGCGGCGAAGGAAAGCGCGGCATCGCGCAGCGCGTCGATGCCCGGCACCTGGCGCGAGCGCTCGACCATGAAGGCGCCGGAGCGATAGTGCAGGAATGCGGGGTCGGTATGCCGGCAGGCCCGCGCCAGCAGCGCGTTGCCTTCATGGCCGGACGACCCGATGGTATAGAAGACCTTGTTCTGCACGCGCAATACGCGCGCCATCAGGTCCAGCTGGCGGCTGGCCAGCTGCGAATCGAACAGCTCACCGAAGGCGGCAGCGCTGAGCGTGCTGCCCGGCAGGATCGGCGCGTCCGGCGCAGGACGTGCGCGCGGTGTGCCTCGCCAGCCACGCACCGCGTCGAGGAAATTGGCGTCGCACACTTCGGCGCGGTTGAGCACGCGCATGCGCGCAGGAATCGGATCTGGAACCACAGCAAACATCGAACACCCTCCGTGTCGTTGTTGCGTTCCACCCGGCAACGCCGGGCGCTACCCTGTGGGATCAGGCAGCCTCGAAGCGCGCGCGCACCTCGGCGGTCACCGCTGGCATCGCCACGAAGCGCGGCTGCGCGCGCACGCGCTGCAGCCAGGCGCGCACTTCCGGGAAGGGCGCCAGGCTGATGCCGCCCTCGCCTGCGACGTCGGTATAGGCGAACAGCACAATGTCGGCGATGCCGTATGCGCTGCCGGTGAACCACTGCGCTTCGCGCAGGTGCTGCTCCATCACCGCCAGCGCGGTGGCGGCGCGCTCGTGCAGGCGTGGCAGTTCAGCGCGGCGCGGTGAATCGGCCGGTGTCCAGCCGCGGATGAAGCGCGCTACCGCCACGCATGGCTCGTGCGTGTACTGCTCGAAGAACATCCAGCTCAAAGCCTGCGCGCGTTCCCAACCGTCGGTGGGCAGGTAGGGCGTCCCTTCGGCCAACCAGAACAGGATCGCATTGGATTCAGTCAACACGCGGCCATCGTCGCGGACGATCAACGGCACCTTGGCATTGGGATTGAGCGCGAGGAACTCGGCGGTGTGGGTCTGGCCATGGGCACTGTCCACTTCCACCCAGCGGTAGCGGCTGCCGAGCTGCTCCAGCAGCAGGCGGACCTTGTGGCAATTGCCGGACACCGACATGCCGTGCACCGTCAACGGGACGCGCTCTTCCACCATTGCCTGCTTCCTCGGATCCGGCCGGCGGCCAGCTGCACGCAGTCTGGCAAGCCCGCCGGTGAATGCCAAGCGCGGGTGCAGCATGGCAACACGGTAACGCTGGCCGCTGGCCGGCAATCGCACGAATCCTGCCACATCGAGGTTGCCGGCCAGCGGCCGGCACTACCGGCAACGCTCAGCGCACGCGCTGCCGCCACTGTTCTCGCGACTGGCCCCAGATCTGCATCGGCTTGTCGTTGTACGGCGGTGGCAATTCGCCCATGCGCAGCAGCGTGCTGCCGAGCTTGCGCGCGACCGCCCTCGAGTTGTCGTTGTTCTCGGCGATGGTGTGGATCACCTCGTCCCAGCCCAGCGTGTCGAACGCCCAGTCGATGGCGGCAACCGCCGCTTCCGGTGCATAGCCCCGGCCCCAGCTGGCATGCCGAATACCCCAGCCGACCTCGGTTCCAGGCCAGTCCTGCGGCTGCCACGGTCCCATCCGGCCGATCCAGTCACCGCTGGATTTCTCGATCACGCTGAACATCGAGAAGCCGAACAGCTGCCAGGCGCCGGCCAGGCTGCAGAAGCCGCGCCATGCCACCGAGGGCGGTTGAACACCCCCCAGGGTGCGCATCGTTTCCTCGTCGGCACAGAATGCCAGGTACGGTTCGTAGTCCTCGCGCAGCAGCGGGCGCAGGATCAGCCGCTCGGTTTCCAGGCGCAGGTCGAAGATGCTCATGCCGACTCCTTGTCGAAGGGGGCGTCCATCATGGTCGATTCCCTTTGCCCACGGATGAATGCCCGTGCGCACAACGAAACGGGCCGGCATGAGCCGGCCCGTCGGGTGCAGCAGGGGTGTTCTGGATTACTGGCGCGTGGCCGCCGTGGCGCCGGCAGCAGCGGTCTGCGTGACCAGCTGGCCATCGACCACCGGCAGGCGATCGCTGGCCGGCTTGTTGTCCATGCGCACGGTCTTCTCGGCGCCATCATAGCGATAGGTCACGTTGTAGCCCTTCACCACATCATTGGTTCCCATGGCGATGCGGCTGCCCGGCTTGCTGGCCATGCGCATGGTGCCGGTGGTGCCGTCTTCGTTGCGATAGGTCACGTTGTAACCGGTGACGCGGCTCGACTCGGACGTTGCGGTTTCGGTGTGGCACTGGCGCTCGGTGCGGTTGACCACGCGGCCACCCACGTGGCGCTTGTCGATCTGGTTGCCGATGAAGCCACCGGCCACCGCACCGGCTGCGGTCGCGGCCTTCTTGCCGTTGCCGCCACCGACCTGGTTGCCGAGCAGGCCACCCACCACCGCGCCAACCACGGTACCGCCAACGTTGCCATCACGCTCCGGCAGGCGTTCCTGCACCGTCACGTCCTGGCAGACCTCGTGCGGGGTCTGGGTGGTGGAGGTCTCACGCACCGGATCGGTGCCGATCACGGTGGCATAGGCCTTCTGCTTCTCGGTGATCGGGTCGACCTTCAGCACATCGGCATATTCCAGCCCGCGCGGCGCGGACGGGTCGAGCTGGTCACCACGCACGCCATCGTCGGTGGCGTTGCCATCGACCAGGCGCGACTCGCCATTGGGGGTTGCGGCGCTGATGGAGTCCGGCGATTTGTCGCCACTCTTCATGAAGGCGGCGGTGGCGATGCCACCAACCAGCAGCGCGCCCGCTGCGACCAGGACAGTTGTAGTTGTGCTTTTCATGACCTGCTCCTTGCGGACCATCCGCAACGTTCTCGGGACAGATTGCAGCATGCGCTGCCTGAACGGAATCTCCACATTTCCTGCTCATTCCTGTAACCCATTCAGCATCGGGAAATGCAGGGCCCGTGGTAGCGTTTGCATATTCCCCACGAGGATCCCCGCCATGGCCAACCCGATGCTGCTGCCAGTACTGCAATGGGCGCGCCGGCTGCGCTACCCCACCCTGTTCAAGCTCACCGCCGGCCTGTTCGTGCTGACGCTGTTCATCCCGGACCCGATCCCGTTCATCGATGAGCTGGTGCTGGGCTTCGGCACGCTGCTGCTGGCCAACTGGAAGAGCCGCAACGCCACCACGCCACCGCCGCTGGAACAGCGTTGAGCGTGCTGGTCGACAGCCACTGTCATCTCGACGCGAGCGCGTTCGACCCTGACCGTGCCGCAGTGATCGAGCGGGCGCAGGCCGTGGGTGTACGCCAACAGGTGGTGCCCGCGGTCACCGCTGCCAGCTGGCCGAAACTGCGCGAGGTCTGCCAGCAGGCGCCGGGGCTGTACCCGGCCTACGGCCTGCATCCGATGTTCCTGGCCGAGCACCAGCCTGGGCACCAGCCACTGCTGCGCGGCTGGATCGAGCGCGAACGCCCGTGTGCGATCGGCGAATGCGGGCTGGACTTCTTCGTCGAAGGACTGGATGCCGAGGCTCAACAGGCGTATTTCATCGGCCAGCTGGAACTGGCCCGTGAGTTCGAGCTGCCGGTGATCGTGCACGCGCGACGCGCGGTGGATGCGGTAATCGCCGCCATCCGCCGCATCGGCGGCCTGCGCGGCGTGGTGCACAGTTTTTCCGGCAGCCCCGAACAGGCCGCGCAATTGCACAGGCACGGCTTCCTGCTGGGTCTTGGCGGTCCGCTGACCTATGAACGTGCCCAGCGCCTGCAACGGCTGGTACGCGGGATGCCGCTGGAGCAGCTGCTGCTGGAAACCGACGCGCCCGACCAGCCCGACGCAGGGGTCCGCGGCCAGCGCAACGAACCGGCGCGGCTGGAAACCATTGCCCGGCACGTAGCTGCGCTGCGCGGAATGGAGCTGGAGGCCCTGGCGCAGGCCACGACCGAGAATGCGCGGCGGCTGTTCGCGCTGCCGTCAATGTAACGGCGGGTGCCGACCTTGGTCGGCACGCTGCAACGACCGCGGCGAACCCGACGCCGGGCAGCGTCCGGCACTACCGGCGCCGCCACGGAACGACTGAGTCGCCGACGTTTGGAAGGTAGTGCCGGCCGCTGGCCGGCAACCCCGGGCGGCCGGCACCACCGTCATGCGTCGGCGTAGGCCTCGGTCACCTCGGTTTTCGCCTTCTTCGGCTCCAGCAGCATCTCCAGCGCCTTGCCCACCGCCGCAAAGGCGAACGCGCCGGTGATGTGGGTCGCCGCGCCCAGGCCGGCGCCGCAGTCCAGCTTCAACGCCGCATCGGCACCCAGGTTCGGACGAATGCCGCAGACGCTGCCATCGGCCTGCGGATACTTCACATTCTCCAGCGAATACACCGCCGGCACGCCGAAATAGCGCTTGGCGTTCTTCGGGAAGTTGAATTCGCTGCGCAGCTTCTTGCGGATCAGCGCCAGCATGGCGTCATGCTCGGTGCGCGAAACATCGCGGATACGTACCAGGGTCGGGTCGGTGCGGCCACCGGCAGCGCCGACGGTCAGCAGCGGCAGCTTGCGGCGGCGGCACCAGGCGATCGTCTCGACCTTGACCCGGAAGCTGTCGCAGGCATCGATCACCAGATCGAACCCGCGGTCCAGCAGCTCAGCCATGTTGGACATCGTCAGGAATGCCTGCACGGCATCGACGTCGATCCCCGGATTGATCGCACGGCAGCGCTCGGCCATCGCCTCGGCCTTGTTGCGCCCGTAATTGCCTTCCATCGCCGGCAGCTGCCGGTTGGTGTTGGACACGCAGATGTCGTCGGCATCGATCAGGGTCAGATGGCCGACCGCCGAACGGGCCAGCGCCTCCACCACCCACGAGCCGACGCCGCCCATGCCGACCACCGCCACGCGACTGCCCTGCAGGCGCTCGAGCGCACCCACGCCATACAGCCGTTCGATGCCGGCGAAGCGTTGTTTGACCTGTTCGTTCATCGGGCTATTTTAACGTGCAGGTGCCAGCGCCCAAAGTACGCCGGCGTCGAACCCACCGTTGCACGCCCGGAGAGCCTGCATGAACGCCAGCCCGCCCCGCCGCCTGTCCACTGCCCATCGCTACCTGTTCGTACTGTGCCTGGGCCTGCTGATCGGCCTGGTCGCCACGTTTATGGTGGGCCGCGCCCTGCAGGCGCGTCGCGACCCGTTCCCGGACAGCCTGATGCAGGTGATGCAGCGGCAATCGCAGCTGCTGCAGCAGGCCCAGCAGCAGAACCGCTGCAGCCTGGCCGACAGCGTGCCGCGGCTGCAGGCGCTACGCCTGTTGTCCAATGACCTGGACCTGGCGTTTCCCGGGCTGAAGGACAGCACGCAGTTCCAGCAGCACGCCAGCCGACTGCGCGGCAACCTCAACACGGCGCTGGCTGCACCGCCAGGCGACTGCAGGGCCTTGGCCCAGCTCGTGGAAACGCTGCAGGCCGATTGCCGGGCCTGCCACCAGGATTTCCGCTGAGGCGCGTTCATCCTGCAGCCGGGCATCGGGTGCGTGGTTGGCGCGTTGTTCACGTTCGAAGGGAGAGGATTCGTCCACCCTGCTGCATGACGCAGTACCACCCAACACACCCGCCTTCACGGCCAGGAGACGCCCCATGAAGATCCAGCTCATCGCCGCCAGCGCCATCGCTACCCTCGCGCTGGCCGGTTGTGCCACCTCGCCCGGTTACAGTAGCGGTGGTTACAACAACGGCTACAACAACGGCGGTTACGGCAACAACGGCGGCTACAACCAGGGCCGCTGCGCCGACTGTGGCATCGTCACCCGCATCAACACCGTGCCCTCGGGCCGCACCGCGCCCAGTGCGACCGGTGCGATTCTCGGCGGCATCGTCGGCGCCGTGGCCGGCCATGAAATCTCCGACCACACCGGTGGCAGCCGTGGCAACAAGAACATTGCCGCCGCTGCAGGCGCGGTCGGTGGCGCCCTGGCCGGCAACCAGATCCAGAAGAATGTCACCAGCGATACCTACGACATCAGCGTGCGCATGGATGATGGCCGCACCATCGTGGTCAACCAGCGCGACCTGGGTGGCATCCGTGAGAACACCTATGTGCGCGTGGTCAACGGCAAGGTCATCCTGCGCTGACCTGCAGCGGGCCTGAGGCAAAGAAAAAGGCCCGCTTGCGCGGGCCTTTTTCATGCCGACGGACGGCAGCTGTTACACCGGCTGGACCTTGTCAGCCTGCAGGCCCTTCTGGCCCTGCACGACTTCAAAGCTCACAGTCTGGCCTTCCTTGAGGCTCTTGAAGCCCTGGGTCTCGATGGCGCGGAAGTGCACGAACACGTCCTCGCCATTCTGCCGGCTGATGAAGCCGAAGCCCTTCGCATCATTGAACCACTTTACGGTACCGGTCTCGCGATCAGCCATCTCACTAACTCCCTTTGACTCTCTCTTGTTGTTGGAAACGCCTGGTGGGCGGCTGACAAGCAAGGGGGAAGCGAGGTGCATCGATGCAGCGGATCGGGAAGATCTTGCTTCATCAGGCCACGATCCACGGTGACCTTGCCAAGCTCAGCGACTGCAACTTAACCCGGCCAAAACGAAAAAGCAACTGGCAAAATCTTTCACTGTCAACCCCAAAACGGACTCCATACGGGACAGCATGGGACTCTCATTCATCTTGTATCTGCTAGCGGTCATTTTTGTCCTCATAGGCATCGCCGGCATCATCCTGCCGGCCCTCCCGGGCATCCCGCTGGTGTTCATCGGACTGCTGCTGGCCGCCTGGGCCGACGGCTTCGCCCACGTCGGCTGGCCCACCCTGGTCGCGCTTGGGGTACTGACCCTGCTTTCGCTGCTGGTGGACGTGCTGGCCACGGTGGTCGGTGCGCAGCGTGTCGGCGCCAGCCGCAAGGCGCTGTGGGGAACCTTCGTCGGCAGCATCGTCGGCCTGTTCTTCATGCCCATCGGCCTGTTTGCGGGACCGCTGGTCGGTGCCCTGCTCGGCGAGTACTGGCACACCCGCGAACTCGGCCGCTCGACCAAGGTCGGCCTGGCCACCTGGCTCGGCATCCTGCTTGGCCTGGCACTGAAACTGGCGGTTGTGATCGCGATGCTGGGCCTGTTCGCGTTCGCCTGGTTCTTCTGAGCCACCTGGCCTTCACGCCACGCGCACGCTGTGGCCGTGCATAAACCGTGGGGCTGGCCGCAATCCGGCACAGCCGCCACACTGTGTGATTCCCGAATTCATCGAAGGGCCTGCTGCAATGACCCTCCCCACGCTGTTTCCCCGTCTGGCGCCGCTGGCGCTTGCCCTGGCCAGTGCACCGCTGGCTGCGCAGGAGTTCGCGCCTACCGCCGACGCCTCACCGGCCGCCTGCGCGGCAATTACCACCGACGCGGCCCGGCTGGCCTGCTATGACCGCCTGTTCGGGCATACCCCGGAGGCTACCGCCGCCGCTGATGCTGCCGCCGAAGCGGCTGCGCAGGCCCGCCGCGAAGAACGGCAGACCGCGCGCGTGAGCCAGGGCGAGGAAAAGCTGCGCGAGCGGGTGAGCGACCTGTTCCGCCCGGCGACGCCGGACAGCGCGCTGGCCAACGCCGGCCGCGGTTCGCTGCTGGACAGCCGCTGGGAACTGGCCGAGGACTCCAAGCTGGGGCCGTTCCAACTGCGCGCCTACAAGCCGGTGTACCTGCTGCCCGCCTTCTGGACCAGCGATCGCAACACCATGCCGCACTCGCCGAACCCGGCCAACAGCGTGACCACCCCGCAGGTACTCGACAGTGCCGAGCTGAAGTTCCAGATCAGCTTCAAGACCAAGATCGCCGAGAACCTGTTCGGCGACAACGGCGACATCTGGGCCGGCTACACCCAGAGTTCGCGCTGGCAGGCCTACAACAGCGAGGATTCACGCCCGTTCCGCGAAACCAATTACGAGCCGGAAGTGATGATGGTGTTCCGCAACGGCTACTCGATCGGTGGCTGGCGCGGGCGCATGACCGGTATCGCGCTGAACCACCAGTCCAATGGCCGCGCCGACCCGCTGTCACGCAGCTGGAACCGGGTCATGCTCAACATCGGCCTGGACCGCGAGAACTGGGCGCTGGTGCTGCGTCCCTGGTACCGCATTCCCGAAAGCCGCAGCGAAGACAACAATCCGGACATCGAGGATTACATGGGTCGCGGCGACGCCACCCTGACCTGGAACCGCAATGGGCATGAGGTCTCGCTGATGGCGCGCCATTCACTGCGCACCGGAAGCCGTTCGCACGGTGCGCTGCAGCTGGACTACGGCTTCCCGATCAGCAACCTGCTGCGTGGCCATGTGCAGGTCTTCGACGGCTACGGCGAAAGCCTGATCGACTACAACCACAAGGCCACCTATGTGGGTGTGGGCGTGTCTCTGCTGGAGTGGTTCTGATGGACGTGACGATCTGGCACAACCCGGCCTGCAGCAACTCGCGCGGCGCACTGAAGCTGATCCGCGATGCGGGCTTCGATCCGGTGGTGATCGACTACCTGGGCAACCCGCCGGACACAGCCACGCTGCGCCAGGTACTGGCCGAATCCCGGCTGCACGCACAGGAACTGGTACGCAGCAAGGAGGCGCTGTTCGCCGAACTGGGCCTGGACGGCGCAGACGACGCCACGTTGCTGGCGGCGATGAGCGAACACCCCCGCTTGATCAATCGCCCCGTGGTGCGCACGACCAAGGGTACGCGGCTGTGCCGCCCACCGGAAACAGTGCTGGAGATCCTGTAACCCGAAAAAGGGGACGGAGGGAATTAAGTCGTTTGTGCACAAACGACTTAATTCCCTCCGTCCCCTTTTTCGGGTTACCGCCAGTCGGTGATGCCTTCGCGGCGGTAGACCTCGGCGAACGCCGGGCGCGCCTTCATCGAGGTGGCATGCGCCTTGAGCACCGGCCAGGTGTCACTGGGCTTGGGCATGTTGCGCGACCAGCGCATCAGCATCACCAGCATGTAGTCGACCACGCAGGGCGTGGCGCCCAGCAGGTACGGGCCGTGCGCCTGCAGGTGAGCGGCAACGTGCTGCCAGGCCGCTTCGAGCCGCTGACGCGCCATCTCGCGGCTGGCCTCAACATTCGCCTGGCCGGCCATTTCATGCGGATAGAACCAGGCCCGATAGGCCGGCTGCAGCGTACTGGCACACCAGAACATCCAGCGGTAGGCATCGCCACGCTGCGGCGTGCCCGGCACCGGGAGCAGGCCGGCCTCCGGGTGGCGATCGGCCAGGTACAGGGCGATGGCCGCCGCTTCGGTCAGTACCAGGCCATCGATCAACAGTGTCGGCACCACACCGGCCGGATTGAGCGCCAGGTACTGCGCCGACTTGTGCTCGCGCGCGTCGAAATCCAGCAGCACCAGTTCATGCTCGATGCCGAGCTCGATCAGCAGCCAGTGCACGACCAGCGCGGCGGTACTGGTCGAACCATACAGCGTGGTGCTCATGCGGAAGATCCTGTGCAGGTGGATCAGCCGATTATGCGCCCACGCGCGCGATCGTTGCTCAGCCGCAGCCGCTCATGCAGGAATCCCGGCGCTCGCCACAGGACATCATCGGCGCGCGCATCGCGCAGTCGTGCGTCTTCAGTTCGCAGGCACGGCGCAGCTCCGGATTGTCCACGTCCTTGCAGCGTTTGTCCGGCGCCGGCACCACCTGCTGCTCGCAGTTGTTCTGGCGGCTGCCGAGGGAGTCATTCTGCGCCATGCAGCTGCGATAGCCGGCCTGGCACTGCACGCGGCATTGCGCCGATGCGGGGAAATCCGCGCCTTCGTACGACGCCGGGGTGCTGCAACCGGCCAGGGCCAGCAGCACGCCTACCACGATGAACCGATGCAGGGCCATGGACACGTCCTGTGCGAGAGTGTTCCGACCGTAGCAGAACAACCGCTACCGGAACATCAATATTTTTGCCCATACAACAACGGCGCCACAGGGGCGCCGTTGTCCGGTCCGGGATGGAGGGCTTACTCCACAACCACCGGAATCTTGCCGATGCGGGCCTGCCATTCGCGCGGGCCGGTCTTGTGCACCGATTCGCCGGTGGAATCCACCGCCACGGTCACGGGCATGTCCTGCACGGTGAACTCGTAGATCGCCTCCATGCCCAGGTCGGCGAAACCGACCACCTTGGCGGCCTTGATCGCCTTGGACACCAGGTAGGCCGATCCACCGACGGCCATCAGGTAGGCCGACTTGTGCTTCCTGATCGCCTCGATCGCGGCCGGGCCACGCTCGGCCTTGCCGACCATGCCCAGCAGGCCGGTCTGCGCCAGCACCTGCTCGGTGAACTTGTCCATGCGGGTCGCCGTGGTCGGACCGGCCGGGCCCACCACTTCGTCGCGCACCGGATCGACCGGGCCGACGTAATAGATGAAGCGGCCCTTCAGATCGACCGGCAGTTCCTCGCCCTTGTTGAGCATGTCGACCATGCGCTTGTGCGCGGCATCGCGGCCGGTCAGTAGCTTGCCATTGAGCAGCAGGGTCTGGCCCGGCTTCCAGCTGGCCACATCTTCCGGGGTGATCGTGTCCAGGTCCACGCGGGTGCCCTTGGACGCGTCATAGGTCAGCTTCGGCCAGTCTTCCAGCGACGGCGGGTCCAGCATTACCGGGCCACTGCCATCCAGGGTGAAGTGCGCATGGCGGGTGGCGGCGCAGTTCGGGATCATCGCCACCGGCAGGTTGGCCGCATGGGTCGGATAGTCGTTGATCTTGATGTCCAGCACAGTGGTCAGGCCGCCCAGGCCCTGCGCGCCGATGCCCAGCGCATTGACCTTCTCATACAGCTCCAGGCGCAGCTCCTCGATGCGGTTGGAGGCACCACGGGCCTGCAGCTCGGTGATGTCGATCGGTTCCATCAGCGCCTCCTTGGCCAGCAGCATCGCCTTCTCGGCGGTGCCACCAATGCCGATGCCGAGCATGCCCGGCGGGCACCAGCCGGCGCCCATGGTCGGCACGGTCTTCAGCACCCAGTCGACGATGGAGTCGGACGGGTTGAGCATGGCGAACTTGGTCTTCGCTTCCGAACCACCGCCCTTGGCCGCAACGATGACGTCGACCTTGTTGCCCGGCACCACCTTGACGTTGACCACGCCCGGGGTGTTGTCCCTGGTGTTGATCCGCTTGCCGGCCGGATCGGCCAGCACCGAGGCGCGCAGCTTGTTGTCCGGATGCATGTAGGCGCGGCGAACGCCTTCATTGGCCATGTCTTCCACGCCCATGGTGGCGTCATCCCAACGCACGTCCATGCCGATTTCCAGGAACACGGTGACGATGCCGGTGTCCTGGCAGATCGGACGGTGGCCTTCGGCGCACATCCGCGAATTGATCAGGATCTGGGCCATCGCTTCCTTCGCGGCCGGCGACTCCTCACGCTCGTACGCGGCGGCGAGGTTCTTGATGTAGTCGACCGGGTGGTAGTACGAGATGTACTGCAGCGCGTCGGCGATGGACTGGATGAGGTCTTCCTGCTTGATCGATGTCACGGCTTGCTCGCTTGCTCGAGGCTGGCGGGGGTAATCCGCCCATTTTACCCCCTCCCCCGGCCCCGGGGTGGTAGTGCCGGCCGCTGGCCGGCAAGATTCCCCCGACGCTCTGTCACGCCACGCGCCACTGCGGCGTCCTTGCCCACATGAACGCCGAAACCGTTTTCCAGACCCACCGCCCGCGCCTGATGGCGCTGGCCTACCGCCTGCTCGGCAGCCGCGCCGACGCCGAAGACGTGGTGCAGGACGCCTGGCTGCGCTGGTCCGGCGCCGATCCTGCCAGCGTCCGCGATGCAGAGGCCTGGCTGGTCACCACCACCACCCGGCTCGGCCTGGACCGCCTGCGAGCGGCCAAGCGCGAGCGTGTCCACTATGTCGGCCCATGGCTGGCCGAACCGCTGGCGGTCACCCTGGAGCCTGACCCCGCGCCCGGCCCGGCCCAGCTGCATGCGCTGGCCGACGAGGTCTCGGTCGCCTTCCTGACCCTGCTCGAACAGCTCGGCCCCGAAGAACGCGCCGCCTTCCTGCTGAAGGAGGCCTTCGACCACGACTACCGTGAGATCGCCGACCTGATCGGCCACAGCGAAGCCAACTGCCGGCAGCTGGTGCACCGCGCCCGGCAGCGTCTGCAGGCCGGACGGCCGCGCTTCAACGCCGATGCCATCCAGCACCGGCGGTTGCTGACGCGCTTCATGGATGCCTCGCAGCGCGGCGACAGCGAGGCGATCCAGGCCCTGCTGCACGCCAACGCGCAACTGGTCTCCGACGGTGGCGGCGTGGTTACCGCCGCGATCCGCCCACTGCGGGGTGCCGAGCGCATCGGCCGCCTGTTCTGGGCCATCGCCCGCCGCGGCGCCGCGCATCCGGCGCAGCTGGGCTACGTCAACGGCGAGCCTGCGATCCTGCGCTTCCAGGGCGATTGCCTGCACTCGATCACCACCATCGAAGTGGCCGATGGCCGCATCGCCAACGTGTACAGCGTGCTGAATCCGGAAAAATTGCCGAAGGTTGTCACGCACCACAACGCTGCGGCGTCCTTGTGATGAAGGGCGGCCATCGTGGCCGCCGTGGAGCCCAAGATGTCCGATCACACCTCCCCCCGCGTCCCCTACACCCGCCTGGCCGCCGAGGCCTTCAAGGGCCTGCTGGCCACCAGCCAGGCGGTGCATGACAGCTCGATCGACCCGACCCTGATGGAACTGGTGTTCCTGCGCGTGTCGCAGCTCAACGGCTGTGGCTACTGCATGGACATGCATGGCACCGCGCTGCGCAAGGGCGGCATCGAGCCGCGCAAGCTGGACACCCTGCCCGCCTGGCACGAAAGCCGCTTCTTCGACGCGCGCGAACGCGCGGCACTGGACTGGGCCGAGGCGCTGACCCGGCTGACCGACGGTGCGCCGTCGCAGGCAGCGTTCGATGCGCTGGCACCGCACTTCGATGCGAAGGGCATCAGTGACCTGAGCATGGGCATTGCGGTGATCAATGCCTGGAACCGGCTGGGTGCGGGGCTGCTGCCGCCGCTGCCGTAAAAGGGTCCTGTTGGCCGGGCTGCCGCCCGGCACCCGCAGAGGCCAGAGCAACAGCTGGAGCAACGGCAAAAGCTGGCTCTTCTGCGGGTTGGCAGGGTGGATCCACGCCATGCGTGGATGCGGGAGGGTCGGATCCCTTCGCTTCGCGAAGGGCTCTGACCCCGGTGCCGGCCACACGGCTGCACTGACCCCATCTGCACGTATCAGGCGCGCACAATACGCGCATGCCTGCTTCCCCCACCGCTGGCGCTGCCGCCGCGAAGAAACCCAGCCTGCGCCAGCGCTTCAGGGCGATGCGCAATCTGCCCCCCTTCCTGCGCATGGTCTGGAAGACCAGTCCGGCGCTGACCCTGGCCAGCCTGGGGCTGCGCCTGATCCGTGCGCTGCTGCCGGTGGCGATGCTCTACGTCGGCAAGCTGATCATCGACAGCGCCCTGCAGCTGAGCCAGCACGATGCCGGCTTCCCGCCGCTGGGCGAGGCGCTGTCCAGCGGCCTGCTCAATCCACTGCTGGGCCTGCTGGCACTGGAATTCGGCCTGGCCATCGCCTCGGACCTGCTCGGCCGGCTGGTCAGCTATGCCGATGCCCTGCTCTCCGAACTGTTCGCCAACGCCACCAGCATCCGCCTGATGGAACACGCCGCGACGCTGGATCTGGAGGACTTCGAGGACCCGGACCTGCAGGACAAGCTGGACCGTGCACGGCGCCAGACCATGGGCCGGATGAACCTGATGAGCCAGCTGTTCGGCCAGGTGCAGGACGCGATCACCGTGGCCAGCCTCGCCGTTGGCCTGCTGGTCTACGCGCCGTGGCTGATCCTGCTGCTGGCGCTGGCACTGGTGCCGGCCTTCATCGGCGAATCGCACTTCAACGCGGCCGGCTACAGCCTCAACTTCCAGTGGACGCCCGAGCGCCGCCAGCTCGACTACCTGCGCCAGCTGGGCGCCAGCGTGGAAACGGCCAAGGAAGTGAAGATCTACAACCTGCACCGCTTCCTGGTGGAGCGCTACCGGCGCCTGTCGGTGGCATTGTTCCAGGCCAACCGCGCCCTGGCACGGCGCCGCGCGTTCTGGGGCACGCTGCTGGCTGCGCTGGGCACGCTGGGGTATTACACCGCCTACGCCTACATCGCATGGCGCACGGTGCGCGGGGACTTCTCGATCGGCGACCTGACCTTCCTCGCCGGCAGCTTCCTGCGCCTGCGCCAGCTGCTGGAAGGCCTGCTGATCGGCTTCTCGCAGGTGGCCAGCCAGGCGCTGTACCTGGATGACCTGTTCTCGTTCTTCCAGATCCAGCCGGAAATCCACTCGCGCGATGGGGCCGTGCGCGTGCCGCAGCCGATCCGCCAGGGCTTCGTGTTCGAGAACGTCGGCTTCCGCTACCCCGATGCCGAACAGTGGGCGGTGCGCCATCTGGATTTCCAGCTGCACGCCGGCGAAGTGCTGGCCCTGGTCGGCGAGAACGGCGCCGGCAAGACCACCCTGGTGAAGCTGCTGGCGCGGCTGTACGAACCGGACGAAGGCCGCATCCTGCTCGATGGCCGCGACCTGCGCGATTACGACCTGGATGACCTGCGCGCCAATCTCGGGGTGATCTTCCAGGATTTCGTGCGCTACAACCTCAGCGCCGGCGAGAACATCGGCGTCGGCCAGGTCGAGGCGATGGACGACCAGGCACGCATCGCTGACGCGGCGCGACGCGGCATGGCCGAGGAAGTGATCGACGACCTGCCCGGCGGCTACGACCAGCAGATCGGCCGCCGCTTCAAGCAGGGCGTGGACCTGTCCGGTGGCCAATGGCAGAAGATCGCCATTGCCCGCGCATGGATGCGCAATGCGCAGGTGATGATCCTGGATGAGCCAACGGCAGCGCTGGATGCCCGCAGTGAGTTCGAGGTGTTCCAGCGGTTCAGGGAACTGGCGGATAATCGCACCGCCGTACTGATTTCCCACCGCTTTTCCTCGGTACGCATGGCCGACCGCATCCTGGTGCTGGCCGATGGCCGGATCGAGGCCAGCGGTACCCATGCGCAGCTGATGGCGCAGGGCGGCCGCTATGCCGAGCTGTTCGAGCTGCAGGCGGCGGGTTACCGCTGAGAACGCCTCTCGTTCCGCCCAATGAGAACTTGTCTCATTTGAGATAGAATCACCCCCGACGACTTTCGATAGATACGCCCATGTCCTCCGCTTTCGGCGCCGAAACGGTGCTTGAGGTCCGTCACTGGACCGATGCCTACTTCAGCTTCACCACCACCCGCGACAGCGGTTTCCGCTTCGAGAACGGCCAGTTCGTGATGATCGGCCTGGAAACCGAGGCGCGACCGCTGCTGCGCGCCTATTCCATTGCCAGTGCCAACTGGGAAGAACAGCTGGAGTTCTTCAGCATCAAGGTGCAGGACGGCCCGCTGACCTCGCGCCTGCAGCACATCAAGCCGGGCGACAAGGTACTGGTCGGCAAGAAGCCCACCGGCACCCTGCTGATCAGCGACCTGCATCCCGGCAGGAACCTGTACCTGCTGGGCACCGGCACCGGCCTGGCGCCGTGGCTGTCGGTCATCAAGGACCCGGAAACCTACGAGCGCTTCGAGAAGGTGATCCTGTGCCACGGCGTGCGCTATGAAAAGGACCTGGCCTACCGCGATTACTTCGAGAGGGAACTGCGTGAGCACGAGTTCCTCGGCGAGATGATCGGCGACAAGCTGCTGTACTACCCTGCCGTCACCCGCGAGCCGTTCGCCAACCAGGGCCGCCTGACCCAGCTGATGGAGAGCGGCGAGATGCAGCGCACCCTCGGCCTGCCGGAACTGAGCCCGGAAAACGACCGCGCGATGATCTGCGGCAGCCCGCAGATGCTGGCCGACCTTCGCACCGTGCTCGATGCCCGGGGTTTCCAGGTTTCGCCGCGCATCGGCCAACCGGGCCACTACGTGTTCGAGCGCGCGTTCGTCGAGAAGTGATGCTGCAATGGTAGTGCCGGCCGCTGGCCGGCGCTTCCTGGCCCACGGGGTTGCCGGCCAGCGGCCGGCACTACCTCACAGCAGCGCTTCGATCGCGCTGCGCAACTGCTCCGGCCTGGTGGTGGGCGCATGCCGCGACGCCACCTGCCCCTGGCGATCGACCAGGAACTTGCTGAAATTCCACTTGATGCGGGCACTGCCGAGCAGGCCACGCTTTTCGTGCGTCATCCAGGCCCACAACGGATCAGCGCCCTCGCCGTTGACCTCGATCTTCTCCGACAGCGGGAAGCTGACCGGATAGTCCAGCGAACAGAACTGGCGGATCTGCGCGGCATCACCGGGCTCCTGCGCGCCGAACTGGTTGCACGGGAAGCCGATCACCACCAGGCCGCGTTCGCGGTAGTCCTGCCACAACTGTTCCAGCCCCGTGTACTGCGGGGTGAAGCCACAGCGGCTGGCGACGTTCACCAGCAGCAACGGGTGGCCCTGATAACGGGCCAGCGCCTGCGGATGGCCGTCGAGGTCACGGAAGCTGAAATCGTAGGCGGTGGTCATGGTGGCGGGCCGTGGGCGGTAAATGCATGGTACCCGCGCCCGGACCCGCCAGCATGCCTTTTGACACAAGTGCGGGCGCCGCCGGCCGGGTTACCCTCGGGCCCTTGTTTGCCTTACCGGAGTTCCTGCCTTGACCACCCGCCTTGCCCTTGCCGTGGCCATGTCCCTCGGCCTTGCCCTGCCCGCCTTCTCGGCCGGCGCCGCCACCCCGGCTGCCAGCACCAATGCCCAGCAGGCCAATCCGTTCTTCGCCGAAAGCCCGTTGCCCCTGCATTATCCGCAGTTCGACCGGATCAAGGACAGCGACTTCGCCCCGGCCTTCGACGCCGGCATGGCGCAGCAGCTGAAGGAAGTGGAAGCGATCGCCAACAACAAGGCCAAGCCGACCTTCGACAACACCATCATCGCCCTGGAAAAGAGCGGTGACATCCTCGACCGCGCGACCACCGTGTTCTTCAGCCTGGTCGGCGCCGATACCAATGACACCCGCAAGAAGCTGCAGGCCGACTACTCGGCGAAGTTTGCCGCGCACAGCGATGCGATCGCGCTGAACGGCAAGCTGTTCGCCCGCATCCAGGCGCTGTATGACACCCGCAGCCAGCTGGGCCTGGACGCCGAAGGTGTGCGCCTGGTCGAGAAGTACTACGACAACTACGTGCGCGCCGGTGCCAAGCTGTCCGAGGCCGACAAGGCCAAGTTGAAGGAGATGAACGCCGAGCTGGCCAACCTGGGCACCAGGTTCAGCCAGAACGTGCAGTCGGAAGTGAACGCTTCGGCAATCACCGTCGACGACATCAAGGCGCTGGACGGCCTGTCCAAGGAGCAGATCGCCGCCGCCGCCGAAGCCGCCAAGGCCCGCGGCCAGGACGGCAAGTACGTGATCACCCTGCTCAACACCACCGGCCAGCCGCCGCTGACCAACCTGGCCAACCGCGCCCTGCGCCAGAAGATCTACGAAGCATCGGTCAGCCGTGGCAGCCGTGGCGGTGAGTTCGACAACACCGCGCTGGTCTCGCGCATCATGCAGCTGCGTGCCGACAAGGCCAAGCTGATGGGCTTCCCGAACTTCGCGGCCTACAACCTGACCAACCAGACCGCCAAAACCCCCGAAGCGGTCAACGCGATGCTGGGCAAGCTGGCCCCGGCCGCGGTGGCCAACGCCAAGCGCGAAGCCGCCGACCTGCAGGCGATGATCGACCAGGAACAGAAGGCCGCAGGCAAGCCGACGTTCAAGCTGGAACCGTGGGACTGGGCCTTCTACAGCGAGAAGGTGCGCCAGGCCAAGTACAACTTCGACGAGTCGCAGCTGAAGCCGTACTTCGAAATGAAGAACGTGCTGGAGAACGGCGTGTTCCATGCCGCCAACCTGGAATTCGGCCTGACCTTCAAGCAGCGCACCGACCTGCCGGTCTATCACGATGACGTGACCGTCTACGACGTGTTCGATGCCGACGGCAGCCAGCTGGCGATCTTCATCTTCGACCCGTATGCACGCGCCTCCAAGCGCGGTGGCGCGTGGATGAACTCCTACGTCTCGCAGTCGAAGCTGACCGGCTTCAAGCCGGTGGTTGCCAACCACCTGAACATCCCGAAGCCGCCGGCCGGCCAGCCGACCCTGCTGACCTGGGATGAGGTGAACACCACCTTCCACGAGTTCGGCCACGCCCTGCACGGCATGTTCTCCAACGTGAAGTACCCGTACTTCTCGGGCACCTCGGTGCCGCGTGACTTCGTCGAGTTCCCCTCGCAGGTCAACGAGATGTGGGCTGACAACCCGGTCATCCTGAAGAACTACGCCAAGCACTACCAGAACGGTTCGGCGATGCCGCAGGCGCTGCTGGACAAGGTGCTGGCGGCGGCCAAGTTCAACCAGGGCTTCGCCACCACCGAGTACCTGGGTGCGGCCATGCTGGATCAGCGCTGGCACCAGATCGGCGCCGACCAGGTCCCGGCGGCCAAGGACGTGATGGCCTTCGAGCGCGCCGCGCTGGAGAAGGACGGCATCTACTACGCGCCGGTTCCGCCGCGTTACAAGACCCCGTACTTCAGCCACATCATGGGCGGCTATTCGGCCGGCTACTACGCCTACATCTGGTCGGAAGTGCTCGACGCCAACACCCAGAAGTGGTTCAAGGACAATGGCGGCCTGAGCCGCAAGAACGGCGACCACTTCCGCGCCACGCTGCTGTCCAAGGGCGGCAGCGTCGACGCGATGCAGCTGTTCCGCGATTTCGCCGGCCACGAGCCGCAGATCGAACCGCTGCTGGAAAAGCGTGGCCTGACCGGCGCCGGCAACTGATCGCCTGCGCGGTAGCGTGAAACGAAAACCGCCCGGGAGACCGGGCGGTTTTTTTGTGGCATCCACCCATGGCGTGGATCTACTGCAGTCCCGGTAGATCCCATCCATCCGTGGATGATCTCCGGTCACCGCCGGAACAGCCGCTCCCACCATCGGCTTTTTGGAGCAACTGCAGGAGAGGTATGGGCGCCCAGGAACTCCTGCAGTTGGGCCGCGGCGGCCTCCGCGTACAGCAACGCGCCATCGGGGGCGCAGTTGAGTAGATTGCTCAGGCTGGTCGATGCATTGAGGTCCATCGGGTTCGGCTCGACCACCTCGCTTGCTTCCAGCAATCCGCATTCCTTGCCGATGGCATCATCGACAACGCTCCAGAACACGGCCAGTCGACCATCGGAAAACAGCTCGTCCAGACGCGCACGCAGTTGATTGTCCCCGCCGTAGTCCGCGCGCATCTGCTTCAGCCGGTCATGCGTGATGAACACACCACCACCGTAGTTCTCGCGCAGGTGGTTTCCGGCAGCGGCGTCCGCCCACTGCGGCGGCACCAGTTGCCGCCAGTCCGCGAAATAACGGGCAATCACTGGGTCGTCGATGAAGAACGAAAGGGCGCTCCCGCGAAGGTAATGATACCGGCGCAGGTGACCGGCCACGATCGCCAGGTACAACGCGTGCCCCTTCTCGAAAGGCACTTCGGCGCTGATCGCGCGGGCCTCGTCGATGCGTTCCTGCAACTGCTCCATGTAGAACGGCTCGATCCGGAACCGCTGTTGCAGCGCCTCGACCAGCGTCACGTCCTCCAGCGCACGGAAATAGATGTCACGGATCTCCGAATCCGCGACTGGATGGTAGGTGATGTCCCAACCCATGCTGCAACGCCTTCAGGAATGCGGTAATCCCGCCGACCCAACAGCTTAGCGTCGACGACGCCCACGCGCGGAGCAGACCGTGCAACACACGGATTTGGCGTCAGTGAGTGTCGCATCCGGCCCGCTCTCCCCCCCCCCCCCGCGCACCCTTTAGCGTGGCGCCACGTATCCACCCGGCACGCCTTCCGGCGACAGCACCAGCTGCCACAGCTGCGCGTGCCGGCAGCGGAAGGTGGCCATCGACCCGGCCAGGTAGAAGCGCCACATGCGGCGGAAGTGCTCGTCGTAGCGCGCATCCAGCCGTGGCCACGCCGCCTCTACGTTGCGCCGCCAGGCCTGCAGGGTCAGGTCGTAGTCGGTGCCGAAGTTGTGCCAGTCCTCCAGCACGAAACGGCCTTCGAACGCCTTGGTGATCTGCACCGCCGACGGCAGCATCGAGTTGGGGAAGATGTAGCGCGCGATCCACGGATCGGTGCGATGCCGGGAGATGTTGGTGCCGATGCTGTGCAACAGCAGCAGGCCGCGCGGCGACAGGCAGCGCTTGGCCACCTCGAAGAAGCCCGCGTAGTTCTTGTCACCGACGTGCTCGAACATGCCGATCGAGAAAATCGCATCGAACGGTTCGTCCAGCTCGCGGTAGTCCTGCAGTCGGATCTCGATCGGCAGGCCCGCGCACAGGTTCCGCGCGAACTCGGCCTGCTCCTGCGAAATCGTCACGCCGACGCCACTGACACCGTAGCGCTCAGCGGCGAACTTCAGCGCTTCGCCCCAACCGCAGCCGATGTCCAGCACGCGCTGGCCCGGGCGCAGGCCCAGCTTGCGGCAGACCAGGTCGAGCTTGGCTTCCTGTGCGGCGTCGAGATCATCGGCGTTGCGCCAATAGCCGCAGCTGTAGACCAGGCGCTGGCCGAGCATGGCCTGGTAGAGATCGTTGCCCAGGTCGTAATGACGGCGTCCGACCTCGTAGCTGCCCTGCCCCGCCTGCAGGTTGAACAGGCGCGCCTTCAGCGCATCGGCCACTTCGCGCCAGCCGTGCACCCGTTCATCCAGGTGCGCCTGCATCAGGTGGACGAGGAATTCATCCAGGACGTTCGCATCCCACCACCCTTCCATGTAGCTCTCGCCCAGGCCGAGCGAGCCCTGGCCCATGACCCGCGCGAAGAAGCGCGGGTCATGCACCTGGATGTCCTGTGGCTGGGTGCCGCCGATGCGGACCCCGGCTTCGTGGAGCAGGCCGGCGACCCGCTCCTGCAACCCTATATCCACGCCACCTCCTCGACTGCGGTCAACCGCGTGCGAACAGCTCCACGTAGTCCTTGGCCACGTGCGGCAACAGCACCGCCGCCGGCACATCGGCGGTCTGGGTGCCGTCCGAGTATGGACCCACCTGGTACGGCGGGAAAACAAAGCGCAGCGCGGTGATCTGCCCCTTGTCGTCGGTCACTGGCTGGAACTGGCTGAAATTGTCGGCCTGCGGGCCGGTCCCGTCGGCGATCATGCGCGATGCGTTGCGCAGCGATTCCTGCAGCTGGGCCGGGTCCATGTCCTCGCCGCTGAGGCGGGTGGCCACGCGTTCGCGCAGCTGGTCGGCGACGAACTCACTGATCGCCTTCCAGCCCTTGGCATCGGCCACCAGCTTGTCGGCGCTGAGCATCTGCTGCTGCGCCGGCAGCCACACGAAGCGCGCCACCAGCGGTTCGCCATGGGCGCCACCGGTATAGCGGCTGCCATCGGCACTGACCACTACCAGCTGCGGCGTTTCCAGCAGCTTCTCGAAGCTCAGCGACAGCTCGTAGGGCATGGTCGGCTTGTCGTTGCCAAGCCCGTCCAGCGCCTGCTGCAGGTCGCTGCGTGCGCTGGTGGCATAGTCCTGCAGCGCGCGCGCCAGGCCGGGGTAGCGGTCGATACCCGCCGGGTAGCTGATGCCCACCACCTCACGCTCGTTGTTCTCGATCACGTCGCGCAGGTCCAGCGGCGCTTCCGTGGCCGGCGTCTCGCCGGCGGCGGTGGCTTCGGCGGCGGGCGCCGCGTCGGTCGCCGGCGCCGGCTCGCTTTCACGCTGGCAACCGGCCAGCAACAGCACGCCCACCACGCCGGCCAGCACGCTGCCGTGCAGTGGCCGGTTGTTTCCAATCTTCATCGGGATCCCCTGTTCATGTTTGTACATCATCGCCTGCCATGGCTGAAGCGTGGCCCGCTGGCATTCAGCCAACGAGCAGGTCGTGGTACTCCTCGTGGCGCTGCAGGAAAGCCTCGGCGTAGGAACATGCCGGCACCACCTTGTACTTCTGCTCGCGGGCGAAACGCAGTGCCACGCGGGTCAGCTCACCGGCGATGCCACGGCCGGCGATCGGCTCGGGCACCTCGGTGTGGGTGATCACCATGCGCTTGCGCTTGATCTGGTAGTCCAGCACCGCCAGCTGTCCTCGCACACGGGCGGTGAAGCGGTGGTTGGCCAGGTCGTGTTCGACCTCGTAGGCCAGACCGGGGGGCGTGACCGAAGCCATGGAACTGTCTCCTGCGGCGACTGCGTGGATGGTGCGCAGCCGGGCGCCATGATCGCGTGAAGCCTGAACAGGGGCAAGTCCAGTCCATTCACGTCAGTTTTCGCCCTCAAGCTGGAGGCGGGCCGGCCGCTATCGCCTATGGAGGGGTACGGCCAGGCTGGCACGACCCTTGCGACCGTTGACCATGCGCACCACCGTGGAGGCTCCCATGCACGCCAGCAATTCCCATTCCGATACCGACCGCGCCCTGCTGGAGGGCCTGCTTCAACTGGCGGTGGAAGGGCAGACCGAGGATCAGGATTTCCAGCGCATCGGCGAGGAAGTGTTCGCCCGCCTGCTGGATACCTACGGCCAGCAGACCGCGGCCTGACCCGGCCGGGGCGGATCGGACCCGATCCGCCCCGCTACCCGCATCAACCGCCGCCCAGGCGGAAGGTCGGGTTGGAGAGTTCGCGCAGGAAGTGGTTGAAGATGCTCGGCTGCATGGCCAGCATGAAGATCACGCCGAACGCCGCACCTGCCAGGTGCGCGCTGTGGTTGATGCGATCGCCGCCGCGCTTGTCCATCCAGATGCTGTAGCCGACGTAGAACGCGGCGTAGATGATCGCCGGTGCCGGGATGAAGAACACCAGGATGATCGACCACGGCTTGATCAGGATGAAGGCGAACAGCACCGCCGACACCGCACCGGATGCCCCGAGGCTGAGGTAGTTCGGGTTCTTCTGGTTCTTCAGGTAGCTGGGCAGGATCGAGACCAGCAGCGCGCCGATGTAGAACGCCGGGTAGGTCAGGTAGCTGCCGGTCAACTGCACCATCACGCTCTCGATGAATCCCCCGAAGAAGAACAGGGTGATCATGTTGAAGATCAGGTGCGACCAGTCGGCATGGATGAAGCCATAGGTCACCAGCCGGTCGTACTGGCGATGGCGGTCGACGGCCGGCGGCCACAGGATCAGGCGATCGGCCAGCTTGCGGTTGTTGAACGCCATCCACGACAGGATGGCGGTGATGGCGATCAGCAGCAGATTGACGGGGGTCATGTCAGGCTCAGGCGCTACGGTAGTTGTCGACCATACGATAGCGTTTCGCGTACCAACCGAAGGCCAACGCCGCGACGAAGGCGAAACCGGCGAAGAAGAACATCAGGAACGCCGCTTCGCTCAGGCCCGTACTGGCGATCCTGTGGGTCACGGCATCGTTGCGCACGGCAGCGTTCGACAGCAGCACCCACAGGTTGCCGATGGTGGTGGTCAGGTTCCAGAAGCTCATCACCACGCCCTTCATCGCCTGCGGCGCCTGGCTGTAGGCGAACTCCAGGCCGGTGGCCGAGACCAGCACCTCACCGAAGGTCAGCAGCGCATACGGCAGCATCTGCCAGAAGATCGACATGGCGTTGCCGCCGTCCATCACCACCTGGATGCCGCCGACCACGATCCAGGCCAGGCCGCTGAAGGCGATGCCGGCGGTCATGCGGCGCAGCGCGGTCGGCTCGAAGCCGAAGCGGCGCAGGGCCGGGTACAGCACCAGGTTGTTGAACGGAATCAGGATCATCACCAGCAGCGGATTCAGTGCCTGCATCTGCGAGGCGGTGAACCAGTTCGGCATCTGCATCTGCTGGCCCTGCAGGACCCAGGTCGAGGCCTTCTGGTCGAACAGCGAGAAGAACGGCGTGGTCAGCGCGAAGATCACCAGCACGCGCAGCACCGAGCGCACGCCTTCCACGGCTTCGGCCGGATGCTGGCCACGGGCGCGATCGAGCTGCAGCCAGGTGCCACCGCCGATGCCCGCCAGGATCGACACCAGCGCCAGGCACAGGCAGATCACGATGCCCAGCGAGCCGACCAGGCCGAACGAGGCCGCAGCCAGCGCCAGGCCGAGCACGGCGATCACCAGGCCCGGACGGCCCTGGCCGGCCACGCGCGTGGTCAGCGCGGTGCGCACCACGTTGGCGAACGAATGCGGATCCTTCGGCGGCAGCGGCACCAGCACGTAGCGCTTGCGGCCCAGCCAGAACACGAAGGTGGCAATGAACATCAGGATGCCCGGGATACCGAACGCCCACTGCGGACCCCAGTTCTTCAGTACCAGCGGGATCAGCAGCGAGGCGAACAGCGAGCCGAAGTTGATGATCCAGTAGAAGGCGTCGAAGACGATCTTGGCCAGGTGCTTGTTGCTCTGGTCGAACTGGTCGCCCATGAACGAGGCCACCAGCGGCTTGATGCCACCGGCACCCAGCGCGATCAGGCCCAGGCCGAGGAAGAAGCCCTCGCGGCTGTTCTCGAACAGCGCCAGGCACAGGTGGCCGGCGCAGTAGACCAGACTGAACCAGAGGATGGTGTGGTACTTGCCGAAGAACCTGTCGGCCAGCCAGCCACCGAGCAGCGGGAAGAAGTACACGCCGATCATGAAGCTGTGCATGATGTCCTTGGCTTCACCAGCACGGCCTTCCGCAGTGATTTCCTGCAGCAGCAGCGAGGTGATCAGGAACTGCACCAGGATGTTGCGCATCCCGTAGAAACTGAACCGTTCGCAGGCCTCATTGCCGATGATGTACGGAATCTGGCGCGGCATCTTTCCTTGGCCGGCGATGGGGGCGACTGCGTCGTGGCTCATCCTGTAAGGCATTCCTGCAAAGCGAAAGGCGCAAGGTTACCGGAACCAGGGCTTGCGAAGCACGCTGCAGGGCTGCATGACAACGGTGCCAATCCATGGCAGGCAGTGCAGGCCCTGCCGGAAGTCACGGCACCTGCACGACAAAAGCGTAAACTTATCGTTATGCGCCCCCTCGCCCCCGCCCGCCTCCTGCTCAGCTGCCTTGCGCTGTTGCTGGCATTGCAGGCGCAGGCACGACCACAGGCGCCGGCCGCCGTTGCCAGTGAGAGCGAACCTCGGCAGCTGACGGTAGCCGCGCTGGAGCTGCCCAGCCGCGATGACGCGCAATGGAAGCAGCGTCGCGAGCAGGTCGCTCAACTGCTGGCCGACCTGCAGCCGGACGTGATCTCGGTGCAGCAGGTGCTGCAGCAGCAAGGCCGCAACCCGGCCTGCTGGCTGGCCAGCCGGCTGCGCTACAGCTGCGACTTCGTCACCGCCGACCCACCCAGCCAGCCACTGCGCCATGGCAACGCCATGCTGACCCGACTGCCGGTGAGCGAGGACGGCGTGACCCTGCTGCATCCTCCCGGCACCTTCAGTGCGGCCGGCATGATGCGGCTGAAGCTGGGCGAGGCGCTGGTCAACATCTATGTGGCGCGGCTGCGCCCGGACCCGGACGAGGCCCCCGCCCGCCAACACCAGACCAGCGACCTGATGACCTGGATCGGCGCCACCGCCGAAGGCATGCCCAGCCTGATCGCGGGCGACTTTTCGGCCAGCACGGTGGAGCTGGTGCGGAGCACGCCCGGCTTCCAGCCGGCACGGCGCAATCCCGGCGGCCGCCCCGAGCCGCCTGCGGCCAGTGGCGGCGGCGCCAGTGGCCACGGCTTGGACGTGCTGTTCCAGGTCAAGCACTTCGGCGGCATCCGCCAGCAGCCGATCCTGCTGCCCGCCGACGGCGACCTGCCCGGACTGCGCCTGGGCGTGCTGGCAACCCTGCGCCTGCAGGACGATACGGCCACCGCCGAATAGGTCGTGCCGGTCGCTCGCCGGCTCCCTCGGGACCACACGATTGCCGGCCAGCGGCCGGCACTACCGAATGAGTCCTGCAACAGAAAAGGCCGGGGTCTCCCCCGGCCTTTCCACTCATCCCGTCACCGCGATCAGGCGATCGCTTCCTGGTAACGACGCTCGACTTCATTCCAGTCGATGACGTTGAAGAACGCACCGATGTATTCCGGGCGGCGGTTCTGGTACTTCAGGTAGTACGCGTGCTCCCACACGTCCAGGCCGAGGATGGGGGTGTTGCCTTCCATCAGCGGGCTGTCCTGGTTGCCGGTGCTCTCGACCACGACCTTCTTGTCCGGGGTCACGCTCAGCCACGCCCAGCCGCTGCCGAAACGGGTCAGCGCCGCCTTGGTGAAGGCGTCCTTGAACTTGTCGAAACCGCCCAGGTCCTTGTCGATGGCCTTGGCCACGTCGCCCACCGGGTTGCCGCCAGCATTCGGAGCCATCACGGTCCAGAACAGCGAGTGGTTGGCATGGCCACCACCGTTGTTGCGCACCGGGCCCTGCAGGTTCTCCGGCAGCGACTTGAGCTTCTTCACCAGCTCTTCGACCGGCAGGTCAGCGTACTCGGTGCCTTCCAGCGCCGCGTTGACGTTGTTGATGTAGGTCTGGTGATGCTTGGTGTGATGGATTTCCATCGTCGCCGCATCGATATGCGGCTCCAGCGCGTCGTAGGCGTAGGACAGCTTGGGCAGGGTGTAGGCCATGATGCATCTCCTGATTGCGAGGGCACCCGACGATGTCGGGCGGTGCGCGGTGAATGATGGGGACAGACCATCAGATTACCAAGGGGGATGTAAAGGAAATTGCGTCCTGCCAGTGAGCACGACGGCAATTGTTACGCAGCAGTGACGCGGCGCCGCCCTCATGCACCATGCAGCGCGCAGGCGCTACAGTGCGTGCACCACCCTCGCCCGCCCCTGCCCATGCGCAACCCCCGGCTGCTGATCACCGCCATCGCCCTGCTGCTGCTCGGCCTGGTCGCCAACCATTTCCTGCAGCGGCCGCCGACGCCACAGTTCGCACCGGACCTGCAGGGAACACCGACCACACGGGCGCCTGCCACGGCCACGCCCGGAGGGGACAACGGCCTGCCCGCGTTCCTGCCCACCGAAGCACGCGCGACCATCGCCCTGATCCAGCGTGGCGGCCCGTTCCCGCACCGTCAGGATGGCACCACCTTCGGCAACCGCGAGCAGCAACTGCCGCAACGTCCGCGTGGCTACTACCGCGAGTACACCGTCGACACCCCCGGTGCACGCACGCGTGGCACGCGCCGCATCGTCACCGGCGGCGATCCGCCGGAGGCGTGGTACTACACCGACGACCACTACGAATCGTTCCGCAGCTTCACCGTACCGGCCCAGGGAGCGCAATGATGAGCCACGATGATTTCGGCCTCGGCCTGCATGACATCAATAATGCCGGTGTCTATGCCATCGACAGCGATGACATCGGCGCACTGGCCGCAGCAATGCGCGATGCCAGCCTCAAGGTGATCCGCATCGACCTGGAAGGCGTGACGGACAAGCGCACCCTGCTCGCCCGGCTCGCCGCGCAACTGGATTTCCCGGCCGGTTTCGGCGGCAACTGGGATGCACTGTCGGACAACCTGCGTGATCTGCAATGGCTGCCGGCCAACGGCTACGCGCTGTTCCTGTGCGACGTGGACGCGCTGCGCGCCGCCGCGCAGAAGGACTTCGACACCCTGCTGGACGTGATGGATGAAGCCAGCCGCGATTGGGTCGGTCGCGATGTGCCGTTCTGGGTGTTCCTGTCACAGAGCACGTAAGGCCAGTGCCTGGGTAGAGGCCGACCTTGGTCGGCGCTTCTGTGCCAAGCAAGGTTGGCATCCACCAAAGCACGAGCCAGCCAGGCGTGGCGCCCCTTGCCTACCGGCTCCCGTTATCTTCCTGCAGCTCTTTCTTGAACGGAATGTCCGGCGGCGGCCGTGCCACGGCCGGCTGGTCCTGCATGTTGGGGTTGGTCAGGCCACAGCCACCGCCGGCCTGCAGGATCGAAATGACGCAGGAAATCCTCGTGTTGGTGCCCGGCAGTGGAATCTCCATCGCCTTGACGCCCTTGCGCACCCATTCGGCCAGCAGCGATTCCTGCGGCACCCAGTACTTGTCGAACGACGTCGGCGTGTAGTCGTACGGCGGACGTTTCAGCCATGTGCCCGATTGCGCGATGCGCTCCTTGCTCCAGCCGTCGTTGGCGCCCCCGGGCGCACCGCGCTCGGCGTGGCCATCGCCGTCCTGGCCCGGCACGCGCACGCTGCCATCGGCATTGAACAGGCCATTGCCCCTGCCGGCGGCGCTGGCCTGGCGGGCACCGCCATTGCTGCCGTCGCGGCTGCGGCTGGAAGATCCCCAGTCATCGCCCTTGGCCGGTGTCGCCCAGTTGCCGGGATCGGGGGCCGGGCGCGCTCCCGCGTTTGCCGGTGTGCTGCTGGAGGCCGACGGACGGTTGCTGCTGCTCGTCTGCGCCGCGCTGCCCTGGGCCGCAGCCGCAGGCGTCACGGTGGCACTGCCACTGGAGGATGCCGGTGCCGCCGCCGGTGCCGGGGCCACTTCACGCTCCCGCACCTGTACATCACGGCCGGTGGGCGCGCGTACGGCGGGCTCACGCCCGGCCACCGCCGCCATCCGCACCTGCGGATCGGCCACCACCTGCACTTCACGTTCACGCACCTGCACGTCCTGCTGTGGCACGCGCACCTGCATTTCAGGGCTGCGCAGCGGTTTGGGCGCGACCGGCGCTTCGACGGTGCTGACTTCGCGTTCGCGCACCTGGATGTCACGCACCTGTGGTGTGCGCACGGCCAGCTCCGGGGTGCGCACCTGGGCAGGCGCCGGCGGCGCGTGCACCGGCTGCACGCTGCGCTCGCGTACGCTGGGCGTGCTGTCCCGCGGCACGACGCTGACTTCGGTTCGCGGCACGCTGACCGGCGGCACCACGAAATCCGTGCTGGCCTGCGCCACTTCGGTGGCCTGGACCGGTGAAGGCGGCGGCGCGGCAACCGGCGCCGGCTCGGCTTCGGCTGGCGGCGGAGGAACACTGGCGGTCGGCGCGGATGCAGGGGACGATGCGGCGGCTTCGGCAGTCGCCGGGCGCGGAGCAGGAGCCGTGGCGGCGCCCGCCTGCTGCCCCGTCGCAACCCGACCTGCCGCGGCGGCCGCAGCGACTTCGGCGCCTGGCTGATCGCCCCCACCTTCCTGGGTCGCGCGGCCGACGAACTCCACCTGCACGCGCTCGCCGTCGGTGCCCTCTTCGTCTGGCGCAGTGGTGCGGATCACCGCCACCCACAGCAGCAGCATGAAGAACAGCAGGTGCAGCAGTGCGCTGATCAGCGCCGAGGTCCAGCGCATCCAGCGCTGGTCGCGCGGCGCAGCGTCCCAGTCCTGCCAGAACAGACGGCGCAACGCCTGCCACGGTGACAACTGCGGCGATTGGCCTGGCCGGGCGGGCAGCGGACGCGGCAGCAATACCGCAATCACTTCGCGGGCATGCAACGGCCGCGGCAGCGGCCCCAGCGAGCGCAGCCACAACGCCCAGCCATAAGGCAGGCGCGTGGTCTTCTCAAGGACGGCGCGGGGCTGCTGGCGGGCCAGCAGCAGATCGATGAGTTGCTCGGCCCGGGTCAGAGGCACGCGTCAGCGATCAGGCGACGTTGTCGCGCGGGATGTACGGCGCGTGGCCGCTGTCGTGGTCGGTCGCGTCGCGCACGGCGGTCACGCCCGGCACGCGGCCCATCAGGGTCTTTTCGATGCCCTGCTTGAGCGTCACGTCGGCCATGCCGCAGCCCTGGCAGCCACCACCGAAACGCAGCAGCACCACGCCGTCGGCCGAGACTTCCTGCACGGCCACCTTGCCGCCATGCGAGGCCAGCTGCGGATTGACTTCGTTCTCCACCACCCAGTGCACGCGCTCGACCAGCGAGGCCGCATCACCGGGCGCTTCACCCTTGATGCGCGGCGCCTTGATGGTCAGCTGCTGGGCACCGGCGGTGCCGGCGACGATGTCGATCTCGGCACCGTCGAGCCAGCCAACGCTGCCGGCATCGACATAGAGGGTGAAGCCATCGCAGTCCACCGCCCACTCGTCGCCCAGCAGGTCGGTGGGTTCGGCGAACTCCAGCCGGGCGTCGGCGCGCGGGGTACCGGGGTCGACCGCGCTCAGGCGCACGCCCATGCCAGGCACGCCCTCGCGTTCGATCAGCTTGCGGAAATGGGTCTGGGCAGTGTCGGAGATCTGGATCATCAGGCTATTCTAGCCAAGTAAGCGTCAGCCGCTCATTCGGTTTATACACCGTCCGGCGCATTGTTCAGTCAACACGAGGTGGAGATTCCCATGGCCGACCTGATTCCACTGGCCCAGGCCCGTTGCGTGCCACGCAAAGGCAGCGACCACAAGCTCGGCGAAGCCCGCCTGGCCGAATTGCTGCCGCAGGTTCCCGGCTGGGAGCTGAGCGAGGGCGGGCAGGCCCTGACGCGCACCTTCCGCTTCAAGGATTACTACGCCACCATGGCCTTCGTGAACGCGCTGGCCTGGATTGCACACCGCGAGGACCACCATCCGGACCTGGGCGTGCACTACGACCGCGCGGTCGTGCGCTTTTCCACCCACGACGTGGGCGGTCTGAGCGAGAACGACTTCATCTGCGCGGCAAAGACTTCGGCCCTGACGGAGCAACTGCCATGAACGTACGCTTGCTGAGCCTGTCCCTGATCGCTGCGGCCGGCCTGCCCGGCTGCGGCTCATCCGAACCGCCGGCACCACCGCCGCCGCCGCCGACCGAAGTCGCAGCAGTGAAGACGCCGCCGCCGCAGTACCCGCTTGAACTGGCCTGCATGGGCGTGGGCGGCACCAGCACGTTCAAGGTGACCATCGGAACCGACGGCAAGCCGAGCGAGGTCGCCCTGCTGACTGGCGCGGGCAACCCGCAGCTGGACGAACTGGCCAAAACCGCCGTGCAGGGTTGGCAGTTCAAGGCCGCGACCCGCAATGGCCAGCCGGTGCCGGCCACCATCCAGGTGCCGGTCAGTTTCAACCCGCCGCAGCCGAAGCCGGACCAGTGCTTCGCCATTGAAGAGCGCCTGCGCCGCGGCGGCTGATCGCACGCACCCGACGAGGCCAGCCGGCGCCCGCCTCGCCCTCGCCGCCCCGGCCCTGTCCGGGGCGGTTGTCTGTTGACCAGGACTGCGTCGGTAGATGCTGCAGATTCCCCCCGAAAACATCTGGATTGCGCTGGCGGTCACCCTCGCGGCCGGCCTCGCCACTGCGATCGGCAGCCTGCTGGTGCTGTTCTCGCGCCGCCCCAGCCCGCGCCTGCTGGCCTTCGGCCTGGCCTTCGCCGGCGGCGCGATGGTCTATGTGTCGCTGTCGGAAATCCTCAACAAATCCATTGCTTCGTTCGCACTGGCCCATGGCGAGCGCACCGGCTTCACCTACGGCACCCTGGCGTTCCTGCTGGGCGTGATCGTGATCGTGCTGATCGACCACTTCATTCCCAACCCGCATGACAGCCTGGACAAGCAGGATCCCGCGTTCCGCGAAAACAGCCGCGAGTACCTGAAGCGGGTCGCGCTGCTGACCTCGGTGGCGATCACCGCGCACAATTTCCCGGAAGGGCTGGCGACCTTCTTCGCCACGCTGGAAAGCCCGTCGGTGGGCATGCCACTGGCCTTTGCGATTGCCATCCACAACATCCCCGAGGGCATCGCGATCGCGGTGCCGGTGTACTTCGCCACCCAGAACAAGGCCTATGCATTCAGCGCCAGCCTGCTGTCGGGCCTGGCCGAGCCGGTGGGCGCCGCGCTCGGCTACTGGTTGCTGTCCGGGTCGCTGTCGCACGCCACCTTCGGCTGGGTGTTCGGGCTGATTGCCGGCGTGATGGTGTTCCTGGCACTGGATGAGCTGCTGCCGGCCGCCAAGCGCTATGCGAAGGGCCACGAAACCGTCTATGGGCTGGTGGCGGGCATGGGCACGCTGGCGATCAGCCTGGTGCTGTTCAAATGGTGAGGGGTTCCCGGTCCGCCCTGTAGAGTTGAGCCATGCTCGACCGGCTTTCGCGCAACACGGCCGAACCGCCGTCAGCGCAGGCGATCCAGCGCCTCGACCAGTTCATCGGCCAGCGGCGCGTTCAGCACATACGGGCTCTTGCCGTCGTCCAGTGCGAACTCCAGCGAGGCCGCGTGCAGGAACAGGCGCTTCAGCCCGATCTGCTCACGAAGCCGCTTGTTGACTGCCGGATCACCGTACTTGTCGTCACCGGCCACCGGATGGCCCAGATGCTGGGCATGCACGCGGATCTGATGGGTGCGGCCGGTTTCGATGCGCACCTCGCAGTACGAATGGCCGCCGCGGCGCTCCAGCACCCGGAAGTGACTGATCGATTGCTTGCCGATCGCATTGACCTGTACATGGCGCTCGCCGCCCTGGCGCAGGCCCACGTGCAGCGGCGCGTCGACGGTCATCACACCGTCCGGCATGCGGCCGGCCAACAGGGTCAGGTAGCGCTTGCGGATGCCGGCGCCGTGGTCTTCACGCAACAGCGCCTGCAGTTCGCTCAGCGCCGAACGCTTCTTGGCCACGATCAGCAGGCCCGAGGTGTCGCGATCCAGCCGATGGACCAACTCCAGTGTCTGTCCCGGGCGCAAGGCGCGCAGGGTCTCGATGGCACCGAAGCTGATGCCGCTGCCGCCGTGGCTGGCCACGCCGGAGGGCTTGTTCAGGGCCAGCAGCCGGGCGTCCTCGAAGACGATGGCCTGCTCCAGCCGGCGCATGAACGCCTCTGGCGGGCCGGCCTTGTCTCCTTCCTCACTGAGACGGACCGGCGGCACACGCACCTCATCGCCCGCCTCCAGCTTGCGCTCGGCCTTGGCGCGGCCGCCGTTCACCCGAACCTGCCCGCTGCGCACCAGCTTGTACACCAGGCTGCGCGGGGCTCCCTTCAGCTGGCCGAGCAGGAAGTTGTCCAGGCGCTGGCCGGCGCGGTCGGCGGGAACGGTGATCATGCGCACGGAAGGCTTGTCGCCAGCGGGTTTGGTCGGGTCTTGGGCGGTCATCAGGCTGTTTATTCTGTTACACTCGGGGGGCGAGATAAGGGATTGATTTCGTTGGAAGTTACTCAGGGCCAGAAGCCCAGCTTCCGACGAATCCGGCACAGTGCGCGACCACCGCCCGCGGGGCGGCCATGTTAGCGGCTCACCGGCCTTCCCGGCCATCGCCGGATGCCTGACACGCAACCGTGCTGAACATGTCCCGCGTGGCGCTCCAGCCTGGCTGACAGCTGCCTGCGGCCCTGCAACACCCAAAACCCATAAGAGTGAAGCGCTCCCGCGGCCTGCCGTGGTGTCGTAGCGCTGGAAACCCAAGCCGCCCTCCCCGCGCTTGCGCGAATGGGCGGCGAGCCGTGTCCAGAGGCGAAACCCCATGGCGTTCCGCGCGGTAGCCGCTTGCGAGGAACGCAACAATGAAGCGAATGCTGATCAACGCCACGCAGGCTGAAGAGCTGCGTGTTGCCATCGTGGATGGCCAGTCGTTGTATGACATCGACATCGAACAGCCGTCGAAGGAACAGAAGAAGTCCAACATCTACAAGGGCCGGATCTTCCGCATCGAGCCCTCGCTGGAAGCCGCCTTCGTCGAGTACGGCGGTGGCCGCCATGGCTTCCTGCCGCTGAAGGAAATCTCCCGCGACTACTTCCAGGCCGGTGTAGACCACAACAAGGCCGGCATCCGCGAGCTGCTGAAGGAAGGCCAGGAGATCGTTGTCCAGGTCGACAAGGAAGAGCGTGGCAACAAGGGCGCCGCCCTGACCACGTTCATCTCGCTGGCCGGCCGCTACATGGTGCTGATGCCGAACTCGCCCAGCGCCGGCGGCGTGTCCCGCCGCATCGAGGGCGAAGACCGTGCCGCGCTGAAGGAGGCCCTGGACAAGCTGAACATTCCCGACGACATGGGGGTGATCATCCGTACCGCCGGCGTCGGTCGCGATGCGGAAGAGCTGCAGTGGGACCTGGACTACCTGCTCAACGTCTGGCGCGCCATCGCCGAAGCCGCGCTGAGCAAGCCGGCCCCGTTCCTGATCTACCAGGAATCGCGCCTGATCGTGCGCGCCCTGCGGGACTACCTGCGCGCCGACATCGGCGAGATCCTGGTGGACACCGAGGAGATGTACGAGCACGCCCGCGAGTTCATGCAGCAGGTGATGCCGCAGACCCTGCGCAAGCTCAAGCACTACAAGGACGACATCCCGCTGTTCAACCGCTTCCAGATCGAGTCGCAGATTGAAGGCGCCTACGAGCGCAACGTGCGCCTGCCGTCGGGCGGCTCGATCGTGGTCGACCAGACCGAAGCACTGACCGCAGTCGACGTGAACTCCTCGCGCGCCACCAAGGGCAGCGACATCGAGGACACCGCCTTCCAGACCAACCTGGAAGCGGCCGAGGAAGTGGCTCGCCAGCTGCGCCTGCGCGACCTGGGCGGCCTGGTGGTGATCGACTTCATCGACATGGCCTCCAACAAGCACCAGCGCGAGGTCGAGAACCGCCTGGCCAACGCGCTGAAGTACGACCGTGCCCGCGTGCAGGTCGGCCGCATCTCGCGCTTCGGCCTGCTGGAAATGAGCCGCCAGCGCCTGCGCCCGAGCCTGGGCGAATCCAGCCAGATCGTCTGCCCGCGTTGCGACGGCCACGGCCGCATGCGCAGCGTCGAGTCGCTGTCGCTGTCGATCATCCGCGTTGCCGAAGAGCATGCGATGAAGGAAAACACCGGGCAGGTGCTGGTCCAGGCGCCGGTGGAGATCGCCAACTACCTGTTGAACGAGAAGCGCAGCGCCCTGCGCGAGATCGAGCAACGCCACGAAGCGCCGATCGTGATCGTCGCCGACGAGCAGCTGCACACCCCGCACTACGCGGTCACCCGCCTGCGTGAGAACGAGCTGGGTGAAGAGAGCAGCAAGCCCAGCTACCAGCGCGGCACCCCGCGCAAGCTGCCGGTGCACGCCCTGACCAAGGGCCAGCTGAACATCCCGCCGCCGGCAGTGACCCAGGTCAAGCACACCTCTCCCGCCCCGGTGCGCGAGGAAGCGGCTCCGGCTGCAGCCGCTCCGGCTGCGGTCGTGGCAGCGCCAGTGGCGCCGGCTCCGAGCGGCGGCGTGATCGGTTGGCTCAAGCGCGTGTTCGGTGGCGAGCCGGCACCGGCGCCGGCTCCGGCCGCCCCGGCTCCGCGCCAGCAGCAGGACGGTGGTCGCAAGGACCGCAACAAGGATCGCAACAAGGATCGCAAGGACCGTCGCGACGAAAACCGTGGCAACGGTGGCAACGGCAACGCGCAGCAGCAGAAGGATGGCGGCAACCGCAAGGACCGTGGTGAGCAGCGCAACAAGGACGGCCGCAACGGCAACAACGGCAATGCCCAGCAGCAGCCGCAGCAGGGCAGGCAGAAAGAGCCGCAGCAGAAGGATGGCCAGACGCAGCCGCAGCAGCAGAACAAGCCGCGCAACGAGCAGCAGGGCCAGAACCAGAACCAGAACCAGAACCAGAACCAGCCGAAGCTGAAGCAGCCCAAGCAGCCACGCCAGCAGCAGGACGGTGACAAGCCGGCCGAGAAGCCGCAGCGCAGCGTCGCCGAGCTGCCGGCCGAGGCCGTGACCGGGGCTGCAGCCGTAGCCGCTACGGCCGTCGCTGCCAACGTCGTGACCGCGCAGGAAGCCACTGCGCCGGTGGCGCCGGTTGCACCGGCTGCCTCCGCTCCGGCGGAAGTCACTGCACCGGCCGACACCACTGCCAACGCCGGCAACGAGGCCGAGGCGATTGCCGTGACCGGTGAAGATGCTGCCCTCGACGCCAACGGCGAGCAGGCCGGTGAAGGTGCAACCCGCCGCCGCCGTGGCCGTCGTGGTGGCCGTCGCCGCCGTCGTGGTGGCGCCGAGAACGCTGCCGGCGGCGATGGCCTGGGCGATGAACAGGACGACGCGGACGACGGTGATGACACCGATGCCGCTGATGTCGCCGGACAGAGCAACGACAGCGTTGCCGGGACCACTCCGGTGGCCGCGGCACAGCCGGCGCGTTCGCAGCCGGAGTTCGAATTCGATGACGAAGCCGAACCGACCGCTGCCGAAGCCGAGAAGCCGGTCCGCGCCGCCGCTGTTGTCGCCGCGCCGGCCGCGGTGGTGAGCAGCGCCGTGGTCGATGCTGCTGCACCGGTCGTGGCGAAGGTACAGGCTCCGGTCGAAGCCGTCGCCAAGGCCGAACCGGCGGCGTCGCCGGTGCAGACCAGCATGCTCGATGCCATCGACGCTGCGACCCCGGCCCAGCCAGTGGCAGCGGCAGCCCCGGCGGTCGAAGCGAAGCCGGTGGTGGTTGAGGCTGCCCCGGTCGCTGAAGCCACTGCGGTGGTCGAAGTGAAGTCGGCCGTGGCCGAGGCTGCTCCGGTCGTGGAATCAGAGCCGGAGCTCGCTGAAGCCGCTCCGGCGGTCGAAGCCAAGCCGCTGGCCGTTGAGGCTGCCCCGGTGGCGGAAGCCGCTCCTGCGGTTGAAGCCGAACCGGTCGTCGAGACCGCGCCGGTCGCCGAACAGCCGGTCGCTCCGGTGGCGGTTGAAGCTACACCGGTGGAAGCTGCGGCCCCGGTCGCCGATGCAGTGGTGACACCGTCGATCGATCCGGTCGCCGATGGCCACGCCGATGCGGCAGCCCAGGCGGCCGAAGCCAAGGCCGACGAAGAAGGCGAAGAAGGCGCCAAGCGCACTCCGCCGGCGAACTGATCGCTCTTTGATCGCGTGAAAAAACGGCGGGGATCGATGATCCCCGCCGTTTCTGTCAGTGCGCCGGGCGCGTGCAGCGCTCTGGTAGAGGCCAACTCTGGTTGGCGCCGTTGTTGGAGCGAACGCGGACACGTCCGTGCCAGCCAAGGGGTGGCACCTACCAGGACATCATCGCGTCGGAGCGAATTGCAGGCGGGTCCACACGCCATAATGGTCCGAGGCCCAGCGACCGCTGTCATCGGGCTGGTCGAACAGGAGCTTGGCCTCACGTGCGACCATCGCGTCCTGCTGGAAGAAGATGTGGTCGATCCGCGAGGCCACCGGGTAGTAGTGCCTGTTCAGCGTACTGACCCCGGCCAGGTCGGTGTTGACGTGCACGCTGCCGTAGCTGTCACCGTAATGGCTGCGCAGCTCGCTCAGGTCGCTGGCATCGACCAGTGCGTTGAAGTCGCCCGCGATCACCACCGGTGCGCCGGCCGAGGTGCCGGCGATGAAGCGCAGCAGGTCCTCGACCTGGGTGCGACGGATGCGCTGGCCATTCTCGTCGCTGCGCTCGTTGAAGTGGGTGGCATAGACGTTGACCGCCTTGCCGTCCACATCGATGCGCAGATGGGCGACCGTCCGATAATCGTCCAGCGGCTGTAGCAGATGCTGACCCTGGGCGAGGATCGGTCGCCGGGTCAGCAGCGCATTGCCGTAACGTTTCGGCGCACCCACCGGATCGGTGGACACGAACACGTACTTGTAGCCGAGTTGGCTGGCCAGCCACTGCGCCTGGTTGCGCACGTTGCGCCGCTGGATCACCTCCTGCAGGGCAACCGCATCCGGCTGCAGGCGCTTGAGCTCGGCCAGGATGGTGCGGCGGCGGCTCGGCCAGTCCTCGCGGTCGTGATGCAGGTTGAAGGTCACCATGCTCATGCCTGGTGCGCTGGCGACGTCAGCCGCTGTCGCGGCGGTTGGCACGGCTGCCATCACGGCACCCGGCAATGCGAATGCAATGGCCAGTCCCAGGGCACGCACGGCCGTGCGCACCCTCGCCCCCTGCTGCTTCATCGTTACTGCCCCTTGCGCTCGGCACGGCGCACCGCGCCCGGTACATCGATCTCGACCCGCGCCGGCAGCTGGTGCACGTGCAGTTCCCTGTCGGTCCATTCGGCCGCTTCGCCGTTGATGGTCGCCTCGCCCGGATCACCGGCGTACGGCCACGGCAGGACCACGCCACCGACCGGTGGCACCAGGCCCGGCTGCACCTCCAGCACCAGCTGCTTGTCGCTGCGCTGCAGGCGGTAGTTGAGCTGGCCCTGCGGCGTGCGCAGGCCCTGCACAGCGATGCCCTCGCCCTGCAGCCAGGCGGTCGGAATGCCGGCAGCCAATACCAGCGCATCGTCCATGTCACGGCTGTAGGCGAACATGTCCAGGGCCGAGCGCACGAAGTCCGAGGCGACCCAGGCATGCGGCAGGTCACCGACAAAGAACGGCTTGCGTGGCGTGCGCGAGACCACTTCGGCCCACTGGTTCCAGGCCTGCGGCGCACGGTCCTTGAAGAAGAACTCGGTCGCCTGCCAGGCGCGATCGCGCCAGCCGAGGCGGACGAAGGCGGCCACGTTGCGCCACTCGTAGGGCGTGTAGTCCTTCCACTCGCGCTTGCCGTCCCGACGAGCCACGAATTCCTTCCAGTAACGCTCGAAGGTCGCCTCCAACGCCTGCTGCGGCAGGCGGCCCTGCTCGCCGCCCGGCGCCAGCGCGATGGTGGTCGAGGTCGCGTCGAAATCGCCCAGCTCGGCCGAGCCCGGCAGGTAATCGATGTTGTGCTGCTGCATCGCCGACAGCAGCGAGGCCTGCAGGTCATCACGGAACTGGTCACGCGATTCGGCGATCTGCATGGCTTCGACCTTGCCCAGCTGGGCCGCCAGCGACGCCGCGTCCTTGTAGCCGCGCAACGCCCAGAAATTGTCCCAGTACGAATGCATCGGCTTGGCCGAATAGCCTTCGTGGCTGATCGAGGCCGGCATCATGCCGTAGAACGCCGGATTGCGCGCCCGATTCTCGTCCGTGCGCTCGCTGGCGCGCAGCTGCTCCATGTAGTTGTAGGCGCCCTGCACATGCGGCCACATCAGTTCGGCGAAGGTGCTGTCACCGGTATAGCGCCCATACTCGGCAATGCTGTAGATCAGCTCGCCATGACTGTCGTTCTCCGGCACCGGATCGCTGCCACGTGCATCGACACAGCACGGCACCTTGCCATTCTCGAACTGATAGGGCGCATACCAGTTGATGTAATCACGCACCGCATCACTGCGCCCCATGCGCAGCAGGCCCTCGGAAATCATCGCGCCATCGCGGATCCAGCTGCGCGCGTACGAGCGCGTGCCCGGCTGCAGGCGCGGGCCGACCCGCGAGATCAGCATGTGCGCCACGGCGGTGCGCAGGGTATCGACCAGTGCCTGGCCCGCAGCCGGTACCTGCAACGAGACGACCCCCAGCTTCTGCCGCCACTGCTCTGCGACCTGTGCCTGCGCCTTGGCCACATCCAGCGCCTGCGGCGCCCAGCCTCCGGTCTGCGGCAACACCACCGCCACTTCTCGGCTCTGGCCAGGCTCCAGCTTGATCGTATACAGCAGCGCACCGGACGCCATGCCGGTGCTGTCCTTCACCGCCGTGCTGGCCGGGTATTTACCGGAGGCCAGATGCATCGCGTCGAGCTTGCCATCGAACGTACTGGCAAAGCGCGCATCCGGCACCTGCAACGGATAGATGCGCGGCTCACCGTTGATGCGCACCAGCTGTTCGCCCACATCCAGCGCATCGATGCGACTGAAGCCGCCGACGGTATTGAGGAACTGGGTCGGCGGGTTCACCTGCCACGGCCGGATCGCCAGCGCCAGGGTGTACTCGTGCGCCACCTTGTCCGGATTGCTCAACCGGTAGCGGCCGATCAGCTGCGCACGCTCCGGCGTGCCCAGCACGAAGCTGGTCACCGCCAGGCCGGCCTTCTCATGCACCCAGTCGACATTGGCGATGGGCAGGTAGCGATCCTGCAGCGACTGGGTGATGGCCACCTTCGACCAGTCCAGCAACTTGCCGTCCACGCGGATGAACGGCTCGATGCTGAAACTGCCCTTGGCCGGTTCCAGCGCACCGTCCTCGCTGATCAGTGCCTGCTCCTGGCCGCCATCGAGGCCGAGCAGGGTCCAGTACGGCTGTTCGCCCACGTATGCACGCGGCAGCGAGCCGCGCGACAGGTCGGCCGCCACCGAGGACAGGAATGCGTTCGGCGTGGCCGCGAACGCCAGCGGCTTGAGCGTGATGTCACGGATGCCATAGCGCCAGTTCGGGCCATCGTGCAGATCGAAGCGCACGTAGCGCGCGTCGGTATCCGGCAGCGCCAGCCAGTCGCGGCCACCCGCACCGCCGGTCACCTCGCGCACGGTGCGCCAGTCCCGGCCATCCTCGGACGTCCGCACGGTGTAGCGATTGGCTTCAAGGTTCGGCAGCCAGTCAATCACCGCACCGCCGATCTCGCGGCTCTTGTGCAGGTCCAGGCTGATGGTCTGCTGCTTGACCCCGCCACTGATCCAGAACGTATCGCTCTTTCCGTCGATCATCCGGTCCTGCAGCGCGGTGGCGGTATCGGCGATCACCGACGGCACCAGCGCCGAATCATCCTGCGGCGGCAGGCCCTGCAGGGTCAGCTTGTCGAAGCACACCGTGCCGCGGCCGCCGACCTTGCTGTAGATCGTGAACTCGACCGCAGCGCTGCGCGCCATCTCCTTATCCGGCGATGGCCCCCACGCCTTGTCGATCTGGCGACGGCGGTATTCGACCGGCGTCCACGCCTTGGGGAAGCTGTAGCCCGGACGATTGACCCACCAGACATTATCGCCGCTGGCATCGATCAGCTTGAACTGCAGGTCGTTGCCCGGCGAATCTCCCCGCAGCTGGAAGCCGAAGCGGTAGTTGGCCGGGTACTCGATGCCCAGCGCGCGGCGGATGCCGACGTAGCCCGACACCTCGTGGAAATCGTAGTCCAGGCACAGCGCGCGGCCGCCACCGGCACCGCTCACCGGCCGCAGCGAACCGCTGACCTGGTCGGACAGCACCAGCTTCCAGGCGCCGATGTCGTCGAAATCGTCCAGTACCTTCGGCGCCGGCAGTGCCGGTGGTGCGGCGATCGCCAGGGAAGTCCACAACAGGCACAGTCCAACGGCGATCGCTCGCTTCATCCCTTGACGCTCCCCAGCAACAGACCTTGGATGTAGTACCGCTGCAGCACCAGGAACAGTGCCAGCACCGGAACCACGGTGACCACCGCGCCAGCCATCATCATTTCCACGTCCATGATGTGCTCGCGCGAGAGGGTGGCCAGCGCCACCGGCAAAGTGTAGTGCTCCTGGTCGGTCAACACGATCAGCGGCCACATGAAATCGTTCCATGCACCCATGAAGGTGAAGATCGCCAGGGTCACCAGTACCGGCTTGAGCATCGGCAGCACGATCTGGAAGAAGATGCGCAGCTCCCCCGCGCCGTCGATGCGCGCCGCTTCAAGCAGCTCGTCCGGGATCGAACGCGCGTACTGGCGCACCAGGAAGATGCCGAACACGCTGGCCAGCGCCGGCACGATCACCCCGCCAAAGCTGTTGACCAGGCCCAGCTGCTTCATCAGCAGGAACAGCGGCAGCATCGCCACCTGCGCCGGAATCACCAGCGCTGCCATCAGCACCTGGAACAGGCGTTCGCGGCCAACGAAGTTGAGCTTGGCGAAGGCGTAGCCGGCCATGGTGTTGAGCAGCAGCGAACCCAGCGTGATAGCCAGCGACACCAGCAGGCTGTTGGCGAAGTTGCCGCCCATGCCGGTACGCGCGAACAACTCATGGTAGTTGTGCGTGGTGATGCTCGAAGGCAGCAGCGGCGGCGGGAAATGGCTGGCCTCGCCCTGCGGCATGAACGAGACCGAGAGCATCCACAGCAGCGGTGCCAGGCTGACCAGGGCCAGCACCAGCAACGCACCATTGATCATCCACGGGTACCAGCGCGACTGGCCGATTTCACGACTCATACCAACTGCCTCTTGCGGCCGAAACGCAGCATCACGGTGGTCACCGCCAGGATGATCAGGAACAGCAGGAACGCCACCGCGGAGGCGCGCCCCAGGTTCCACCACTTGAAGCCTTCCTCGAACATGAAATACAGCACGCTGACGGTGCTCTGCAGCGGATCGCCGCGGGTCATGACGTACGGCTCGGCGAACAGCTGGAAGTAGCCGGACACGGTGATCACCCCGACCACCAGCAGCACCGGGCCGAGCATCGGCAGGGTGATGTGCAGGAACTGCTTCCAGCGCGAAGCACCGTCGATGCGCGCGGCTTCGTACAGGTCATGCGGGATCGCCTGCAGGCCGGCGAGGAAGATCACCATGTTGTAGCCGAAGTTCTTCCACACCGCGAACAGCATGATGGTCGGCATCGCCCAGTTGGGATCACCCAGCCAGTCGATCGGACTGATGCCCAGATGGCCCAGGCCGTAGTTCACCAGGCCATAGCTGGTATGGAACAGGTAGCGCCAGATCACTGCCACCGCCACCAGCGTGGTCACCACCGGTGCGAACAGTGCCGTGCGGAACAGCGCCTTGAAGCGCGCGGCCGGTGCGTTGAGCAGCATCGCCGCGCCCAGCGACACGCCGATCGACAACGGCACGCCGATCAGCACGAAGTAGGTGGTGTTCCACAGCGACTTCCAGAACATCGGCGTCTGCAGCAGGTCGATGTAGTTGCCCAGGCCGACGAAGCGCAGGTTGCTGCTGTCGGCCAGTGCATAGAGGTCGAAGTCGGTCACGCTCAGCGCCAGCGCCGAGGCGACCGGCAGGCCGAAGAACACGCCCAGCACGATCAGCGAGGGGCCGGCGAAGATCCAGCCGGCCAGCGAAGTACGTTTCATTGCGCGCTCCCGGCGGCCACTGCGCTGCTCGATTGCGGCGACGGCGCGCGCTCCTGCAGGCGTTGTTGTTCATGCATCCAGCGGCGCTTGGCCAGCACCTTGTCCACGCGCTGGTCCAGTTCGGCCACGGCCTTGTCCTGCGGCAGGCCTCCGCGCACCACCTTCTCGGTGACAATGCGCATTTCCTGCACGATGCGCTCCCATTCGAGCACCTTCGGCGTCGGCTTGACCCGCTCCAGCTGATCGCGGAACGCGGCGGCCAGCGGATCGTTGGCCAGCGACGGCGCGTTCCAGGCGCTGCGGCGCGGCGGCAGGTCGCCGATGATCGAATGGAAGCGTGCCTGGATCTGCGGGCGCGACAGGAATTCGATCAGCTTCCAGGACGCCTCCTTCTGCTGCGACTTGCGGAAGATCACCAGGCTGGTGCCACCGGCGATGCCCGCGCCCGGACCGTCCGGCCCCGGCAGCGCGGCGGTGCCCCACTGTCCTTCCAGTTCCTTCGGCTGCAGTTTCTTGAACTCGCGGATGTTCCAGGGGCCGGAGATGTAGAACACGTTGAAGCCGCGGAAGAATTCATCCCAGACGTTGGAGATCTGCGTCTCGGACATCTTCGGCGCCCAGCCCTGCTCGAACATGTTGGCGTAGAAGGCCAGCGTGCGGCGGAACCCCGGGCTGGCGAAATTGCCGCGGGTATCGTCGTCGCGCAGCAGCGGATCGGGCTGCTGCAGGGCCAGCGACAGCTGCTGCTCGAATTCGTTGATCGGCATCAGTACCGCGTAGCGGTTCGGGCCCTGCATGCGCTTGATCGCCGCCATCTGCTCCTCCCACTCCGGCCACGTGCGCGGCGGGTGGTCGTAGCCGGCCTTGGCCAGCAGGTCCTTGCGGTAGTAGATCAGGCGGGTGTCGACATACCACGGCACGCCGACCAGTTCGCCGTGGATCACGTTGGTATCCCAGATGCCCTGGAAGTAATCTTTCGGGTCGACCACAGTGGAGCGCTGCACGAACGGTTGCAGCGGTGTAAGCGCGTCGAGTTCGGCGAACTCCGGCACCCAGGTATTGCCGAGCTGGCACACGTCCGGCAGTCCGTCGGCGGCGAACGCGGTCAGCAGCTTCTCGTGCGCGGCGGTCCACGGGATGTTCTGCACATCCACCTTGATGCCGGGGTTTTCGGCCTCGAACTCGTGGATCAGCTCGCTGACCACCTCGGCTTCGCGGCCCATCGCCCAGAAGCGCACGGTGGTGGTGCCCGGTTCGGTGCGGGCGCAGCCGGCCACGGCCAGGGTGGCCAGGGCAGGCAGCGCCCAGCGGCGCAGGCGGTCGATCCAGTTCGGCATCGGGTTACTTGCCCTGGCCTGTGGTGCGGTTGGCATTGTTCTTCTGTTCCTGCGCGGCAGCCGCGCGTGATTCGGCGATACCCACCGCGCGTGCTGCCGCGGCCTTTTCGTCCTTCTGCAGTTCCAGCGGCTGGAACGACCCTTCCGGCGCCAGCCAGCCGCCGCTGAATCCGGCCCGCTCCAGGCCCTTGCGGATGTACGGATTCTTCTTCATCACTTCCCAGACGAAGTCGTTGCGGTAGTTGGCGATCATGGTCAGGATCGGTCCCTGGTCGATGGCGATGTAGTCGCTGGCGACCCAGCCGCGATCCGGCACCAGGCGGCCGGTCTTGATCGGGATGTCGTAGTTGAAGCTGGGGTTGAATGAATCCAGGAAGCCGTAGCTGGAATAGATGTAGTCGCCGTAGCGCTTGTGCATTTCCAGCGTGGCCGGGATCACCTGCTCCGGCGCGAACACCACCGAAGCGATCGCCGCAGTCGGGGCGATGGTGCCGTCATCGAAATTCTCGCGCAGCCCAGCGCCGCGCGAGGAGTAATGGCGGAACTGGCGCTGCTCGCCGCGGTATTCCTGCGTGGTGTTCTGCGGGCCATCGCTGGCGGTCAGGCCCCACACATTCTCGCCATACTCCTTCCACTGCATCGGGTTGGCGATGGCGTATTCGCGCTGGGCCAGCGCAGCCGAGCGGCTGTTGAGGAAATAGGTGCTGCCGCGCTCGCGCATGTACGCGTCCTGGATATCGCGGAAGTCGATCCAGACGTGGCTGTACTGGTGGCCGAACAGCGGGCCGAAGGACAGGTATTCCTGGCCCTGGTAGACACCCCAGTCGTTGTCATAGGTGCGCGTCCACACCGTCCACGCGTCCGGGCTGACCGGGTGCGTGGGCGAGCCCAGGGCGAGGATGTAGACCATCATCGCCTCGTTGTAGCCCATCCAGTCGTGGTCGATGAAGCCGCTCTCCGGGAACCAGCCCATCGAGATCAGCGGCGCACGCTGCTGCAGCCACGGCCAGTCGACCTTCTTGTACAAGGTATCGGCAATCTGGCGGATTTCCTTTTCGCGCGGATCGTCACCGTCGTAGTACGACTGCGCGAACAGCACGCCCATCATCAGCAGTGCGGTATCCACCGAGGACAGTTCGACCCAGCTGTCGTAGCGACGCCCTTCCTGCATGTCCAGGAAGTGGTAGTAGAAGCCCTTGTAGCCGGCCTTGCCGGTGCGCTGCGGGCCCATCGGCACGTCGCGGAAGAATTTCAGGGTGGTCAGGGTACGGTCGATGGCCTGGTTGCGGCTGACCCAGCCGTTCTCGATGCCGATCGGATAGGCAGTCAACGCGAAGCCGACCGAGGCGATGCTGGCGAACGGCCGCGACGGGTAGCGGTCCGGGGTCAGCCCGTTCACTTCGTTGGTGGTGTCCCAGAAGAACTGGAAGGTGCGGCGCTCAATGTCATCGAACAGCGGCGGCAGCTCCGGCTTCATCGGCCGCGGCGGTGCATCGGCCTCGATCAGGATCACCGGCGGGCGCGGCTTGGCAGGTTCCTGCTGGGCCGGCTGGCAGGCGGCCACCGCCAAGCACAGCATTGCGGCGGACGACAGATGGCGTGCCTGCATGGCGCGGTTCCTCCGGTGGTCTGATCGATGGGAAAGCATACCGTCCAATGATCTGAAATCGTTTACAAGATGCGCTCTTAAAAAACCACGAAAAACGTGGTCTGACACCGCGATCATTGCCCACGCCGCTGCCCCCTGCCCGGCAGCGGCGTGGGCAATGGACCGGCACGGGGCCGGCCATTGCCGTTCTCACACAATCGATGCCGCCGGCGGACCGGCGGCATCGGATACAGCAACAGGCGGCGCCGCTTAGAAGCGGAAGCCCACTTCGGCCTTGACCTGGCGCGGAGTGCCGATGATGTCGCCGGTCTCGTTGTAGCTGGCCTGCAGCTTGCCGTTGGTCTTGACGTAGTTGTAGGTGGAGAAGTTGTCGAAGTTGAACACGTTGATGATGTCCAGACGGGCGTACAGCTCGGTGTTGCCCGCCAGCTTGAACGTCTTCGTCGCCTGCAGGTCGACCGAACGGTAGCCGAAGATCTTGCCACCCACCAGGAACTTGCCGGTTGCGTTGGGCACGGCCGCCTGCGGGGTCGGCAGGGTGTAGCCGCTGGCCTGCATCACCGGGTACCAGTCGTTGACGGCGGTCGGGGTGGCCAGGGTGATCTTGCCGCCGAAGGTGATGCCCCAGAAGCCCGCGTACGAACCGGTCACCACCAGGCGGTGGCGCGGTGCGCCGTTGGAGCGGATGGTCGGGTAGTCACCGATCAGGCCGCGATCGAACGCATACTTCTCGTTGATGTCGCGGTTGTGGCGCGCGGTGGTCCAGGTGTAGGCGATCGAGGTGCCCCAGCCGCTTTCCTTGGTGAACGGCTTCTGTGCCGACAACAGGACCTGGGTGGCACGGGTCTTGATGCCCTGCTGGCCGATGATCAGGCTGCCGAAGCCCGGCACGTTGCAGCTCCAGGCCTGGCTCAGGCCCGGGGAGGTGCCACCACACAGGCGCGGATCATCGAAGAACTGGCCGGTCGGGTAGCGGTTGCCCAGGGTGAAGGCGAAGCCGTCGTAGCTCAGGGTACGGGCGATGGTGGCGTCGGTCAGCCAGTCGCCGATCTGGTTGCTCATGCCCAAGCTGAACTGATCCGAGTACGGCGCCTTCAGCTTGTTGTTCAGCAGGTCCACTTCCAGGCCGGCATTGCTGGTCGCGCCGACCAGTGCCTGCAGGTTGCCGATCCCGTTGAGCAGGTTCGGGTTCCAGTCATAGCAGGCGGCCTGGCCGTTGATGCAGGCGCCGGTGGCCGGGTTGCGGAAGTAGATGGTCGGCTGCGGCAGGGCCAGCTTGGTGGTTTCCAGCTGCAGGTTGTCGAACAGGTCACGGTCGTAGGAACGGCCGGCACCACCGTGGATCACGTGCTGCTCGTCGGCGTTGATGTCATACGAGAAGCCCAGGCGCGGCTGCCAGGCGTCCTTGAACGCCTTGCGGTTGTGGCCGTTGCTGATGTAGTCGCTGATGTCCAGGCCGCCCAGCGCCAGCGAATCGGCATAGGTCTGGCCGGCGGGGGCGCGCGGATCCTGCGAATAGATGGCGTCGACCACCTGCTGCGGGGTCACGAAGTCCAGGTAGGACGGGGTCTTTTCGTAGTCCCAGCGCAGGCCGATGTTCAGCTGCAGGTGGTCATTGACCTGCCAGTCGTCCTGGATGAACACGCCGTACTGCTTGGACTTCGAACGCACTTCACCGGACACGCCGGTCACGCCGGTCACCGGCTTGACGAACTGCGCCTTGTACGGAATGGAATCGGGGAAGTCCGGATCGCCCAGCGAGTAGGTGAAGGTCGGATTGATCTGCGCCGCATCGGACGCGTACAGGTCGATCTGCTTGTACTTCACGCCCATCTTGATGGTGTGGTCACCGGCCCACTGGATGCCATCCAGGGTCAGGTTGTCTTCGATCGACCAGCCCTTCTGGCCCTTCACCTGCGAATCCAGTGCCGAGGCGCCACCGATCTTCACGATGGTGCGGTCTTCGGGGCCGTCCGGTGCGGTGTAGGTGATGCCGTTGGCCAGCGTCAGCGGGGTCGGGTTGTTGAACGAGTCTTCGTGGGTGACCATCAACTCGTTGTAGTAGCGCTCACCACTGTGGTTCCAGCGCAGGGCATAACGACGGTCGGTGTTGACCACTTCACGGCCGGCTTCCGGCGAGGTCTGGCCACTGAACTGCGACTGGGTTTCGTCGCGGTCCTGGAAGGTCAGTTCGATGCGGTCGTTGTCGGTCGGCTCGAAGTCGATCTTGCCGAAGATCAGATCCTGCTGGAACGGCTGGCTGGCCGGGCCGAGGCCGGCGGCACCAGCGGGCGGCAGCAGGCCGGCAGCGCCGGTGACCGCGCCATCCGGCGCGATGGTGACCGGCAGGTCGAAGCGCTTGGCTTCGTAGGTCACGAAGAAGTGCGCCTTGTCCTGGATGATCGGGCCGCCCAGGGCGAAGCCGTATTCCTTCTCGGCCGAGACCATCTTCTCCTTGCCGCCCTGGCGCTCGGCCGGGGTCTTGGCACGCATGTCTTCATCGGTGTAGCGGTAGAACGCCTCACCCTTGAACTCATTGGTACCGGACTTGGTCGCAGCCGTCACTGCGGCGCTCGACACCTGGCCATACTCGGCCTTGTAGTTGCCGCTGATGACCTTGTATTCGCCGATGGCCAGCTGCGGGAACGGGTTACCGGCGCTGCCGGACTGGCCGGCCACGCCGCCACCCTTGACGTAGCTCTTCTGGCCCACGCCGTCGATGTAGACGTTGGTGCCATCTGCATTGGTGGCGCCGCCGCGCAGCGAGGTATTGCCCTTGGCGTCGCGGGTGAAGATCAGGCCCGGCACCGCGTCGGCGAACTCCAGGAAGTTGCGCGACACCTGCGGAGTGGTCTGGATCTGCTGCAGGCTGACGGTCTTGCCGACTTCGGAGGTACGCACTTCCTGCAGCAGGGTCGGCGCGACAACGTTGACGGTGTCCAGATTGGTGGCCGCGGTCGAACCCGGGGTGCTGCTGGCGGCACCGGCGAAGTTCAGCGTCGCGGTCGACGCCACGGTGACGGTGACCTTCTGGGTCTGGCCGTTGGCGACCACGTTGTACGTGCCCGGATCCAGGCCCATCAGCGAGTAGCTGCCGTCGGCGCGGATGGTGCCACGGCGGACGGTACCGGTGGCCACATTGGTGGCGGTCACTTCGGTGCCGGCCTGGGCACCGGCAACCTGGCCGCGCAGGCTGGCGTTGGCCGACTGCGCCATGACGTTGGGGGCGGCAGCCAGCATCAGGCAGCTGACCAGGGCGGTGCTCAGCAGCCGGCGCGCCGGCATGCGGAAGGTGGTATGCATCATCAACTCAATCTCCGGGTGGCGGTAACCGCTTGCGCGGTCCCTGCGATCAGTCAAAAAAAGAAGAAACGCCTCTGGCTTCAACGGCCGGATGGCGGAGTGGTGGAATCGCGAACAATCAAGCGGGGAACCAGGGTCTGCTTGTCCCCTGCCCCATCCGTGGAGGTGCCGTCCATCAACTGCATCAGGCGCGTCATGGCCCGGTCGCCGAGCTCGGCGATGCTGACCTGCATGGTGGTCAGCGACGGGTGGACGAAACGCGCCAGTGGAATGTCATCGAAACCCGCCAGGGCCACATCGGCCGGCACACGGACCCCTGCCTGCGTGAACGCATACAGGCAGCCCAGGGCCATCATGTCGTTGGCGGCGAATACGGCATCGGGCAGCGCTCCGGCTGCCAGCAACTCCTGACCGGCACGATGGCCGGAAGCTTCGTCGAAATCACCGGGCAGCTCGATGCCTTCGGCGCCACCGCCAAAAGCCGCCAGCGCGTCACGGAAGCCGCGCAGGCGCTCGCGCGCGTCGAAGTTGAGGTCCGGACCAGAAATGAAGGCAATGCGGCGGTGGCCGGCATCCAGCAGGTGGCGGGTCATCGCCATCGCGCCGGCGTGGTCGTCGATGCTCAGCACCGGGTGGTCCTGCCCGGGCAGATAGGTGTTGATCAACACCGTCGGCAACGACTGCGGCAGGTTGTCGGTCAGGAAGCCCGGACTCTCGGCATAGGGCGAAAGCACCAGCAGGCCGTCGACGCGGCCGCGCATGGCACGCAGGGCGGCGCCCTGCTGTTCCTGGTCACCGTGGTAGCTGGACACCAGCAGGTGCTGGCGGCGGTTGCGGGCCACCCCGTCAATGCCGCGCATCAGCTCGGAGAAGAATTCGCCGTACAGGTCAGGCAGCACCACGCCCACCGTATTGGTGCGGCGGCTGCTCAGGCTGCGGGCGGCGGCGTGCGGGGTGTAACGCAGCCGTGCGGCCACCTCCAGCACAAGCTGGCGGACCGGTTCGGCGACATTTTCATGCCCGTTTAGCGCGCGGGAAACCGTGGCCACGGAGACCCGGGCTTCGCGTGCGACGTCTTTGATTGTGATAGCTGCCTTGTTCACGAAGCCGCCCTCCACGGCTTGGACCTACCAGCATTGGCGCGGAATGTAAGCGTTTCCATCCAGGCTTGTAAACAGTCCGTTAGGCGAATGTCCCGAAATGGACATGAAAATCTGTCCGTGGCGAGGCCCGCAGGGACCGGCCAGGACAGTGCGGGACAAGGACTCAGCCCTGTTCTGACGGGGTCTGTGCGCGGATGGACAGCGCGTGGATATCGGTGTCCATCATCGATCCCAGCGCGGCATACACCGCGCGATGCCGGGCCAATGGAGCCAGCCCTGCGAAGCGCTCACTGACCACATGCACGTTGAAATGGCCGCGCCCGTCGCGCGCACCGGCATGGCCGGCGTGACGATGGCTGTCGTCCTCGATCTCCAGCACGCTCGGCGCCAGCGCCTGCTGCAGCGCATCACGGATCCGCTCGATCCGTTCCGCGTTCACGGCAGCACCTTGCGGAACGGGCGGACCTGCACGCGGGTGTAGACGCCTGCAGCCACGTACGGGTCGGCATCGGCCCAGGCCTGGGCCTGCGGCAGCGACTCGAACTGCGCGATCACCACCGAACCGCTGAAACCGGCCGGGCCCGGGTCTTCACTGTCCACCGCCGGGCAAGGCCCGGCCAGCAGCAGGCGCCCCGCGTCGCGCAGCGCATGCAGCCGCGCCAGATGCTCCGGCCGCGCCTGCAGCCGCTGCGCCAGCACATCCTGGCCGTCATACCCTTCGATCACATACCACACCGGCATTTCCTCGCTTGCGTTGTCGGGTCCGCCGATTCTAGCCAATGCAGCCCCTGCCCCGTTCCGGCTGGACACTGGCGCAGCAAAGGCTTACCCTAGACTCCATTGCACGTGGCTGGATGCAGCAGCCCGTCGGTTTCTGCGGCCACGCAGCCCCCGACGACAGATCCGCTGCTTCAAACCGGACCACCTGGCCGGGCCACGTAGACGACCTCCCCGTAGTTCTGTCGCTGCCGTTTACTGCGGCGCGTCCTGCTGTTTGATATGTGTGGAATCGCGCCGATCCCGGCGTGTCTGGTGCCCTGGGGCTCCGTGGCGTTGGCCCGGCGAACCCGGTGCCGCGACTGGTCCGTTGCAATCCTGATGTCCATTAGATGACTTCCGAACTCGCGCTCGACGCGAACCCGCCAACTCGGCCGCCCGCCCCCCAGCAGCAGGAAATGCCGCTGGCCGTGGTGCATGGGCAACCGGTCCTGCAGATCCCGCAGGACCTGTACATCCCGCCGGACGCGCTGGAAGTCATCCTGGACGCCTTCGAAGGCCCGCTGGACCTGCTGCTGTACCTGATCCGCCGCCAGAACCTGGATGTGCTGGACATTCCCGTGGCCGAAATCACCCGGCAGTACGTGGAATACATCACCGTGATGCGCGAGCTGCGCTTCGAGCTGGCGGCCGAGTACCTGGTGATGGCCGCGATCCTGGCCGAGGTGAAGTCGCGGATGCTGCTGCCGCGCCCGGTCAGCGAGGAAGGCGATGAGGCCGACCCGCGCGCCGAGCTGGTGCGCCGGCTGCAGGAGTACGAACGTTTCAAGCAGGCCGCCGAGGACATCGACGCGCTGCCCCGCCAGGACCGCGACACCACGGTGGCGCATGCCTTCATGCCCGAGCGCGCCACGGTGAAGCTGCCGCCGCCGGTGGACCTGAAGGAAATGCTGCTGGCCCTGCACGACGTGCTCAAGCGCGCCGAGCTGTTCAGCGGCCACGCCATCAAGCGTGAAGCACTGAGCGTGCGGCAGCGCATGGGGGAAGTGCTGGGGCGCCTGGAGGACGGCAAGTTCTATCGTTTTGAAGGGCTGTTCACCGCCGAAGAAGGCAAGCTGGGCGTGCTGGTCACGTTCCTGGCAGTGCTGGAACTGGCCAAGGAACAGTTGCTGGACATCGTCCAGGAAGAACCGCTGGCGCCGATCTACGTGAAGTCGCTGGCCGCTGGCAACACCAACGCCCCGCTGCAGTTCAGCAGCGAGTTCGACGACAACGACGCCGCCAATGCCAACGAGTGAGCGCTGACTGCCGATGGATCAATCGCTGATCGACCGCATTGTCGAGGGTGCCCTGCTGGCCTCCAGCCAGCCACTCACCCTGGCCCAGCTGAAGGACCTGTTTCCGGAAGAGGAACCGGCACCGCCGGGCAGCATCGAACGTGCGCTGGAGCGCCTGCGCGAGGCCTGCGAAGGTCGTGGCGTGGAACTGGTCGAGGTCGCCTCCGGCTTCCGCTACCAGGTCACCGGCGAAGTACATGGCTGGATCAGCCGGCTGTGGACCGAACGCAAGACCCGCTACACCCGCGCCACCCTGGAAACCCTGGCGCTGATCGCCTACCGGCAGCCGATCACCCGCGGCGAGATCGAGCAGGTGCGCGGCGTAGCGGTCAGCAGCAACATCATCCAGGCGCTGGAAGAACGCGAATGGATCCGCGTGGTCGGCCACCGCGACGTGCCCGGCAAGCCGGCGCTGTTCGGCACCACCAAGGGCTTCCTGGACTACTTCGGGCTGAAGCGGCTGGACGAACTGCCGCCGCTGTCGGAACTGAAGGACCTGGGTGAGCTGGAACCGCAGCTGGCCCTGGACCGTGATGCACCGCCCGTGGCCGGTGCCGAGGGTCCAGACATCTCGGCCGGCGCCGATGGCGTTGCCGCGAACGATGACGCCGGCCTGGCCGGCAGTGACACCCCCGATTCCGCCAATGCAGCCCCTGCATCGGCCTCCGATGAGCAAGCACCTTCGCCCCTCGATGATGGGCACCCCGATTCCGCGCCGGGCGAGCGCGCGGTGCCAGTGAACGAACGCGAAGACAACGCCGTCGCGATGACGACCGTGGCTGTTGACCAAGCCGATTCCGAACCAGAGGCCGACCTCGAAACCGTCGGCCGGAGCAAAACTGATGAGTGACACCCCCCGTAACAAGCTCTCGCTGAAGCGCGAAGCCACCTCCGAACAGTTCAAGCTGGAAGAGCGCCTGCACAAGGTGCTGGCCCAGGCCGGCCTCGGCTCGCGCCGCGCGCTGGAACAGCGCATCGCCGAAGGCCTGGTCAAGGTCAACGGTGAAGTCGCGCAGACCGGCATGTCGGTCAAGAGCGGCGACAGGATCGAACTGGATGGCCGTGGCTTCGTCGCCACTGCCCTGGCCGAACCGTCGCGCGTACTGGTCTACAACAAGCCGGAAGGCCAGGTGACCACCCGCGAAGATCCCGAAGGCCGCCCGACCGTGTTCGAGTCGCTGCCGCCGCTGAAGGGCGCGCGCTGGATCGCCATCGGTCGCCTGGACATCAATACCACCGGCCTGCTGCTGGCCACCACCGACGGCGAGCTGGCCAACGCCATGATGCACCCGTCGTTCGAGGTCGAGCGCGAGTACGTGGTGCGCGTGCGTGCACCGGAAGGCGAGGAAAAGGTCTCCGACGCCATCGTCGACCGCCTCGGCCGTGGCGTCGCACTGGAAGACGGTCCGGCCAAGTTCGATGAGATCGAACGCATCGGCGGCACCGATTCCCACGACTGGTTCCGCGTCGTGGTGAAGGAAGGCCGCAACCGCGAAGTGCGCCGCCTGTGGGAATCGCAGGGCTGCCAGGTCAGCCGCCTGAAGCGCACCCGCTATGGCAAGGTGAGCCTGCCGCGCGAACTGGCCCGTGGCCATTCGGTGGAACTGGGCACCGCCCAGGTGGAAGCGCTGCGCGCGCAGCTGAAGCTGGAAGAAGGCGCACCGTCGGCATTGACGCTGCAGCCGGTGATCGGCCAGCGCCGCGCCGCAAAGACCACTGTGCGCGTGCGCGAAGGTGGCCGCGGCAATGCCTACGTCAATGGCCACAACACCGCCGACGAAGGCCGTGAGCTGCGCCGCTTCGACAACGTCCGCGAAGACCGCGGCCGTGGCCGCGGTGGCAAGGGCGGCGGCTTCAAGGGCGGCCTGACGGTCAGCGGTGAAGCGGCAGCCAAGCAGTCGCAGAAGCCGTTCAAGCAGCGCGCCCAGAAGAACGATCGTTCGCTGCCGGAAGGCAATCCGGCGGCGTTCCGCACCTGGTACGTGCCGGATGGCGTGAGCACCGGCCCGAGCGGCCATCGCAATGCCGGTCCGGGCGCACGTGGCCCGGGTGCCCGTGGTCCGGGCGCAGGCGGCCAGGGCCGCCCGTACGGCAAGCCGAAGGGCCCAGGTGCTGGCGCCGGTGGCGGTCAGGGCCGTGGCGGTTTCGGTGGCGAAGGCCGTGGTGGCGCAGGCGGCCAGGGCCGGCCGGCCGGTGCGGGCAACCGCTCGCAGGGCCAGGGCAACAAGCACCCGTACGGCCATCCGGGCAACGCCCCGAGCTTCCCGTCCGACCATGCAACCCCGGGTTTCAACCCGTATGGCAGCCCGAAGCCGGCGCGCGGCGCCCGTCCGGGCGGTCGTGGTCCGGGTGGTGGCAACCGTGGGCCGGGTGGCAATCGCGGCCCCGGCGGTCCGGGTGGCAACCGTGGCCCGGGTGGCCCCGGTGGCAACCGCGGTCCCGGCGGTCCGCGCCGCAGCGGCCCGCGCGGCGGCTGATCAGCGGCCCGACTGAAATGAAAACCCCGGCTCCGGCCGGGGTTTTTCTTTGCCTGGTAGATCGACCCGCGGGTGGATCCACGCCATGGGCGGACGCAAGGCGAGAACTAGGAATTCTTTGAAAACGTGCAATTAGTGCCACAGGTCGACGCGAGCAACGCGATGAACGCCTATCGTGAAGCGTCTCCCCGCATAAGGAAACGACGATGGCATGGCATACCAGCGGCTCTGTGCTGACACTGGTAAATCCCACCAACATCTGGTGGAACACAGTCTACGGCCCGGGCCACACTGTTCCCGTTTCAGGCATCTACGTCTGCCTTGGCTGCAGGCGCGAGATCACGAGCAATCAGAACGACCCCTTCCCGCCGCAGTCGCACCATCAGCACTCGACCCAGCAGGGCAGCATCCGCTGGAAACTCAATGTACGCACGAACACCGACGGCGCCTGATGTAAAACAGGGGACGGAGGGGATTAAGTCGTTTTTGCCACATTGTGAATTGGCTAGGCAAAAACGACTTAATCCCCTCCGTCCCCTTTTTTGTTGTCAGCGCCGGCTGATGGTGAAGGCGGCGCCGTCCACGCCCAGGTCCCAGCCCTTGCCGGTGCCGGACAGGGCCAACGAGATGTCGCCCTTGGTCATCACCTGCGCATTGCTGGATTTCACCGCGCCGGCATGCGCACCGACCGAGGCGTAGGTGCCCAGCAGCTCATTGACGCTCACGGCGCCGGTGAAGCTGCCACGCCCATTGGTGATCTTCGACTTGCCCACGGTCAGGCCGCCGCCCTTCACTTCGATACGCACCGGCATGCTGGCGCCATTGCTGCAGGTGACCGTGCCGGTGCCGGACGCGGTCTTGTAGATCAGCGACCAGCCGGACAGGTTGTAGCGCAGCTGGCAGTCGAGATTGCCGGCAGCGTGCGCGGCTGGAGCCAGCGTGGCAGCGGACAGGGCCAGCAGCAGGGCGAAGGGCTTGTTCATGGCGGGACTTCCAGTTCGGTCGGACTGCCGGCGAATCTAGCAGCGCGCGCGTGCACGTTGGATGCAGGCGCGCGCGCTGGTGCGGTGGTGTTCAGGCCGTCGCTCAGGCCTGTTCGTCCAGGTGGAAGGCATCGGCATCGAGCATCGCGGGGAAGCGCGCGCGATGCGTGGCCAGGGCATCGGCCGAGATGGTGGTGGTGACCACCTGTTCGCGTTCGCGGATCTCCACCTGCGGCTGGCCGAGGAAATCCAGCACCGCGCTGTCGCCGGCGTAGTGCAGCTGGTTGCCGTCCACGCCAACGCGGTTCACCGCTGCCACGAAACACAGGTTCTCGATCGCACGCGCGCGCAGCAGGGTCTTCCACGCATAGGCGCGCGCCGACGGCCAGTTGGCGACGAAGATCTGCAGGTCGAAGTCCAGCTGCTGAGGACGCTCCACGTTGTAGCGGTTGCGGCAGAACACCGGGAAGCGCAGGTCGTAGCAGACCTGCGGATTGATCCGCCAGCCCTTCCATTCCACGCTCAGGCGCTCACGGCCAGCCGCATAGCGCTCGTGCTCGCCGCCGTAGCGGAACAGGTGGCGCTTGTCGTAGTGCTGCAGCCCGCCATCGGGCGTGGCGAACAGCAGGCGGTTGTACACGCCCTCGCCGTCGCGCAGCTGCACGCTGCCGATCACCGCCGCGTTCATGGCCTTGGCCTGTTCGCGCACCCAGGCCACGGTCGGGCCGTCCATGCCTTCGGCCTGGGCGATGGCCTCGTTGGAGAAACCACTGGTGAAGGTCTCCGGCAGGATCACCAGGTCGGTGGTGCCAGCCAGCGGTGCGAGCAGCGCGCCGTAGTAGGCGCGGTTGCCGGCCGGATCGTGCCAGCGGGTGTCGCCCTGTACGAGGGAAATGCGCAGGTCCTGCATGTCTACGCCTCCGCTCACAGCAGGCGCAGGCGTTCGATCGCCGCGTCCATGGTCGCTTCGTTCTTGGCAAAGCACAGGCGCACCAGGCGCTGGCCGGCCGGAGGAGTCTCGTAGAACGGCGACAGCGGGATCGCGGTCACGCCCTTCTCGATGGTCAGCCACTTCACGAACTCATGGTCCGGCAGGTCGCTGATGGCCGAGTAGTCGACCAGCTGGAAGTAGCCGCCCGGCACCGGCAGCGCCTTCAGGCGGGTGCCGGCCAGCTGCTCGCGGAAACGGTCGCGCTTGGCCAGGTAGAAGGCGCCCAGTTCCAGGTGGTGTTCGGGTTCGTCGCGGATCATCGCGGCGAAGCCGTACTGGGCCGGGCCGAAGCTGGTGAACGTGTTGTACTGGTGCACCTTGCGGAACTCGGCGGTCAGCGCCGGCGGGGCGATCGCATAACCGATCTTCCAGCCGGTGCAGTGGTAGGTCTTGCCGAAGCTGGAGATCACGAACGCGCGCTCGCGCAGCTCCGGGTAGCGCAGCGCCGACTCATGGCGACGGCCGTCGTAGATGATGTGCTCATACACTTCATCGGAAATCAGGTAGATCTGCGTGCCACGCAGCAGCTCGGCCAGCGCCTGCATGTCCTGCGCCGACAGCATCGCGCCGGACGGATTGTGCGGGGTGTTGACGATCAACATGCGGGTGCGCGGGGTGATCGCTGCACGCACGCGATCCCAATCGACGGCGAACGTCTGCGGATCGAGCGACACATGCACCGCCTTGGCGCCGGCCAGGTCGATCGCCGGCTCGTAGCAGTCGTAGGCCGGGTCGAGCACGATCACTTCCTCGCCCGCACGCACCACGGCGTGGATGGCGTTGAAGATGGCCTCGGTGCCACCGCTGGTGACGGTGATCTCGCTGTCCGCATCGACCTGCGCGCCGTAGCAGTCCAGCGCCTTCTGGGCGATGGCCTGGCGCAGCGGGGCCACGCCGGTCATCGGCGGGTACTGGTTCAGCCCGGCGGCCATCGCCCTGGCGGTCTCATCGATCAGGCGCTGCGGCGCGGAAAAGTCCGGGAAACCCTGGCCCAGGTTGACCGCGCCGTGTTCGGCGGCGAGCTGGGACATCACGGTGAAGATCGTGGTACCGACCTTGGGCAGCTTGGTGGTGGGTTGCATCGGCCTGGACTGTGGGGAACAAGGCCTCCGAGTTTACGCAATCCACGCGTCGGTAGTGCCGGCCGCTGGCCGGCGCCCCTGGGACGATCTGCGACGTCGCGTCGCATCTGCCGGCCAGCGGCCGGCACTACCGTCGGCATTCACCGCTACAATTGCGACCGCACTCCGGCATGAAGACCCCTGCCCCTTGGACACCCCTGCATTGCTGGCCGCCAGCGGCCTGAGCTTCTCCCGCAATGACGAGCCGGTGTTCGGCCCGCTGGACTTCCATGTGGACGCGGGTGAAGCCCTGCTGGTGCAGGGTGGCAACGGCGCCGGCAAGACCACCCTGCTGCGCGTGCTGGCCGGCCTGGCCCGGCCCGGCACCGGCCAGGTGCGGATCGACGGCAAGCCCGCCAGCAACGCCGAGCGTGCGCGCTATGTCGCCTATCTCAGCCACCTGCCGGCGCTGAAGCCGGACCTCGGCACGCTGGAGAACCTGCACTTCCTGTGTGGCCTGCACGGCCGCCGTGCGCGGCAGATGCCCGGCAACGCGCTGGCCATCGTCGGCCTGGCCGGTTACGAGGACACTCTGGTACGCCACCTGTCGGCCGGGCAGAAGCGGCGGCTGGCACTGGCGCGCATCTGGCTGTCGCCGGCGCCGCTGTGGCTGCTCGACGAGCCCTATGCCAACCTCGACCTGGAGGGCATCACCCTGGTCAACCGGATGATTTCGGCGCACCTGCGCGCCGGTGGCGCTGCGCTGGTCACCACCCACGGCGCCTATGCCGCACCGCCGGTGCGCACCCGCCAGCTCGACCTCGGCGGTGCCGCATGATCGCGCCGGGCACCGAACCGGGCCTGTGGCAGACCGCAGGCGCCCTGCTCAAGCGCGACCTGCGCCTGCTCTGGCGCCGCCGCGGCGACGCGCTGCAACCGCTGCTGTTCGCGGTGCTGGTGGTGGTGCTGTTCGCGCTGGCCCAGGGTCGTGAGCCACGACTGCTGGCCGCCACCGCCGGCGCGGTGCTGTGGCTGGCCGTGCTGCTGGCGGGACAGCTGTCGCTGGATTCGCTGTTCCGTTCCGATGCCGAAGACGGCTCGCTGGAACAATGGCTGCTGGCGCCGGTGCCGCTGGCCTGGCTCGTACTGGTGCGTGTGCTGCTGCATTGGGCGACCACCGCGCTGCCGCTGATCGTGGTCAGCCCGCTGCTGGCCGAAATGCTGCATCTGCCGCATGACCAGCTGCCGATGTTGCTGGCATCGTTGCTGCTGGGCACGCCCTTGCTGAGCCTGATCGGTGGCGTGGTCGCCGCACTGACCGTTGGCATCCGGCGCTCTGGTATTCTCGTGGCGCTGCTGTCGTTGCCGCTGTACGTGCCGGTGCTGGTGTTCGGCGCAGGCAGCCTGGCGGCAGCCGGACGCGGGCAGGATCCGGTCGGTGCGCTGCTGATGCTGGGCGCCGGCCTGCTGCTTGCGCTGGTGCTGGCGCCGCTGGCCACTGCCGCTGCAATACGTATTTCTCTGAGTTGACCGAGCTGAGAGCCAATCCACCCCTGCTGGATAGCCGTCACGCATGAATCCGATTGTCCGCTGGTTCCACCAACTCGGTTCGCCTCCCACGTTCGACCGTTTCGCTGCCCGCTGGTCGCGGGTGTTCTACCTTGCTGCAGTACCGGTGCTGCTGGTCGGCATGTGGCAGGCGCTGCTGGTGGTGCCGCCGGAAGCCAAGCAGCTGGACAGCTTCCGCATCCTCTACATCCACGTGCCCAGTGCCTGGATGAGCCTGTTCGTGTTCGCGCTGATGGCGCTGTATGCCGCGATCGCGCTGATCTGGCGGATCAAGATCTGCGAGATCCTGGCCATGGCCTGCGCGCCGATGGGCGCCGGCTTCACCCTGATCACCCTGCTGACCGGCAGCATCTGGGGCAAGGGCACCTGGGGCACCTGGTGGGACTGGGACCCGCGCATGACCAGCGAACTGGTACTGCTGTTCCTGTACCTGGGCGTGATCGGCCTGTACCACGCCATCGAGGACCGCCGCAGCGCCGCGCGCGCCGCTGGCCTGCTGGCCATTGTAGGTGTCAGCCTGCTGCCGGTGATCCGCTATTCGGTGGACTGGTGGGGCGGCCTGCACCAGCGCCAGTCGATCAACGTGTTCGGTGAATCGGCGATCAGCAGCGCGATGATCGCGCCGCTGTGGTGGATGGTGATCGGCACCAAGTTCTGGTTTGCCGGTTCGGTGCTGGCCAAGGCCCGCGCCGACAATCTCGACCGCGAGGCCGGCAAGGCCTGGGTCGGCGGCCGTGTCGATACCGCGCGCGCCTCCCGGGAGGCCCAGCCATGACCCACCTGCCCTATGTGATCGGCGCCTACGCCGTATTCGTGCTGGTGCTCGGCGCCGATGCCCTCGGTTCGTGGCTGCGCCTGCGCGTGGCGCGCCGGCTGGCACTGGCCCGGCAGCAGCGCAAGCAGACCCGCGCCGGCAGGCAGGACGCGGTGCCGCCGCTGTCGACGGAGCTGGAACGATGACCCCGGTACAGCGTCGCCGCCTCGTGTGGGTGCTGCTGGCCCTGCTCGCCTCCGGCCTGGCCACCGCGCTGGTGGCGATGGCGCTCGAGCGCAACATCGCCTACCTGTACACCCCTTCGGAAGTGCTGCGCGGCGATGTCGATGCACAGTCGCGTTTCCGCTTGGGCGGCATGGTGGTGAAGGGCTCCTTCAACCGCCCGGTCGGCTCGCTGGAGGCGCGCTTCGAAGTGACCGACGGCGATGCACAGCTGGCGGTGACCACCTCGCGGATCCTGCCGGACATGTTCGCCGAAGGCACCGCGGTGGTCGCCAGTGGCCGCCTGCAGGACGGTGTCTTCGTCGCCGACGAAGTGCTGGCCAAGCACGATGAGAAGTACGTGCCGAAGGAAGTGGCCGACAAGATGGGCGATGCCCATCGCAAGCACGACGTGCCGGTGACGGCCCCCGAGGTGCGCTGAGTGCTGCCCGAACTGGGTCAGATCCTGCTGTTGTGTGCGTTGCTGGCCTCGCTGCTGCAGGCCGGCCTGCCGCTGGTCGGTGCGCATCGCAACAACGCGGCATGGATGGCGGTGGCGCGGCCTGCCGCCTTCGCGCAGCTGCTGCTGTTGGCCGGCGCCTTCGCGGTGCTGACCGCCGCGTTCGTGCAGCAGGATTTCTCGGTGCGCTACGTGGCCGAGAACTCCAATTCGCTGCTGCCGCTGATCTACCGCTATTCGGCGGTGTGGGGCGCGCACGAGGGCTCGCTGCTGATGTGGGCGCTGGTGCTGGCATTGTGGACCGGCGCGGTGGCGCTGTTCTCGCGGCACCTGCCGGCATCGGTGCAGGCGCGCGTACTGGCGCTGATGGGTGTCGTCAGCGTCGGCTTCCTCGCCTTCCTGATCTTCACCTCCAATCCGTTCCTGCGCCTGAACCCGGCGCCGCTGGAAGGCCGCGACCTCAATCCGCTGCTGCAGGATCCGGGCCTGATCATCCACCCGCCGATGCTGTACATCGGTTACGTGGGCTTTGCGGTGCCGTTCGCGTTCGCGGTGGCGGCATTGCTGGAAGGTCGCGTGGATGCGCGCTGGCTGCGCTGGACGCGGCCGTGGACCAACGTTGCCTGGGGCTTTTTGACCCTGGGCATCGCATTGGGCAGCTGGTGGGCCTACTACGAGCTGGGCTGGGGCGGCTGGTGGTTCTGGGACCCGGTGGAAAATGCCAGCTTCATGCCGTGGCTGGTCGGTGCGGCACTGATCCATTCACAGGCCGTCACTGAAAAGCGCGGCACCTTCGGCAGCTGGACCCTGCTGCTGGCGATCGCCGCCTTCGCGCTGTCACTGCTGGGCACCTTCCTGGTGCGCTCGGGCGTGCTGACCAGCGTGCATTCGTTCGCCGCCGATCCCTCGCGCGGCCTGTTCATCCTGGTGTTCCTGTCGGTGCTGGTGGGCGGCAGCCTGCTGCTGTATGCGCTGCGTGCCAGCAAGCTGAGCGTGGACGCCGACGATCCGCGCCGTGGCTTCACCGCCACCTCGCGCGAGACCCTGCTGCTGGCCAACAACCTGCTGCTGGCCACCGCCTGCGCAATGGTGCTGCTGGGCACGCTGTACCCGCTGCTGGCCGATGCGCTGTCGCTGGGCAAGATCTCGGTCGGCCCGCCCTACTTCGGCAGCCTGTTCCTGCTGCTGATGGCACCGATGATCCTGTTGCTGCCGTTCGGCCCGCTGGTGAAATGGCAGCGTGACCAGCCCTCGCGCGCCTCCGCGCTGCTGGCACCTTGGCTGGGACTGGCGCTGCTGCTGGGCGCGCTGGCCTGGTGGCAGGCGCCGCAGAACGGCTGGAAGGCCGGCATCGGCGTCGCCGCTGCGGCCTGGGTCGCACTCGGCACCGCACGCTTCGTCTGGCAGCGCCTGCGCGGAAATGGCCGCTTCACCGCCGAGATGCTCGGCATGATCGTCGCCCACGCCGGCATCGCCGTGTTCCTGGCCGGCGCCCTGCTGGTCGAAGCGCTGAACGTGCAGCGTGAAGTGGCGCTGGCACCGGGCCAGCAGCTGGTGGTCGGTCGCTACGAAGTCCGCTTCGAAGGCGTGGACCATCGTGAAGGGCCGAATTTCATCGCTGATCGAGGCCACCTGCGGGTGTTCCGCAACGGCCGCGAGCAGGCCCTGCTGCATCCCGAGAAGCGCCAGTACGCCAGCGGCGGCCAGGTGATGACCGAGGCCGGCATCGATGCACGCTTCGACGGCGATGTCTACGTGGCATTGGGCGAGCCGCTGGGCAACAATGCATGGGCGGTCCGGGTGCACATCAAGCCGTTCGTGCGCTGGATCTGGCTCGGCGCGCTGCTGATGGCCCTGGGCGGATTCATCACCGCCGCCGACCGCCGTTTCCGTCGTCCGTAGGAGTTCCCATGTCCGAGTCCCCCGCCCCGCGTCCCTCCCGCCCGCTGCCGCCGGTAGCCATCGTGATCGGCGTGCTGTTCTTCTTCGGCCTGCTCGGGCTGATGATCTATGGGGTGATGAAGTCGGGCGACCCGCAGCGCGACGTACTGCCGTCGGCACTGATCGACAAGCCGGCGCCGGCGTTCGCGCTGCCGGTGCTGCACGACCCGGCGATGATCGTGCGCAGCGATGAGCTGCGCGGCGCGCCCTATCTGCTGAACGTCTGGGGCAGCTGGTGCGCGGCCTGCCGTGAAGAACACCCGGTGCTGACCCGTTTCGCAGAAAGCAAGCGCGTGCGCGTGATCGGCTACAACTGGAAGGATGACCCGACTGACGCGCTGCACTGGCTGGAACAGCTGGGCAACCCGTTCATGGTCGTGCTCAGCGACGTCGAGGGCCGCACCGCGATCGACTGGGGCGTGACCGCCGCACCGGAGACGTTCCTGGTCGATGGCAGTGGCATCGTGCGCTGGAAGTACAGTGGAGCGATGACCCAGCGCGTGGTCGACGAGAAGCTCATCCCGGCACTGCAGAAGATCGAGAAAGCGCAGGGCAGTGCCGGCAACACCCTGCATACGGCGCCCTGAACCCATGCGCTGGCTGCTGGCGTTGCTGCTTCTGACGCTGCCGCTGGCCGCGCTGGCCCAGCAGCCGCTGCACGATCCGCAGCCGCTGCAGTTCCGCGATGACGCCGAGGAACGCCGCTTCCATGACCTGGCCGCGCAGCTGCGCTGCGTGCAGTGCCAGAACCAGTCGCTGGCCGATTCGAACGCGCAGATCGCCCAGGACCTGCGCCGCGAGGTGCTGCAGCTGATGCAGCAGGGACACGACGACGCACAGATCAAGCAGTTCCTGGTCGCGCGCTACGGTGAGTTCGTGCTCTATCAACCACCGTTGCAGCCGGGCACCTGGCTGCTGTGGGGTGGCCCCCTGCTGGTCCTCGGCGCCGGTGCACTGGTGGTGCTGGGCATCGTCCGCCGACGTGGACGCGCCGTCGGCGCGGCGCCGGCCGGCAAGGCCGATGAAGGAGACGAATGGTGAACCATTGGCTGCCGGTGCTGGCCGGTCTGGTTGCTGCGCTGATGGCAGCCCTGGTGCTGTGGCCGTTGCGCCACCACGGTCGCCGCGGTTTCGTGGTCGGCGTGTTCGCACTGGGCGTGGCCGGTGCCTGCCTGTACCTGCTGATCGGTGATCCGCGTGCAGCACAGGTACAGCCGACGCCGTCGGTAGCCACCCTGCGCGATGGCGTGCAGGCCCTGCAGGATGCACTGAAGCGCGACCCTCAGCGTGCCGATGGCTGGGCATTGCTCGGGCGTTCGCAGGCCGAACTGGGCAATGCCTCAGCTGCGGCAGACGCCTTCGCGAAGGCCGCCGAATTGGCACCGGATGATCCGGGCGTGCTGGTGGAAGCCGCGCAGGCGCGCGCGCAGGCTGATGCCGGCAAGCAGTTCGATGACACCGCGATGGCCTGGTTGCAGCAGGCACGTACACAGGCCCCCGACGCCGAGCGCGCCAGCTGGCTGCTGGGCATCGCCCTGCGGCAACGCGGAAAGAACGCCGAGGCTGCGGACGTGTGGAGCGGCCTGCTGCCGCGACTGGAACCGGGTGCCGCGCAGGCGCTGCAGGCGCAGATCGCGATTGCCCGCGAGGCCGCCGGCCAGGCGCCCGATGCTGGCGCTGCGGCGCCACCGGCGCTGCTGCAGGTGCGCGTGCAGCTGCCGGCACTGAAGAACGCCGAGTGGCCAGCCAGCACCCAGGTGTTCGTGCTGGCCCGTGCCGTCGGCGGCCCGCCGATGCCGGTGGCCGCTCGCAAGCTGCCGCTGAGCGGATTCCCGGACACGGTCGGGCTGGGTGACGGTGACAGTCCGATGCCAACCGCACCGCTGTCGGTCCATCGCGAAGTGGAAGTGCTGGCACGCATCTCGCGCACCGGCAGTGCCAATCGCAGCGAGGACGACCTGCAGAGCGTTCCGGTGAAGGTAAGCCTGCCGCATGAGGGCGTGGTGGAGCTGCGGTTTCCATAACGCGCCGCCCGGTAGTGCCGGCCGCTGGCCGGCAACCACGCAGGCGCATCAGGATTCATGAGGTTGCCGGCCAGCGGCCGGCACTACCTGCATCGCCGATGGAAACCAGCGTGTCGCCAGCTCCACATGCGGCCCCGCTAGAATGCGTGCATGACCGAATTCATCCCGCCCGGCACCCGCTTCCACGCCCTGCCCTCGCCCTTCCCGTTCAAGCGCGGTGGCGCCCTGCATGGTGCACGGGTGGCCTACGAGACCTGGGGAACGCTGGCGACTGACGCCAGCAATGCGATCCTGATCGTGACCGGCCTGTCGCCGGATGCGCATGCGGCGGCCAACGAGGCCAATCCGGCACCGGGCTGGTGGGAAGCGATGGTTGGCCCCGACAAACCCATCGATACCAACCGCTGGTTCGTGGTGTGCGTGAATTCGCTGGGCAGCTGCAAGGGCTCGACCGGCCCCGCTTCGCTCAACCCGGCCAACGGTGAGCCCTACCGCCTGGACTTCCCCGAGCTGTCGATCGAAGACGGCGCTCGCGCCGCGATCGAAGTCGTGCGTGCGCTGGGCATCGGGCAGCTGGCCTGCGTGGTCGGCAACTCGATGGGCGGCATGACGGCCCTTGCCATCCTGATGCTGCATCCGGGCATCGCGCGCAGCCACGTCAACATTTCCGGCAGCGCGCAGGCGTTGCCGTTCTCGATCGCGATCCGCTCGCTGCAGCGCGAGGCGATCCGCCTTGACCCGCGCTGGAATGGCGGCCACTACGACGATGCCGAGTACCCCGAGTCCGGCATGCGCATGGCGCGCAAGCTGGGCGTGATCACCTACCGCTCGGCGCTGGAGTGGGATGGCCGCTTCGGCCGCGTGCGGCTGGATTCGGACCAGACCGACGACGATCCGTTCGGCCTGGAATTCCAGGTGGAAAGCTATCTGGAAGGCCACGCACGGCGCTTCGTGCGTTTCTTCGATCCGAACTGCTACCTGTACCTGAGCCGCTCGATGGACTGGTTCGACCTGGCCGAGTATGCCGACGGCGACGTGCTGGCCGGGCTTGCGAAGATCCGTGTGGAGAAGGCGCTGGCGATCGGCGCGAACACCGATATCCTGTTCCCCGTGCAGCAGCAGCAACAGGTTGCCGATGGCCTGCGCGCCGGCGGCGCCGATGCGCACTTCATCGGCCTGGAATCGCCGCAGGGCCATGACGCCTTCCTCGTCGATTTCGAGCGTTTCGGCCCGGCCGTGCGCGGCTTCCTCGACGCATTGTAAGTGGCGTGGCGGCGTAACCTCGCACTGGCCGCGTTCGGCGCGTTGATCGCGCTGATGATCAGCGGCGTGCTGCCGCTGTGGCTGGGCGGCTGGTGCCTGCTGGCCAGCGCGGTGTCGTTCGGCCTCTATGGCCATGACAAGCGCGCGGCGCAGCGAAAGCAGTGGCGTATTCCCGAGCGCACCCTGCAGCTGCTGGCCTTTGCCGGTGGTTGGCCCGGCGCACTGCTGGGCCAGGCGATGTTCCGCCACAAGCACCGCAAGGCCGCGTTCCAATGGGTGTTCTGGCTGTGCGTGCTGGCCAACGTGGCCTCGATCGCGGTACTGCTGCGCGAGTTCTCGCGGTAACGCCCGCAATCGGTAGTGCCGGCCGCTGGCCGGCAACCTCATACGCTCCAATTGCCGGCCAGCGGCCGGCACTACCATTCACGCTTCGCGGACCAGAGCCCCATCACGCAACCGGTACTGCGCATCGACCACGCCTTCGGGCAGGTCGTCGTGGGTGATCATCAACAGGCTGCGCCCGTCCAGCAACCCGGAAAGGTCCTGCAGCAGCGCACGTGCGGTATCCACGTCCAGGCCTTCGGTCGGTTCGTCCAGCAGCAGGATCGGCGCATTGCGCAGCAGCGCGCGCGCCAGTGCCAACCGCCGCGCCTGGCCGGCCGACATCGTCGCGCCGTTCTCGCCCACCCAGGCCTGCAGGCCACCATTGTTCCCGGCCCAGTCGCCCAGGCGCACCCGACGCAGCACCGCCCACAACGCTGCGTCGCTGGCATCGGGATCACCCAATCGCAGGTTTTCTGCCACGCTGCCGGCAAACACCGGTGCGTTCTGTGGCAGCCACGCCAGTTGCTGGTGCCACTCAGCCTGGGCGAAGTCGCGCAGGTCGCGGCCACCATAGGTGATTCGCCCCTGCTGCGGATCCCACAGCCGCAGCAGCAGGCTGGACAGCGTGGTCTTGCCACTGCCGCTGTCGCCGCGGATGGCGATGCGTTCGCCTGGCGCCAGGGTCAGCTGGAGGCCGGACAGCACCGGCCGCGCCGCGCCCGGCCACTGGAAATGCACATCGTCCCAATGCACGCGCGCGGCTTGCGGCACCGGCTGTGGCACTTGCGGATCGTCCACCGTCGGCGGTTGCTCGACGATCGCCTGCAGGCGATCGGCGGCAATGCGCCCGGACTGCAGCGACTGCCAGGCCAGGCCCATGCCGGCCCACAGTTCGATCAACGCCACGGTCAGGAACACGAGGCCCGCCGCCATCTCCGGCGCGATGCGCTGCTGTTCGGCGGCGTGCAGGGCCAACGCCAGCATCGCCACCAAGCCCAGCCCGGCCACCAGGCCGTGCAGGGTCGAGGCCGCGATCAGGCGCCAACGGCGGCGGCGGTCGCGCGAGGCCAGCTGCTTGGCTGCCACGCGCACCTTCAGCTGCCACGCGGCATCGGCATGCAGCGCGGTCAGATCTCCCGCCCCTTCCAACCCTTCAAAGGCCGCGGTGCGCAATGCGGCGCGATGCGCGGCGCGGTCGGCTTCTTCCTCATCGTGGCCACGCACGCCCAGCCACGGCACACCGAAGGCGATCAGCAGCGCCAGCACCGCCAGCAGCACTGCCGCCGACGGCAGGATCAGCGCCGCCGATGCAACCGCCACCACCGACAGCGCACCCAGCGCCACCAGCGGCCCGATCGCCCGTACCAGCAGGCCATCCACCTCGCCGATGTCGCCCAGCAGGCGCGCCAGCAGCTCGCCAGTGCGCGTAGCACCCAGCCGTGCCGGCGCCAGTGGCAGCGCGCGGCGGAAGAACCAGACGCGCAGATCGCGGGCGATGCGCAGGGTGGCATCGTGGCCCACCAGCTTTTCGAAGTAGCGCGACACGATGCGCGCCATGGTCAAGCCACGGATACCCGCGGACGGCGAGAAGAAATTGAATCCCTGCCCCATGCCTGCGGCACCGGCCAGCGCGGCCGCAGTGAGGAAACCACCGGACAGGCCCAGCAATGCAGTGCCGGCCAGCATCGTGGTCCACAACAACAGGATCGTCAGCAACAGGCGCGGACGATGACGCAGGAACACCGCGCGCAGCGAATCGGGCGAACGGCTCATGCGCGCACCGCCTGTGCCGGTTCCACCAGGCGGCCTTCCGGCAACAGCAGGCAACGATCGGCCCAGGCGATCACCGCCGGGCTGTGGGTGGCGACCACCACGCTGCGGCCACGTGCATATGCGGCCAGGCTGCGCAGCAATGCCGCCTCGGTATCGGCATCCAGGAACGCGGTGGGTTCGTCCAGCAGCAGCACCTGCGGATCACACAGCAGGAGGCGGGCCAGGCCGATGCGACGCGCCTCACCACCGGACAGGCCGAAGCCACGTTCGCCGATCACCGTATCCAGCCCCTGCGGCAGGCGCTGCGCAAACTGCAGTACCTGCGAAGCCTCGGCCACCGCGCGCAGGCGCGCATCGCTGGCGCCGGGATCGGCCAGGCGCAGGTTGTCGGCGATGCTGCCGTGGAACAGGTACGGACGCTGGCTGGCATAGGCCACCTGCACGCCGGGACGCACCTGCAGCTTGCCGGCACGCGGCGGCAGCCAACCGGCCAGCGCCTCCAGCAGCGTACTCTTGCCGGCCCCGCTGGGACCGACCAGGGCCAGGCGCTGGCCCGGTTCCAGCAGCACGTCCAGATCCCGCAGCACATCGTGCGGTGCGCCCAGCGGACGCAGCACCAGCCCCTGTGCCCGCAGCGGCGGCAGCGCGGCCTCGGCCGGTTCCACCGCCAGTGGCGCAGCTTCGTTCTCGATCAGGCCCTGCTCATCGGGCAGCGACTGCAGCAGGCGCTCCACCTCGGCAGCGGAAGCCAGCGCATTGGCACGGTCGTGGTAGTGCGCGGCCAGCCGTCGCAGTGGCGCATAGAATTCCGGCGCCAGCAGCAGGCAGAACAGGCCCGCCCCCAGCGTCGGTACCGCTGCATGCAGCGACATCATGCCCAGATAGCTCAGCCCGAGGTACAGGGCGACCATCGCCACGCTGACCGAGGCAAAGAACTCCAGCACCGTGGACGAGAGGAAAGCGATGCGCAGAACCTTCAGGGTGCGCACGCGCACGCCTTCGGCAGCCGCCTCGATCCCCTCCAGCTCAGCCTCGCCGCGGCCATACAGGCGCAGCAGGCCCAGGCCCTTGATGCGGTCGGCGAAATGGCCGCTCATCCGCGCCAGCTCACCCAGCTGCGCGCGGCCGGCCGCTTCGGCCCCCCAGCCCACCAGCATCATGAAGAACGGTACCAACGGCGCAGTGAGCAGCAGGATCAGCGCCACCACCCAGTCGACCCAGGCTACGGCGGCCAGGATCAGCAGCGGCACCACCACCACTTCGGTGCGTACCGGCAGGAAACCGCTGTAATAGCTCTCGATCGCATCAGCGTGATGCAGCATCAGTTCGCCCAGTTCGCCGGTGCGGCGCTGGCGCAGCCACAGCGGCCCATGGCCAAGCAGGCGCCCGAACACGCGTTCACGCAGGGCCAGCCGCGCGGCATCGGCCACATCACCGGCGGCGGCCTGGGTGGCGCTGCCCAGCAGCGTGCGCGCCACCAGGATCGCCGCCAGACCGCCCAGCACCGGCAACCCCGAGGCCAGCGGCGCGCGCTCCACCAGCACCTGCTGTACCAGCCAGGCGATGGCGGCCGCCTGGCCGATCAACAGGGCACCGGACAGGCTGATGCACAGTGCCGCCAGCCGCTGGCGGCCTCGAGCAGGCCGCGCCAGATCGGCCAGCCACGCGCTGCGGGCGCGCCGCTGGCGGGTCGTTTCGGCGTCCCGGGACAGGGCGTCGGGGGTTGTGTCGGCAGCGCTCAAGGGGTCTTCACGGGCAACGGGGGAGACACGGCATTGTAGGCGCAGGCAATGGCCGGCCTCTGCGGCCAGCGGTCGCAGTCTTCATCGGGTTGGCATACGATCAACCGGGGCACCTGTTCATACATTGATCTGGATCAAGGCTGTTTGAAGTAGTCGGTCACATCATTCACGTCGTAGACCACCCTTCCCGCCACCTGCAACGGCACTATCCAACGAGGTAGCCAGGCCATGATTGATCAGACAGTCGTAGAACTGTCGCGGCTGCAATTCGCGCTGACCGCGATGTACCACTTCCTATTCGTACCGCTCACCCTCGGCCTGTCCTTCATGGTGGCCATCATGGAGAGCGTGTACGTGATGACCGGCAAGGAGATCTGGCGCAGGATGACCCTGTTCTGGGGCGTCCTGTTCGGCATCAACTTCGCCATGGGCGTCGCCACCGGCATCGTCATGGAATTCCAGTTCGGCATGAACTGGTCCTACTACAGCCACTACGTCGGTGACATCTTCGGTGCGCCGCTGGCGATCGAAGGTCTGATGGCCTTCTTCCTGGAAGCCACCTTCGTCGGCCTGTTCTTCTTCGGCTGGAGCCGCCTGAGCAAGGTCAAGCACCTGATGGTGACCTGGCTGATGGCACTGGGTACCAACCTGTCGGCGATCTGGATCCTGGTCGCCAACGGCTGGATGCAGAACCCGACCGGTGCGGTGTTCAACCCGGAAACCATGCGCATGGAAGTGGTCGACTTCATGGCCGTGGTGTTCAACCCGGTGGCGCAGGCCAAGTTCGTGCACACCGTCAGCGCCGGTTATGTGACCGGTGCGGTGTTCGTGATGGCGATCAGCGCCCTGTTCCTGCTGCGCAACAAGCACAAGGACCTGGCCCGTCGTTCGTTCGCGGTGGCCGCAGCGTTCGGCCTGCTGTCCTCGCTGTCGGTGGTGGTGCTGGGTGACGAGAGCGGTTACGCCGCCAGTGAACACCAGAAGATGAAGCTGGCCGCGATCGAAGCGATGTGGGAGACCGAGCGTGCGCCGGCCGACTTCACCGCCTTCGGCATCCCGAACCAGGACACCCACCAGAACGACTACGCGGTGAAGATCCCCTACCTGATGGGCCTGATCGCCACCCGTTCGTTGAACCAGCCGATTCCAGGCATCCTGGAACTGGTCGAGCGCGCCGAACACCGCGTGCGCGGCGGCCAGCTCGCCTACGGCGCGCTGGAACGCCTGCGTGCGAACAAGAACGACGTGGAAGCGCGCGAGATGTTCGACCGCCACTGGCAGGACCTGGGCCACGGCCTGCTGCTCAAGCGCTATCGCGATGACATCCTCAACGCCACCCCGCAGGAAATCTCGCAGGCGGCGATGGACACGGTGCCGCGCGTGATGCCGCTGTTCTGGACCTTCCGCGTGATGGCGGGCCTGGGCTTCTACCTGATCGCCTTCTTCGCGCTGGCCTTCTACTACTCGTGCCGCAACAACTTCCAGGACAAGCGCTGGTTCCTCAAGCTGGCCCTGTGGACGCTGCCGGCACCGTGGATCGCGATCGAGTGCGGCTGGTTCGTGGCCGAGTATGGTCGCCAGCCGTGGGCGGTCGATGGCGTGCTGCCGACCTTCTATGCGGCATCGGGCCTGGCGCTGCATGAAATCGTGCTGACCCTGGCCGGCTTCACCGCGATCTACACCGCGCTGATCGTGGTCGAGATCAAGCTGATGCTCAAGGCGATCCGCAAGGGGCCGGACGAACTGCTGCCGTCGCTGCAGTCGCCCCAGCCGCATGCTTCCCACATTGCCTCGGCGCCGGCCGCCGGCCAGGCCTGAGGCAGGAGAACCAAGATGGATTTCATTCTTCTGGACTACACCACGCTGCGCGTGATCTGGTGGCTGCTGCTCGGCATCCTGCTGATCGGTTTCGCCGTGATGGATGGTTTCGACCTGGGCGTGGGCACCCTGCTGCCCTTCGTCGCCCGCACTGATGCCGAACGCCGCCGGGTGATCAACACCATCGGCCCGGTCTGGGAAGGCAACCAGGTGTGGCTGATCCTGGGTGGCGGCGCGATCTTCGCCGCCTGGCCGCCACTGTATGCGGTCAGCTTCTCCGGGTTCTACCTGGCGATGTTCGTGATCCTGTTCGCCCTGATCCTGCGTCCGGTCGGCTTCAAGTTCCGCAGCAAGATGCCCAGCGAACGCTGGCGCAACACCTGGGACTGGGCGCTGTTCATCGGTGGCTTCATCCCGGCGCTGATCATGGGCGTGGCGGTCGGCAACGTGCTGCTGGGCGTGCCGTTCCATTTCGATGACAGCATGCGCATCTTCTACACCGGCTCGTTCTTCGGCCTGCTGATGCCCTTCGCGCTGCTGGCCGGCCTGCTCAGCGTGTCGATGCTGGTCGCCCACGGTGCCGCCATGCTGGTGCTGAAGACCGACGGCCCGGTGGCCGAGCGTGCGGCCCGCTTCGGCAGCATCGCGGCAATCATCGCCTTCGTGCTGTTCGCAGTGGGTGGCGCCTGGGTGGCCTTCGGCCTGCCGGGTTACCAGATCACCTCGCAGGTGGTTACCGATGGCGCCACCAATCCGTTGCTGAAGACCGCCGAACTCGGCGCCGCCGGTGGCTGGATGCGCAACTACAGCGCGATGCAGGCCACGATCCTGGCCCCGCTGCTCGGCCTGGCGGGTCTGCTGGCCAGTGCGGTGCTGCTGCGTGCCCGTCGTGGTGGCCTGGCCTTCATCGCCTCCGGTGCGGCCATCGCCGGCATCATCCTGACCGTCGGCTTCGCCATCTTCCCGTTCCTGCTGCCGTCCTCGAGCCAGCCCACCTCCAGCCTGACCGTGTGGGATGCCTCGTCCAGCCACCTGACCCTGTGGATCATGCTGCTGGCCACGGCGGTGTTCCTGCCGATCATCCTCGCCTACACCACCTGGGTGTACCGCGTACTGAAGGGCAAGACCACCACCGAAGAGATGGGCAACAACCCCAACGCGTATTGATTGCTTGCACGTGTGCCGACCAACGGTCGGCACCTACCCGGAATGAAGGAGACTGATCATGTGGTATTTCGCCTGGATTCTCGGTGCCGGCCTCGCCTCGACAGTGGCCATCCTCAACGGCATGTGGTTCGAAGCCCGCGAGCAGAACCGTATCGAGAAAGAAAATCGTCGCTGAGCTGTAAAAAAACCTTGCCGCCTTGGCCTTCACACGGTATCTTAGGCGGCTCCTTCGGGGTGTAGCTCAGTCTGGTAGAGCGCTACGTTCGGGACGTAGAGGTCGCAGGTTCGAATCCTGTCTCCCCGACCACTCACGTGGTCGCATAGAAGCCTGGTGAAGTCATCCAGGCTTTTTTGTTCCCTGAGGTGGCACTGCTTCGGCGGTGTGAAGAAACCAGCATTTACCCCTTGCCGCCATCGGGGTGAATCGCTAGAATAGGCGGCTCCCTTCGGGGTGTAGCTCAGTCTGGTAGAGCGCTACGTTCGGGACGTAGAGGTCGCAGGTTCGAATCCTGTCTCCCCGACCACTTCGGTGGTCACCAAGAAGCCTGGAAGACATCACTGTCCTCCGGGTTTTTTTGTACCCCGCGCCAGGCCGCCCGCATGACGGGACCTTGCCGGAGCGCACACGTACAATGGCCGCGCTGCCGGCCCACCTGCAGCCACCACTCCCCCACCTGCCGCTTCGGCGTAGACCGATGCCGGCGCTGCATGCCATTGCCGCGGCGTGCGACACCTGCAAGGACCACCGATGAGTTCCTCCACTTCCGATTCGCCGTCCCTGCTGCACGGGCGCGTGCTGGCTTTCGCCGCCATCCTGCTGGCAGCGATCAACCTGCGCACCGCAGTCACGTCGATCACGCCCCTGCTGGACGTGCTCGGCGAGCAGTTCGGCTTCGGTACCACCATGACCGGCGTGCTGGGCATGCTGCCGACCGCCTCGTTCGCGCTGTTCGGCGTGGCCACGCCGGCACTGGCGCGGCGCCTGGGCCTGGAACGCACTACGCTGCTGGCGATGCTGATGGCGATGGCCGGCCTGCTGCTGCGCTCCAGCGCCGGCAACGTCGGCACGCTGCTGCTGGGCTCGGTAATCGCGCTGGCCGGCATGGGCATCGGCAACGTGGTAGTGCCGCCGCTGGTGAAGCGTTACTTCGCCAACAAGGTCGGCACCATGAGCACGCTCTACATCAGCGTGCTGCAGCTGGGCACGATGCTGCCGGCGCTACTGGCAGTACCGGTGGCCAACGCTGCAGGCTGGCGGGTGTCGCTGGGCATGTGGGCGCTGCTTGCACTGACCGCCGCGCTGCCATGGCTGGTGCTGGCCAGGCGCGCACCGAAGCCGCTAGCCGACGCCGCCGATCCCACCGCGCAGCCGCACGGGAAGGTCTGGCGTACGTCGCTGGGCTGGAGCATGACGCTGATGTTCGGCATGACGTCACTGATGACCTATTCGATGTTCACCTGGCTGCCGCGCATCGTGGTCGAGGCCGGTGGCACGCCTGCGTTCGGTGGCGTGATGGTAGCGGTGTTCTCGGCACTGGGCCTGCTGCCGTCACTGGTCATTCCGTCGATGGCGGTACGCATGCAGAACCCGTTCCCGCTGGTGCTGATCGGCTTCTTCTCGTTCGTGATCGCCTTCACCGGGCTGCTGCTGGCGCCGATGAAGGCTCCCCTGCTGTGGGCCTGCCTGCTCGGCGTCGGCCCGTCCACCTTCCCGCTGGCGCTGACCCTGATCAACCTGCGCACCCGCACCCCGGCCGGCTCGGCCGCGCTGTCGGGCTTCATGCAGGGCGTGGGCTACAGCTTCAGCTGCCTGGGCCCGTTCCTGGTCGGCTGGCTGCATACCGTCAGCAATGGCTGGATGCTCCCGTTCAGCTTCCTGTTCGGCTGCGCCACCCTGATGCTCTGCGCCTCGTGGGTCGCCTGCAAGCCCCGCAAGCTGGAAGACCTCTGGTAGCCCGGCCGGGGCCGCCAGACGGCCCCGCCTACCGCTCGTCAGACACCGGGCGATCTTGACGCCGAACTGACAATTCCGGGCGGATAGTGCCCACGAATGCCCTTTCCTGCCGCGTGCCGGCATCGGGCATGGGGGCGGCAGCGCCGCCCAGGCCACCACTCGGTGTGCGGGGGACTCTCGTTTCAGACAAGACATTGCAGGTCGCTGTCCGGGTTGTATCCGTCTTCGCTGGGCGGGAATGCACGAAGGGAGTGACGCGGGCCACGGCCACGCCAAACACTGGCATGTGATTTGCGTCACATTTTCACGGGTTGTCTGGTTAGGAAGCCAAGGGGGTCCCCAATGGTTGTCCACCGCCGGCTGGCGCTCTGCGTCGGCCTCGCATGCACCGCTCTGGCCTGGGCCAGCAGCGCGGCTCCGTCCGACCGCGACGCGGCCCTGGCCGAGATCGGCCGCTATCGCGACCAGGCCCGCTGGCTGGATGCGCTCGGCGCAATCGAGCGCGCCAGCCAGCAGCAGCCCAACGACGATCTGCTGTTCAAGCTGCGCGTGCTGACCCTGGGCGACATCGGCAATGCCTGGCGCGCCTGGGAGCTGTACCAGCAGCGGCCGCAGCTGTTCGACGAGGCCCAGAAGCAGCGCCTGGAAGGCGACTACCTGGCCAAACTCGTGGTCTGGAGCCTGGCCTACAGCAGCAGCGAGGACAGCCGCCTGGAAGAAGCCGAATCGACCCTGGCGCGCATGCAGCGCTACCTCGGCGGCGAAGGCACCCAGCCCTCGCAGGCCCCACTGCGGATCCGCATGGACCGGCTGATCCTGCTCAACCGGCTGGGCCGCCATGCGCAGGTCCGCGAGGAAGCACGAGCCCTGCAGGCCGAAGGCCACACCCTGCCCGACTACGTGCTGCCTGCCGTGGGCGATTCGTTGATGGGCACCCTGCACCCGGAAGAAGCCATTCCGGTACTGCAGGCGGCCGTCGCCGGCGATCCGGCGCGCGACGCCTCGCATTCGGAACTGGCCTACGCCTACCTGGAAAGCGAGCAGCAGGAAAAGGCGATCGACCTGCTGCAGGCATGGCGCGACAAGGAGCCTGCGTGGCGCTGGAGCAATGGCAAATCACCGTACGCGAACTGGTCACGCTACGAGGCCGATCTCAACCTGGCGATGGTGCGCGCTTACAGCGGCGACCTGGTCACTGCGCAGCACGATCTGGAGTCGATGGTGGACATCGCACCCGGCAACGGAGGACTGCAGAGTGCGCTGGGCAGCGTCTACATGATGCGCGGCTGGCCACGCAGGGCGCTGCAGCGACAGCAGATGGCACACGCGCTGGACCCGCGTGACATCGAACCTCGGCTGGGCATGGAAGAGGCCTACGTCGCCCTGCAGCGCGACGACCTGGCGCGGCCGCTGCACGATGACCTGGTTGCACGCTATCCCACCCAACCGGCAGTCGAACGCATGGGCCAGGCGTGGCGTGCGCATCGCGGCTGGCAGCTGAAGGCATGGACCGACATCGGTCGCAGCTCCGGTGGCGGTGGCACCTCGCCACTGGGCAACAACGATCGCCACTACGGTGTGGAAGTGGAGACACCGATCCTTGATGACCGCTGGCGGTTGTTCGCCCTGGCCGACCGGCGCTCGACCGATTTCCAGGACCAGCGCATCGATCCCCTGTGGCTGGGTGCGGGCGTGCGCTACCGCTTCGGGCAGCTGGATGCGGAAGCGGCCGTCCTGCGCGCCAACGACCACATCGGCGATACCGGCCTGCGGGTCGGCGTCGGCTGGCAGTTCAACGATTACTGGCACGCCGGGCTGGTGGCCGCGCGCAATGATCCGGAAGCCTCGATGCAGGCGCGCGTGGCCGGCATCACCGCCGACAGCGTGAGCGCACAGGTGGACTACCGGCGCAGCGAGCTCACCCACTGGGCGTTCGGCGCCAGCCGCTTCCGTTACGACGATGGCAACCACCGCGAACTGTTCAGCATCAGCATTGAACAACGCCTGCTGACCCGCCCGCGCTGGCTGATCGATGGCCTGGGCAGTGCCTACACCAGCCGCGGCAGCCGCGACGATGCACCCTACTTCAACCCGAAGCGCGACCGCATGGTCGAGATCGGGCTGCGCATCGACCAGCAGCTGTGGCGGCACTACGAGCGCCACTTCCGGCATCGCCTGACCGTCTCGCTGGGTGACTACTGGCAGGACGGTTTCGGCAGTGCGCTGGTGCCGACGGTGTCCTACATGCACGAGTGGCAGCTGGGTCCGGGCCGCGTGCTCGAATACGGCGTGCGCTGGTCGCGACCGGTCTACGACGGGCATCGCGAACGTCATATCGGCTTCGAAGCCGCACTGCGCTGGGGAGACTGACATGGCCTGCTTCCTGCGACTGATCGTGCTCCTGCTGCTGGCCATTACGCCACCGGCCTTGGCGCAGCAGGCCGCGCATCTCGATGCAATCGACAATGGCCTGCTGATCCTCAGTTACCACGACATCCGCGACCAGGTCGCGGCCAAGGGCGATGCCGATACCTATGCGGTGAGCACGCAGAACTTCGCCGCACACCTGGACTGGCTCGGCGCGCATGGTTATCACCCGGTCTCGCTGTCGCAGGTGATCGATGCCTCGCAGGGGCGGGCGACGCTGCCGCCCAAGCCTGTGCTGCTGACCTTCGATGACGGCCTGCGCAGCGTCTACGACAAGGCCTTCCCATTGCTGCAGGCCTACCGCTACCCGGCGCTGGTGGCGGTGATCACCGATTACGTGGACATGGCTCCGGGCCGCACCATCGACTACGGCTACCGCCCGTTCGGCCGCGATGACTTCGTCACCTGGGCGCAGCTGAAGCAGATGCACGACAGCGGCCTGATCGAAGTGGCCAGCCACACCGACGACCTGCACCACGGCGTGCTGGCCAATCCACAGGGCAATTCAACGCCCGCCGTGGTCACCCGCATCTACAGCCCGGCCACGCACAGGTACGAGACTGAAACGCAGTATGAGCAGCGCCTGCGCGCCGATCTCTCGCGCAGCGTGCAGCGCATCGAGCAGCACCTGGGCGTGCGCCCGCGCGCCATCGTCTGGCCGTACGCCGCCTACAACCAGTTGAGCAACGACATCGCCGAACAGCTGGGCATGCCGGTGTCCTTCGATCTGGAGGGCCGCAGCACGCCGGTGGCCAGCGACCTGCATGGCCTGGCGCGCTTCCTGGTCAGCGACAACCCGACCGTGGAAGGGCTGGCCTACGAGCTGCGCCGCGATGTCGCGCTCGATGGCATCCGTGCCCTGCAGATCGACCTGGATGATGTCTACGACGCAGACCCGGCGCAGCAGGCACGCAACCTCGATGCGCTGGTCGAACGGGTCAAGCGCATCGCGCCGACGCACGTCTACCTGCAGGCCTTCGCCGATCCCGACGGCAACAACACTGCCGATGCGCTGTACTTCCCAAACCGGCACATGCCGATGCGTGCGGACCTGTTCAGCCGCGTTGCCTGGCAGCTGAAATCCCGCGCCGGCGTGAAGGTCTACGCATGGCTGCCGGTGCTTGGCTTCGAGCTGCCCGACCCGGCGCAGCGCAAGGCGCTGGCGATCCGCAACGGCGATCCCGATGGCATGTACCGGTTGGACTTCACCACCCCGAAGGCCCGCCAGATCATGCTCGACATCTACGAGGACCTGGCGGTCAATTCCTACTTTGAAGGCCTGCTGTTCCATGACGACGGCTACCTGCGCGACACCGAGCTGCCGGCACTGGCAGCCGGCGGCGATGGCAGCGCGCGCACGCAGGCGCTGATCAGCTTCACCCTGGCGCTGCGCGACAGCGCGCAACGCTGGCGCCCGAAATTGGCCACCGTGCGCAACCTGTACGCCGAGCCGGTACTCCGCCCGCAGAGCGAGGCCTGGTTCGCGCAGCGCCTGGACCTGTTCAACAAGGCCTATGACCAGACTGCGCTGATGGCGATGCCGTGGATGGAAGGCAGCAAGCACCCCGAGCGCTGGCTGGATCAGCTGCTGGCCGCAGTACGCGCACACGACCCGCAGCTGCAGCACACCCTGTTCGAGCTGCAGACCGTCGATTGGCGCAACGGGCAACCGATTCCTGCCGAGCGCCTGCGCGCACAGATCCGCCAATTGCAGGCACAGGGCGTGCACCACTTCGCCTGGTACCCCGACGACTTCATCGCCGACCAGCCCTCCACCCGCGATGCCCGCGCGGCGATGTCCGCCGGCACCTTCCCGTACCCGGAGAAGTGATATGGACATGCATCCGCTGCTGCAGGTCCTGTTCCAGTTCGCCTTCTACTACCCGATGGTGATGGCGTTCTTCTGGATGTCGGGCGGCCTCTATTACTACTATCGGCGCGAACGCCACTCGCGGCCGCGCAACGACCCTCCATTGATGGTCGATCCCCCCTTCGCGAGCCTGCTGGTGCCCTGCCACAACGAAGCAGACAACCTGGATGACACACTCACTGCGGCGCTGGCCCAGCGTTACCCCGCCGACTACGAAGTGATCGCCATCGATGATGGCAGCAGCGATGACACCGGCGCGCGGCTGGACGTACTGGCGGCAAAGCACCCGCGGCTGCGCGTATTGCACCTGGACCGTAACCTGGGCAAGGCCAATGCGCTGCGCATGGGCGCACTGGCCGCTCGCTCGGAGTACCTGGTGTGCATCGACGGCGATGCAATGCTGGAGGAACATGCGCTGCACTGGATGGTCTGGCACCTGGTCAGCGGCAACCGGGTCGGTGCAGTCACCGGCAACCCGCGCATCCGCAACCGGTCCACCCTGCTCGGCCGCCTGCAGGTGGCCGAGTTTTCCTCGATCATCGGCATGATCAAGCGCGCGCAGCGCGTATACGGGCGCATCTTCACCATCTCCGGGGTGATCGCCGGCTTCCGCCGTACCGCCCTGCACCAGGTGGGCTGGTGGTCGGATGACATGGTGACCGAGGACATCGACATCAGCTGGCGCCTGCAGCGCGCGCACTGGGACATCCGCTACGAACCCAATGCGCTGTGCTTCATCCTGATGCCGGAGACCCTCAAGGGCCTGTGGCGGCAGCGCCTGCGCTGGGCCCAGGGCGGCGTGGAGGTGATGCTGCGTCACGCGCGCTCGCTGCTGCACTGGAAAGAGCGGCGCATGTGGGGCGTGCTGCTGGAGTACGTGCTGAGCGTGATCTGGGCCTACACCATGTTGTTCATCGTGCTGCTGTGGGCACTGGGCAAGTTCATCGAGCTGCCGCCGCAGCTGCATATCGCCAGCCTGCTGCCGCAGTGGCATGGCGTGATCCTGGCGCTGGTCTGCCTGCTGCAGTTCGCCAGCAGCCTGATCATCGACCGGCGTTACGAAACACAGATTGGACGCAACTATTTCTGGGTCATCTGGTACCCGATGGCGTACTGGCTGATCAGCCTTTCCACCACCCTGGTGGCGCTGCCGAAGACACTGCTGCGCCGTCGCAGCAAGCGCGCCACCTGGACCAGCCCTGACCGGGGGATCCGATGAACGCGCAACGCCCGTCCAACCGCTTCGACTCACGGATGATCCGCAAGCCACACCGCCAGCCGCGCTTCCAGCGCACCGCCTGGGGATTCGTCACCCTGGCGTTCTGGGGCTTCTACTTCTACCTGTGGGCGCCCCTGGTGACCCTGTTCTCGTGGTTGGTCGGCGGCCAGCTGGCCTGGCAGCAGCTGTACGAACGGCAAAGCCAGTTCGATCCCTACGTGCTGGTGGCATTGCCGCTGATGCTGTTGTGCGCCAGCGTGCTGCTGATCGGCTGGGCCGAGTACAACCGTGCCCGCTTCCGTGGCCGCGAGCGCCGCCTGCCGCGGCCACTGGCCAGCCTCAACGAAGTGGCCGCCGTTTTGGGGGCCAGCACCGGGCTGGCCGAACGCCTGATGGGCTGCAAGGCCGCCACGCTGCACATGGATGATCACGCACGCCCGGTCGGCATCCGCCGCGAGGTGGTGTAGCCCGACAGCCTGGTGGGTGCTGACCTTGGTCGGCACCGGGGTCTGCTGCGAAGAACATCCACGCATGGCGTGGATCCACTTATGTGCGCGTCTGTCCTTCGCCACGCACCACGAAACGTTCGACAGTGAGCGCTTCCAGACCCATCGGGCCATAGGCATGCAGGCGCGTGGTGGAAATGCCGATTTCGCTGCCCAGGCCCAGCTGGCCACCATCGGAGAAGCGCGATGAGGCATTGACCATCACCACCGCCGAACGCAGCGCAGTAACGAAACGCTCGGCATGGCCGGCGTCTGCGGTCGCGATCACTTCGGTGTGGTCGGAGGTATAGCGGCGGATGTGCGCGATGGCCGCATCGAGGTCGTCCACCACGCGCACGGCCAGCACAAGGTCGAGGAACTCGGCAGCGTAGTCCTCCTCGGTCGCCGCCGTGCTGCCCGGCAGCAGCGGCTGCGCCTGCGCATCGGCGCGCAACTGCACGCCACGCTGGCCGAGCGCCTGCGCCACGCGCGGCAGGAACGAATCGGCTACGTCACGGTGTACCAGCAGTGTCTCCAGCGAATTGCAGGCGGCTGGCCGGCTGCACTTGCCATCCACCAGCAGGTCGATGGCCTTGCCCAGGTCGGCGCTGGCGTCCACGAACAGATGGCAAACACCCTTGTAGTGCTTGATCACCGGTACCCGCGCATGCTCGGCAACGAAACGGATCAGGCCTTCGCCACCGCGCGGGATCGCCAGGTCGATCAGCTCATGCAGCTGCAGCAGTTCCAGCATCGCCTCACGGCGCAGGTCGGTCAGCACGGTCACGGCGGCCGGCGGTACGCCGTTGGCCTTCAACGCACCGGCGAGTGCCTGCGCGATCGCGGTGTTGGAGTGAATTGCCTCGGAACCACCGCGCAGGATCACGCCGTTACCCGCCTTCAGGCACAGCGCCGCGGCTTCGGCGGTCACGTTCGGGCGCGCCTCGTAGATCATCGCGATCACGCCCAGCGGCACGCGCACCTTCTGCACGCGGATGCCGTTCGGGCGCACGTCATCGCGGGTGACCTCGCCGACAGGATCTGGCAATCCGGCCACTTCGCGCACGGCTTCGGCCATCGCGAACAGGCGCGGCGGGTCCAGTGCCAGACGATCGAGCATGGCGCTGCCCACGCCCTTCGCGCGCGCGGCGGCGAGGTCACGTGCATTGCCGGCCAGGATCAACCCGGCATTCACTTCCAGCGCCTGTGCCATCGCCAGCAGCAGCGTGCATCGCGCCGCGCCGTCGAGGCCGGCAACGATCTGCGCCGCATCACGGCAGGCACGCGCCTGCGCTTCGATCTCGCTCATCGGGGTGTCCTTCAATCCGGTCATGGCAGCACCAGGTCGTCGCGATGGACGACGCTGCCGCCGTAGTTGTAGCCGAGCACGGCCTGGATGTCGCGCGAATGGTGGCCGGCAATCCGGCGTACGTCGTCGGCAGCATACTGGCTGACGCCGCGGGCCACGCAGACACGGCCCTGCGGCGCGTTCCAGCACACCTGTACCATGTCGCCGCGGCGGAACACGCCCTCTGCACCGGTGATGCCACCGGGCAGCAGCGAGGCGCCCTTCTCGCGCATCGCCTGTGCCGCACCGGCATCGATGACGATCACGCCCTCGGCCAGCGGTGCATGCCGCAGCCAGTGCTTGCGGGCGGCCTCGCGGCTGCGTGCGGCATGGATGCGGGTGCCGAACAGGCGGTCCTGCGCCAACGCGCGCACCACGTCACCGCTGCGGCCATTGAACAGATAGGTTTCGATGCCCAGGCGCCCGGCCTTCGCCGCCGCCTCCAGCTTGGTACGCATGCCGCCGGTACCGGCTCGCGAGCCGGCGCCGCCCGCCATCGCCAGCACCTCGTCACTCAGTTCCGGCACGTCGTGCAACGGCCGCGCATCGGCCACGGTGCGCGGGTCGGCGCTGTACAGGCCATCGATGTCGGTGGCGATGAACAGCGCATCGGCGTCGACCAGCGCCGCCACGGTAGCAGCCAGGTTGTCGTTGTCGCCGAGCTTGAGCTCATCCACCGACACGGTGTCGTTCTCGTTGACCACCGGCAATGCGCCCAGGCGCAACAGTTCACTCAACGTGGCGCGTGCATTGAGGTAGCGGCGGCGGTTGCGCAGGTCGTCATGGGTCAGCAGCACCTGCGCCACCGGGCGCTCGAAGAAGCGCTGCCAGAGCCCGATCAGCTGGGCCTGGCCAAGTGCCGCCAGGGCCTGCCGCGCCGCCATCGCTGCGCCCGGTTCATCGGCGCGCGGCAGGATCGCGCGCCCGGCAGCGACCGCGCCGGAGGAGACGATCACCACCTCGCGCCCAGCCAAGAGATTGGCCGAGACGAACTGGGCCAGGCCCAGCGCGTGGCGTGGCGACAGGCCGCCGCCATCAGCTGCCAGCAGGCTGCTGCCAACCTTGAGCACCGCACGCCGCCACGGCGGCAGCGCTTGTTCGGGGAACGGCGAGGCGACGTGGGCAGCGTGCTGGATCATCGGTCAGGCTCTCAGCGGGTGTTCCATTCGTGCACGGTCAGGTCGGAGGCCTGCATCGTCACCAGCGGGTCGGTGGCGACGATGGCCTGTGCCTGCGCCAGGCTGTCCACGTTGCACAGCACGTAGGCGCCACCGCTGCCATCGGCGAAGCCACCGGTCAGCTGCAGCTTGCCCTGCGCCTGCAACGCATCGAGGAAATCGCGATGCGGCTGCACCGCTGCATCGTTGAAGCCCGGCCGGCGCATCGCCAGCACCAGATACACCGTGGCCGCCATCAGGACAACGCCTGCCAGCGCGCGCGCAGTTCGTCCAGGCGCAGGTCAGCGGCCGCGCCCGGCGATACACGCGCGGCCAGGCTGCCCTCCGGCGTGCGTCCCTGCCCTGCACTGTCGGCACCGGCCGCAGCGGCCTTGTAGGCCTCGCGGAACGGTACGCCAGCCACGGCCGCCTCCACGGCGACGTCGGTGGCATACATGCCCGAATCAATCGCCGCGCGCAGCCTGTCGTCACGCCATTCCAGATTGGCCAGCAGCGCCGGCAGCAGTTCCAGCGCGGCCAGGCCACGGCCGAAGCCGTGGAAGATGGCACCCTTGGACGACTGCAGGTCGCGATGGTAGCCGGAAGGCAGCGACAGCAGCTGCTCGATCTCGGTGCGCGCGGCGGCGACGCTGGCGTGGGTGGCGCGCATCAGCTCGATCACATCCGGATTGCGCTTGTTGGGCATGATCGAACTGCCGGTGGTGTACTGCGCCGGCAGCGCGACGAAGCCGAACTCGGCGCTGGTGAACAGCGACAGGTCCCAGGCGATGCGGCGCAGGTCCAGCGTAGCGCCACCGAGTGCTTCCAGCGCGGCCAGCTCGAACTTGCCGCGCGACAGCTGTGCGTAGATCGGCGAGATCTGCATGCGCGCGAAACCGAGCGCCGCCGTGGTGTGTTCGCGGTCCAGCGGAAGGTTCACCCCGTAGCCGGCGGCGGTGCCGAGCGGATTGGCGTCGACCAGCGCATGGGTGTCACGGGCGCGGATGGCGTTGTCGATGAAGGCCTCGGCCCATCCGGCCCACCACATGCCTGCCGAGGACACCACCGCACGCTGGATGTGGGTATAGCCGGGAATCGGCAGGTCCTTCTCGGCCTGCGCGCGGTCCAGCGCGACCTTGGCTACGTCGGCGCTGAGCTGCGTCACGCGCTGCAGCTTCTCCTTCAGCCACAGGCGGGTGGCCACCAGGATCTGGTCGTTGCGGCTGCGGCCTGTGTGGATCTTGCGGCCGGCATCGCCGAGGCGTTCGGTAAGGCGTGCTTCGATGGCCGAGTGGCCATCTTCGTACTGCGTGTCCAGCACGAAGCGGCCTTCGCGGAAGTCCTGCGCCAGCACGTCCAGTTCGCGCAGCAGGCCGGCCAGCTCATCGGCGCTGAGGATGCCGATGTGCTGCAGGCCCTGCGCATGCGCGGCGCTGGCGGCAATGTCGTGCAGGAAGAACTCGCGGTCGAGGATCACATCGTCGCCGGCGAGAAAGGTCTGGATCTGGGCGTCGACGGCGACGCCGGGCTTCTGCCAAAGAAGGTCTGCCATGGGGGCTCCGGAAGGCGGGTTCAGTGCGGGATCGACGTCAGTTCGTCGATGCCCAGGGCGAGGTTGAGGTTCTGCATGGCCTGGGTGGCTGCGCCCTTCAGCAGGTTGTCCAGGGTTGCCACCACGACCACGCGCTTGCCGCCCGGCGCGAGCGTGAAGCCACCGACCTGGGCACCGTGGCGGCCGGCGATGCGGCTGACCCACGGCGCCTCGTCCACCACCTCGATCAGCGGTTCGCCGGCATAGGCCTGCTGGAAGCGTTCGACGATCTGCTCGCGGGTCTGCACGCGGTTCAGCCACAGGTTGGCGGTCAGCGTGATGCCACGGAAGTGCGGCGCGACGTGCGGCATGAATTCCACGGCCACGCCCAGCTGCACCGACACCTCGCGCTCGTGCACGTGATTGGTCAGCGCATACGGCATCAGATTGTCGGCCAGCAGTTCGACGTTGTTCTTGTCCGACGGCGTAGTACCGGCACCGGAGTATCCGGACACACCGAAGCACTGCGGCGGACCCGCCAGCAGGTCCAGCAGCGGATGCACCGCCAGCTGCATCGCCGTGGCATAGCAGCCCGGGTTGCTGATGTGTTTCTGTCCGTTGTAGCGGCCGCGGGTCAGCTCCGGCAAGCCGTAGTACCAGCTGTTGTCGAAGCGGTAGTCGGCCGAGAGGTCGACGATGACGGTGTCCGCCTTCGCCGCCTCCAGCGCGGCCACGAACGGCGCGGCCAGGCCGTTGGGCAGGGCCAGGATCACCGCGTCCACCCCCTTGGCCGCCACTGCATCGGCGTCCAGGTTTTCGTACTGCAGCTCGCCCTGGAATTCCGGGTGGTGGTCGGACAGGCGCTGCCCGGCGCGCTCGCGCGAAGAGACGAAGGCCAGCTTCAGCCGCGGGTGGGCGGCCACCAGCTTGATCAGCTCGGCGCCGGTATGGCCGCGGGCACCGACGATGCCCAGGGTAAAAGTCGAATCGTTCATGCGTGACTGTCCAGGCGGTACTGCAGGTGGCGCTTCACGCCCTGCCATTCCGCATCGATGATGGAGAAGATGACGGTGTCCCGCGGCGTGCCATCGGCATGCCGCTTGTGGTTACGCAGCACACCATCCTGCTTGGCGCCCAGGCGCGCGATCGCGGTGCGCGAGGTGACGTTGAACCAGCTGGTTTCCAGCACCACGCTGATGCAGCCCATGGCCTCGAAGGCGTGCTGCAGCAGCAACAGCTTGGCTTCGGTGTTGGCGCCGGTGCGCTGTACGCGCGGCGTGTACCAGGTGTAGCCGAGGCTGAGCCTGGGCACGCTGGCATCCATGTCGTAGAAGCGCGTGCTGCCGATGATGTCACCCGCCGCATCGCAGATCACGAACGGCAGCACCTTGCCTTCGGCCTGTGCCTGCAGCGCGGCCTGCACATAGGCCTCGGCCCGCTGCGGTGACGGTACCTGGGTGTACCAGAGCTGGTCCAGGCCGCTGCCTTCGAGGGCAGCGCGCAGGCCGGGGACATGCTCAAGCTGAAGCGGCTGCAGCGTCACATGCTGGCCGCGCAGGGTAGGCACCGTATTCCAAGCGTCAAGATTGGTCATCGCTCAGCCCTGCAGGCTCGGTGCGCGCTGCGCGCAATGATCGACGTAGGTCTTGATCCGGTCGATGCCATCGGCGCCGAACCAGAACACTTTCCAATGGTCCTGCTTGTAGCAGCCATCGGACTCGGCGTAGTAGAAGTGGTTGATCGGGTTGCCGTGGCGCGAGCGCCAGAACAGCTGCGGGGTCTCCTCCAGCATCACGTTCCAGACCGCACGCCCCAGGCCTTCACCCTGCGCGTCGTCGAGCACAGCGAACTTGTCCAGGTACACGCCTTCGGCCTCGTCGGTGAGGATCACCGCAGTGCGGTAGTTCTCGCTGACATAGGCACGCAGCAGCTTGGTCTTTTCGAAGTAGTCCGGCACCAGAGTGCGGCCGAAGCTGGATTCGATCAGGCCCTTCAGCCGCGGCAGGTCGAGCTCGTTCCAGGCGGTGGCGCGCAGCACTTTCTCACCCTTGCGCACCAGCGTGCCCGAGCCCTTGTGGGTGAACAGTTCCTTGGCCAGGTCGGCCGGACGCGTGATCGACACCGACGACTCCAGCGGCAGGCGGTCGAGCAGGTCCTTGATCTGTTCGATCTTCACCTTCATGCCGCCATGGATCCACGGCTGCGCGATCAGGTGATCGTATTCGGTGGACAGGTTGATCGAATCGATCACGTTGCCCGCCTCGTCCAGCAGGCCACCGGTGCCGGTCAGGAAGATGATCTTGTACGGCTGCAGTTCCTGCACCAGCTCGTTGGCGGCAAAGTCGGCGTTGACGTTGAGGATCTGGCCACCGGCGGTTTCACCCAGGCTGGTGATGACCGGGATCGAGCCGGCACGCAGGCTGGCCTCGATCGGTGCCAGGTTGACCTTCTTCACCTCGCCGACCAGGCCGTAGGTGTCCACGTCCAGGTACTCGGCCTCGAACACGCCACCGGTGATCGAGGTGGCACGTGCGCCGTTCTGCTGCAGCGCCTCGACCAGGCGCAGGTTGGACTGCTGGAACACCCGGCGCACGATCGCCAATGCTTCCGGCGACGTCACGCGCAGGCCGTTCACGGTCTGCTTCTCGATGCCGGCCGCCGACAGCTCGGCATCCAGCTGCGGGCCGGCGCCGTGCAGCACGATCGGGGTCAGCCCGACTTCCTGCAGGAACGACAGCGAAGAGGTCAGCGCGTCGAGATCGTCGCGCAGCACCGCGCCGCCGACCTTGACCACGGCGAAGCGCTTGGCGTCCAGCTGCGAGAAGCGCTTGAGGTACTGGCTGATCTCCTTCGCGCTGGCCATGCTGGAAAGCAGGCGCACGATGGTCTGGCGGGTCTGGCGGTGGGGCTGGAGGGCAGGAGACATTTCGGTTTCGTCACAGGCGGCGGTCGCCGCGTTGCAGTTCCGCCACGCCCGGGGCATGGCGGCGTTGTGGGGTCGATCAGGCGCCGGCGGCGATGATCCGGTGCACGGCGTGGGTATAGCGCTGCAACTGGTCCAGCGTCACGAACTCATCGGCGGTGTGGGCCTGGGCGATGTCACCCGGGCCGAATACCAGTGTGGTGTAGCCAGCGGCCGAGAACAGCGACGCCTCGGTCCAGAAATCCACGGCATTGCCGATCGGCAGCTCCAGCGCATCGGCCACGTCGCGCGCCAGCAGGCGGCGGTTCTCAGCTTCGGCGATGTCACCGGCGGGCAGGCTGGGACCACGGAACGTCTCGGTGAACACGGCGGCTTCCGGCTCGGCGAAACCGGCGAAGGTCGCCAGCAGGCCATCGATGTCCATCGACGGCAGCGGGCGGAACCCGAAGCGCACCTCAGCAGCCGGTGCGATCATGTTGGCCTTGATACCGCCTTCGACGCGACCGATGTTGAAGCGCAGACCGGTCAGCCCACCGAAGCGGGCCGAGGCCAGCGATTCCACATGATCCAGCGCGCGATTGCCCCAGCGCATGGCCTGGTGCAATGCGCTGGCAGCCGCATCCTGCTTGCCCGACGCATGGCCGGCACGGCCGGCGAACTGCATCAGCACCGAACTGATGCCACGGTGCGCCAGCACCGCTTCGCTCATGGTCGGTTCGGCCACGAGTACGGCTTCATACGGCAGGCCACGCGCCAGGAATGCAGCGATGCAGCGCGGGTCGTTGGCTTCCTCGTCGCTGGAGAACAGGAACGCGGCATCGCCATCGCTGGCATTGGCCGCCGCCACCAGCGCAGCGGCGGCGCCCTTGATGTCACACACGCCCAGGCCGACCACGCGGTCGTCCAGGCGGCGCATCACATGCGGATCGGCACTCCAGTGCGGCGAGTCCGGCACGGTATCCAGGTGCACGTTGAACAGGTACTTCGGCGTCCCACGCACGGCGTACAGGCTGACCGCACCGGCGCCATGGTCGATCACCTCGACGTTGAAGCCGGGCAGGTTCGCGCGCAGGTAATCGAAGATGCCACCGGTGGTGATCGCACGCGGCGGGTTGCGGGTGTCGAAGGACACCAGCGCCTGCAGGTGATCGAGCGTCTGTTCAAGCATGTGTCTGAATATCCGTAGGGTTCGAAATCGGTAGTGCCGGTCGCTGGCCGGCTGCGCAATGATCCAGCCGTGCCACGAGCCGGCCAGCGGCCGGCACTACCCTCCATTGACGCTGCGAAGCGCCGGCCGGCGGCCGGCGCCCCCGTCACAGGTCAACCGCGGTTGACTTGCGCGTAAAGCGTCGAACTCATGCCGAACAGCTTGATGAAGCCTTCTGCCTCCTCCACGCCCCAGTCGGCCGACTGCGCGTAGGTGGCACCCTTGGTGTTGAGCAGGTGCGGCGACTTCACCGCCACCGCGTCGACGCGGCCACCGCGGGTTTCCAGCACCACTTCGCCGTTGACCTTGGCCTGCGAGGACTTCAGGAACGCTTCGATGTCGGTCTTCAGCGGGTCGTGGTAGAAGCCTTCGTACACCAGCTCCACCCACTTGCGTGCCACGTCCGGCTTGAAGCGGTTCTGCTGCTTGGTCAGCACCGCATCTTCCAGCGCGCGGTGCGCGGCCAGCAGCGAGACCAGGCCCGGGGCCTCGAACACGATGCGACCCTTCAGGCCGATCACGGTGTCGCCGGTGTAGACGCCGCGACCGACGCCGTACGGGGCGAACAGCTTGTTGAGCTGGGCCAGGATCTGGTCGCCCGGCAGCGCCTTGCCGTTCAGTTCAACCGCTTCGCCTTCAACGAACTTCAGGGTGACGGTCAGCGCCTGCTCCGGCCACTCGCTACGCGGTGCGCACCAGCCACGGGCGCCCTCGCCCGGGGCTTCCCAACGGTCGATCTCGCCGCCGGACATGGTCACGCCCAGCAGGTTCTCGTTGATGGTGTAGGCCTGCTGCTTGGCGCGCACGCCGAAGCCACGCGCTTCCAGGTACTTCTGCTCGTAGGCGCGGGTCTGGGTGTGTTCCTTCTGGATCTCGCGGATCGGCGCGATGATCTGGTAGTCGCCCAGTGCCTTCACGGCCAGGTCGAAGCGGACCTGGTCGTTGCCCATGCCCGTGCAGCCGTGGGCGATGATGTTGGTACCCAGCTCGGCAGCACGCTTCAGCGCGGCATCGACGATCAGGTAGCGGTCCGAGACCAGCAGCGGGTACTGGCCCTGGTAGCCTTCGCCGGCCCACACGAACGGCTTGACGAAGCCTTCCCAGATGGCCGGGCCACCATTGACGGTGACATGGCTGGTCACGCCCAGCTCGGCGGCACGCTTCTCGATGAAATCGCGCTCCTCATCATCCACGCCGCCGGTGTCGGCGAACACGGTGTGCACGTTGTAGCCGCGCTCCTGCAGGTAGGGCACGCAGAAGCTGGTATCCAGGCCGCCGGAGAAGGCGAGAACGACGTCTTTGTTGCTCATGGGGGTCAGGTCCAATCAGGTTATGTAGAGTCGAGCCATGCTCGACTGATGCTCGATCAAGAAAATCAGCGCCCGGCAACCGCGGCCATGATCGCCTTCTGCACGTGCAGGCGGTTCTCGGCTTCGTTGATGGCGATGCACTGCGGCGAATCCATCACCGCATCGGTGGCTTTCACGTTGCGGCGCAGCGGGAGGCAGTGGCTGAACACACCGTTGTTGGTCAGCGCCATCTTGCGTTCGTCGACGATGAAGTGCTTGAACTGATCGCGGATCGGCTTTTCCGGTTCCCAGTTGCCGAAGAACGGCAGCGCGCCCCAGCTCTTGGCGTAGACCACGTCGGCGCCGGCATAGGCGCTGTCGATGTCATGGCTGATCTTCAGCGAACCGCCGCTCTCGGCCACGTTCTGCTCGGCCCAGCCCATGTAGCGGTCGTCGAGGATGTAGTCGGCGGTCGGGCACAGCAGGGTCACGTCCATGCCCATGCGGGTGGCGATGGTCAGCGCCGAATTGGCCACGGCGGTGTTCAGCGGCTTGGGGTGGTAGGTCCAGGTCAGCACGTACTTCTTGCCACGCAGGTCCTGGGTGCCGAAGTGCTCCTGCAGGGCCATGATGTGGGCCAGCTCCTGGCACGGGTGGGTGATGGTCTCCATGTTGATGACCGGCACCGGCGAGTACCTGGCGAAGCTGTTGAGGACGATGTCCTGGCGGTCGTAGGCCCAGTCGATGAACTTGGGAAACGCGCGCACGGCGATGATGTCGCAGTAGCGGCCCAGCACCTTGGCCACTTCAGCGATGTGCTCTTCGGTGTCGCCGTCCATCACCGTGCCGAGGTTGAACTCGATCGGCCACGCGTCCTTGCCCGGCTGCAGCACCACCGCGTGGGCGCCGAGCTGGAATGCGCCGAGCTCGAAGCTGGTGCGGGTGCGCATGGACGGGTTGAAGAACACCAGCGCGATCGACTTGCCCTTGAGCTGGTCGCCGAGCTTGTTGCGCTTGAACAGCGCGGCCTGGGTGAGCAGCGCGTCGAGATCGCTGCGGCTCCAGTCCTGGGTGTTCAGGAAGTGCTTGGGGGACATCATCTTTCCTTGCGAGGCGGCGCCGGGTTCGACGCGGTGGAAGGGAAACAGGAAGCAAAGGTGAAACGAAAAGGTTGCAGTTGCAGCTTTCAGGACATGCATTCTTGAAGCGCGAAAACGAAAAAACCCAGCCGGCGGGCTGGGTTTTTTTCGGACGAACAGCAAAAAGCTCCGGTTACCCAGCGAGAATGTGGGGTTCCGGTCGACGCGCACGCGAGGTCATGCCAGACGCCTGTCGGGCTGCGCTGCTGTCGTGCTGGAAGTCGGTGAGCTTCATGGTCAACCATCTTTGCATGCGGCCGGGGCCGGCGCAAGGGGTTGGGGGCGCAGAATCAGGGATTGCCGGCCGAACCCTGCTCGGGGCCGACCCAGGGCGTGATCGACACCCGGATCTTGAGCCGGTTGCCGGGGTCTTCCGGCAGCCGCGAGCGGTACTTGGTGCCCTTGTAGACGTAATCCACGTCGTAGGCGATGGGCCGGCGGAATTCACGCCCCACCGGCACGATGCGGCAGTCGCGGGTCAGCATGGGGCCGTTGTTGGCCGGCGCCGGGGCCGGCGACTCGGTTCCGACCTCCTCAACGGCCTCCTCGTCGCTGCGCTTGAACATCGAGCGCACCGAATCCCAGAAGCGGCTGATCCGGCCCTTGTCCTCGACCGGCTCCTCGCCGGTCACGTTCACCGGGGCCAGGGTCCGGGTCGACACCGGCTCGCAGTGCTCCTCGGTACGGGTCGCGCGCAGGGTCTGGAACACCGGCTCGACGTTCAGCACCTGGGCGTAGTCGAACTTCACGTTCTCCACGATCACCACCCGGTTGCGGGGCTCGGCCTCCTGGGCCAGCACCACGGCGGGCAGCGCCGACAGGCAGGCCAGGGTCAGCAACGCGGTGGATTTCATTGGCGACGGGAGCAAGGACACGGCAATAGTGTAGGCAGTGGCGAGCGCAAGGGGCTGAACATTACCCGTCCACGCCGCTCCTGCCCACCCCACCCTGGACGGACCCGGCGTCCACCGGTGGCAGCCAGTGCCCCCAAAGGGGGCCGACACGTTCTAAAATCACAGGCTTGTCCCCCAGCCACAGCCCCATGACCCTGCGCCTGCACAACAACCTGACTCGCCAGCTCGAACCGTTCACTCCGCTCGACCCGGCCTGTCCGACCCTGTATGTGTGCGGCCCCACGGTCTACAACTACGTGCACATCGGCAACGCCCGTGGCCCGGTGGTGTTCGGGGTGCTGGCCGATCTGCTGCGGCGCCGTTTCGGCGCGCTGCGCTACGCCCGCAACATCACCGACGTGGACGACAAGATCAACACCGCCGCGCGCGAGCAGGGCGTGCCGATCAGCACCATCACCGGCAAGTTCGCCGCCGCCTACCGTGAAGACATGGCCGCGCTGGGCGTGGTGCCGCCGGACATCGAGCCGGAGGTGACCGCGCACATTCCGCAGATCATCACCATGATCGAGCAGCTGATCGGCAATGGTCATGCCTACGCCGCCGAGGGTCACGTGCTGTTCGCGGTGGCCAGCTTCGACGGCTACGGCAAGCTCTCGCGCCGCGACCCCGACGAAATGCTGGCCGGCGCCCGCGTCGACGTGGCCCCGTACAAGCGCGACCCGGGTGATTTCGTGCTGTGGAAGCCGTCCAGCGACGACCTGCCCGGCTGGGAATCGCCCTGGGGCCGTGGCCGCCCGGGCTGGCACATCGAGTGCTCGGCGATGGCGGCGGCTCACCTGGGTGAGACCATCGACATCCATGCCGGCGGCGTCGACCTGCAGTTCCCGCACCACGAGAACGAGCTTGCGCAGAGCGAATGCGCCCACGGCGGCAAGATCTTCGCCCGCTTCTGGCTGCACAACGGCATGCTCAACTTCGGCGGCGCCAAGATGAGCAAGTCGCTGGGCAACATCGAGCGCGTGCACGACCTGGTGCGCCAGCATCCGCCGGAAGCGCTGCGCCTGGCCCTGCTGTCGGCCCACTACCGGCAGCCACTGGACTGGTCTGATGCGCTGATCGAACAATCGGTGCGCACCCTGGACCGCCTGTACGGCACCCTGCGCGAACTGGCGTCGATCGAGGCCACGGCAGTGATCCCCGCCAGCGTCGAAGCGACCCTGGACGACGATCTCAACACACCCCAGGCGCTGGCCGAAGTGGCCCGCATCGCCGCCGACGCGCGTCGTGCCACCGACCCGGCCGAACAGGCGCGCCTGAAGGGCGAGCTGCTCGGTGCGGGCCTGGTGCTGGGCCTGCTGCAGGCCGACCCGGCGCAGTGGTTCGGCACCGCAGCGGGCGACGAGGACGACGATGCCCGCGTCCAGGGCCTGATCGACGAGCGCGCCGCGGCCAAGAAGGCACGCGACTTCGCCCGTGCCGACGCCATCCGCGACCAGCTGGCCGCCGAAGGTATCGTGCTGGATGACACCCCGCAGGGCGTTCGCTGGTCGCGCAAGCGCAGCTGACCTGCCTTGCCCCGTGGCCGGTCCGCCGGCCACGCCCCACCGTAGAGACTGTTGTGACCGACTCCCCGTTCCCGCTTGAACCCACCGCCGCCGAGGCCCAGGCCGCCATCGCCGAGGAATTCGGCTTCTTCGGCGACTGGTCCGAGCGCTACCAGTACCTGATCGACCTCGGCCGCAAGCTGCCGCCCTTCCCGGAAGAATGGAAGACCGAAGAGCATCGCCTGCTCGGCTGCCAGTCGATGGTCTGGATCGTGCCCGAAGGCAACGCGCAGTCGCTGCGCTTCCATGCCATCAGCGATTCGGCGATTGTCTCCGGCCTGATCTTCCTGGCCCTGCGCGTGTACTCCGGGCGCTCGGCGCAGGAGATTCTGGCCACCGAACCGAGCTACATCCAGGACATCGGCCTGGCCCGCCACCTCTCGCCCACCCGCAGCAATGGTGTGGCGGCGATGCTGGCCTTCATCCGTGAGACGGCGCAGGCGCAGCTGCAGCGCGACCCGTCGTGAGCGAACCCGCCACAGCCGAAGACAGTGCACTGGGCCTGCTGTCCCGCCCCGGTTTCGCCAGGCTGCTGGCCTACCGCATCTTCGCGATGCTGTCCTACCAGGTGGTCGCGGTCACCGTCGGCTGGCACATCTACGAAGTCACCCGCAATCCGTTCTCGCTGGGCCTGATCGGCCTGGCCGAGGTCGTGCCGTTCTTCTGCGTGGCTCCGTTCGCCGGTTACCTGGTGGATCACCTGCCGCGCCGTCGGCTGGGCATGGTCGCCTGTTGCGGGCTGATCGCCACTGCACTGGTATTGACCAGCGTTGCCATGGGCTGGCTGCCGATTGACGGCGTGTGGCCGATCTATGCGGCCATCGCGCTGACCGGCATGGTCCGCGCCTTCCTGTCGCCGATCTACAACGCCTTGTTCGCCCGCGTGCTGGCCCGTGACCAGTTTGCCCGTGGCGCCGGCCTGGGCGCGGTGGTGTTCCAGGCCGGCATGATCGCCGGCCCGGCACTGGGTGGCGTGCTGGTCGGCGTCGGTGGCAAGGGCCTGTCCTACGCAGTGGCCACCGCTTTCGCGCTGGTGGCCATGGCCTGCCTGGCCACGCTGAAGGTGGAAGAACCGGTGCATACCGGTCCGGCCGCCCCGATCTTCAAGAGCATCGCTGAAGGCGCGCGCTTCGTGGTCGGCAACCGGATCATGGTCGGCGCGATGGCGCTGGACATGTTCTCGGTGCTGCTGGGCGGCGTGGTGGCGATGCTGCCGGCATTCCTGCACGAGATCCTGCACCACGGCCCGGAAGGCCTCGGCATCCTGCGCGCGATGCCGGCGCTGGGCTCGGTGTGCGTGGGCCTGTGGCTGGCGCGCCACCCGCTGCACCGCAATGCCGGCCGCGTGCTGCTGTTTGCGGTCGCCGGCTTCGGCCTGTGCGTGATCAGCTTCGGGTTGTCGCAGCACTTCTGGCTGTCGGCGCTGATCCTGCTGTTCTACGGCGCGTTCGATGGCGTCTCGGTGGTGATCCGCTCGACCATCCTGCAGTTGGCCACGCCGGAAGAAATGCGCGGACGGGTGTCGTCGATCAACGGCATCTTCATCAGTTCGTCCAACGAGCTGGGCGCGTTCTATGCCGGCACGATGGCCCGTCTGCTGGGGCTGGTGCCTGCAGTGGTGCTGGGTGGGTTTGCGGTGCTGAGCGTGGCCGGGATCACCGCCTGGAAGAACCCGACGCTGCGGAAACTGAATTTGCGTGATCTGCAGTGACCCCGCGGAGAGCGCGTTCGGCGGCGCCGGGCGTTTGACTGGCCACGTCACTTTCCCTCGATGAATGGGTTTGTCACTTTCTTCGCGCGCGCAAAGAAAGTAACCAAAGAAACGCGCCGCCATCCGCGAGCCGGTGCTGCGCACCGGTGCCCTGCGCTCCTCGGTGAATCAGGGGACGGCGCCGAACTCGCTGCGCTCAAACAGCGGCGCCTCTTCGCCCCCGATTCCCCTGCGGTGCTCGGCTCGCTACAAGGCGGACCCAAGTCAACGGCCACAACTGCCCGTGCCAGCCACGATCGCGCACCAACGATCCCCCAACAAAAAACCCGGCCGAGGCCGGGTTTTTCGCATGACCAGACAACGAACTGGAATCAGTCGCCCTGCTGCTTCTGCAGGTGCTCCCAACGCTCCTGGGCGTCGATGGTGCGTTCGGCGGTCAGGCGCGCCTCCAGGCGCTCCAGGCCGATTTCCTCGCCGGTGTCGACGCAGTAACCGTAGTCGCCCGCTTCCAGGCGCTTCAGGGTGCTGTCGATCTTGCCGATCAGCTTGCGGTAGCGGTCGCGGGTACGCAGTTCCAGCGAGTTCTCGGTCTCGCGGGTCGCACGCTCGGCTTCGTCGCCGATGTCACGCACTTCCTCGCGCAGGTTCTCGATGGTCTGCTTGGACTCTTCCACCAGGTCCGCGCGCCAGTTCTGCAGGCGCTGGCGGAAATACTCCTGCTGCAGCGGGCTCATGTATTCCTCTTCCGAGGACGGCTTGTAGCCAGCCGGCAGGATCGGGCGGCCAGTGGCCTCGTCGGTCTTGTACTCGACCACCTTGTACTTGCTGCGCGGGGCCGGTGCTGCCGAGCGGGCGGCGACGGCCACGGCAACCTTGCCGACAGGGCGCGACACGGTCTTCGGGGCGGAATCGGATTTCACGGCGGTTTTGGCAGGCGATTTCGAAACGGGCACGGGATTCTTGGATTGCGGGGCCTTCGAAGCGACAGGAGCGGCGGCCGGGGCCGGCGTTGAGGCCGGTTGGGCTGCCGCCACTGCCACGGTCTTGGCCGGGACAGGCTTGGCCGGAGCCGGCTTGGCAGCAGGCTTCGGTGCGGACTTCACTACTGGCGCCGGGGTCGGCTTTGCGGCCGGCGCGGCAACGTTCTTGGCAACCTTCTTTACAGCGGCAGGCGTGGCGGCCGGTTTAGCCGCAGCGACCTTCTTTGCTACGGGCTTGGCGACCGGCTTGGCTGCAGCCTTCTTCACCACCGCCTTCGGCGCTGGCTTGGCGGCGGCCTTCTTGGCCACCGGCTTGGCGGCGGCTTTCTTCACCGGCGCAGCCTTGCTGACAGTCTTCTTCACCGGCGCCTTCTTGCTGGCAGCGGCTGGCTTGGCCTTGGCGGGCGCAGCGGCCTTCTTCGCCACCGGCTTGGTTGCCTTGACCGGCGTTTTCTTTGCGGTGGCCTTCCTGGCCGCCGGTTGCGAGGACGCTGCCTTGGTCGCCGGCTTGCTGGCCGGCTTCTTGGCAACGGGCTTTGCCGCCAACTTCTTCACAACAGGCTTGGCGGTTTTCTTGGCGGCCGTTGCGGCCTTCTTTGCAGTTTTTTTAGCAGCCACGAAACGCTCTTCCTTGGATTCCCCGGGGCCCGGGAAAGCGGGCCTTTATAGCCTACCCGACCCGCAGCAGCAACCTCGGCACCCTGCTCCATTCAGTCCTGGAGCCAAGGCGCCCAATGGGCGGTCCGACGAACACGGACCGCCTTGCGCGGTACGGAACCTGGCCAGCACCCGACGGTGCTGGTACCGGTCGCAGGCCATCGGCGACATGCGACCAACGGCCCATCCTGCACAAATGCGGCCTTCATGCCAACTGGCATAAGATGACTAGGTGATCTCGCGCCTGCTCATTGCCCTGCTGCGCTTCTACAAGCGCTTCATCAGCCCCCTGCTGGGGCCGCGCTGCCGTTTCGTGCCGAGCTGTTCTGAATACGCGATGGATGCCATCTCCCGGCACGGGCCGCTGCGCGGCAGCTGGCTGGCTGCGCGCAGGCTGGGCCGTTGCCATCCGTTCCACCCCGGCGGCTTCGATCCGGTGCCCGAATCCACCCACGCCCCCTCTTGCCGTTGCACAGGAAAACACTGACATGTCCTCCACCCTCATCACCAACGCCCGGATGGTCAACGAAGGCCGCACCTTCGACGGCGACCTGCGCATCGAGAACGGCCGCATTGCGCAGATCGGCGCCGGGCTGGCGCCGCGCAACGGCGAGCAGGTGGTGGACGCGGCCGGGCGCTGGCTGCTGCCCGGCATGATCGATGACCAGGTGCACTTCCGCGAACCGGGCCTGACCCACAAGGGCGACATCGCCAGCGAATCGGCGGCCGCCGTGGCCGGTGGCCTGACCAGCTTCATGGACATGCCCAACACCAACCCGCCGACGCTGGATTCAACCATCCTGGAAGCCAAGTACGAGCTCGCGCGCGGCCGCGCCTGGGCCAACTACGGCTTCTACCACGGCGCCAGCAATGACAACCTGGACGCGATCCGTGCGCTGGACCCGAAGAAAGCCCCGGGCGTGAAGGTGTTCATGGGTGCTTCGACCGGCAACATGCTGGTCGACAACCCGGAAACGCTGGACGCGATCTTCCGCGAATGCCCGACCCCGATCATCACGCACTGCGAAGACACGCCGATGATCGATGCCAACCTCAAGGCCTTCCAGGAAAAGTACGGCGATGCGCTGACCCCGGACATGCACCCGGACATCCGTTCGCGCGAAGCCTGCATCAAGTCGACCCGCCTGGCGATGTCGCTGGCACGCAAGCACGGCACCCGCCTGCACGTACTGCACATCTCCACCGCCGACGAGCTGGCGCTGTTCGAGAAGGGCCCGCTGATCCGCGCCGATGGCAGCCGCAAGCAGATCACCGCCGAAACCTGCGTGCACTTCCTGCACTTCGCGCGCCCGGACTACGCGACCAAGGGCAACCTGATCAAGTGCAATCCGGCGATCAAGGAAGTGTCCGACCGCGAGGCAATCACCGCTGCGCTGGCCGATGACGTGCTGGACGTGCTGGCCACCGACCACGCGCCGCACACCTGGGAGGAGAAGCAGAAGCCCTACGCGCAGGCGCCGTCGGGCCTGCCGCTGGTGCAGTACGCGCTGGTGGCCGCGCTGGAGCGGGTGCACGAAGGCAAGCTGACCCGCGAGCAGGTGGTGCAGAAATTCGCACATGCGCCGGCGCAGCTGTTCGACGTGGAAGAACGCGGCTTCCTGCGCGAAGGCTATTTTGCCGACCTGGTGCTGGTGGAGGACGTGCCGTTCACCGTCAAGCGCGAGGACGTGCTGTCCAAGTGCGGCTGGTCGCCGTTTGAAGGCACCACCTTCCGTTCCCGCGTGGCGTCCACCTGGGTCAACGGCCAGCTGGTGTGGGACGGCAGCAAGCTGGTGGGTGAACCCGCCGGCCAGCGCATGACCTACGACCGCTGATGCGTTCGGCACTGATGATCGGGGCGCTGCTGCTGGCCGCGCCCCTGTTTTCCTCTTCCCCGGCGCAGGCGCAGGACGGCATCGGCAGCCTGATCGACAGCCGCGTGGTGTTCCCGGCCAGTGCGTCGCAGGGCGCGCTGGTGATCGGCAAGGTGCCCGCCGGCAGTCGCGTGCAGTACGCCGGCCGCCAGCTGCGGGTGAGCGGCTACGGCAGCGTGGTGTTCGGCATCGGCCGCGACGAAAAGGGTCCGCTGCGGGTACAGGTGCAACGCCCCGATGGTGGCAGCGAGACGGCGACCATTGCGGTAACGCCGCGCGACTGGCCCACCGAGCGGGTCAATGGGGTGCCACCGAAGACGGTCAATCCGCCGGCGGCGATTGCCGAGCGGATCAAGCGCGAACAGGCGCAGGTGACCGCCGCACGTGCCCGCGATGACGACCGCACCGACTTCACCCAGACCTTCATCTGGCCGGTACAGGGCCGCATCAGCGGCCGCTTCGGCAATGCGCGCGTCTACAACGGGCAGTCGGGAGCCGGTCACTCCGGCATGGACATCGCGGTGCCGACCGGCACCCCGGTGAAGGCGCCGGCGGCCGGCATCGTGACCTTCGCTGGCCCGGACCTGTACCTGACCGGTGGCACGCTGCTGCTCGACCACGGCTTCGGGGTCAGTTCCAACTTCCTGCATCTGTCGCGCATCGACGTAAAAGTTGGCGATCGTGTGGAGCAGGGCCAGGTGATCGCTGCCGTCGGCGCCACCGGCCGTGCCACCGGCCCGCACCTGCACTGGGGCATGAACTGGTTCGACACCCGCATCGACCCGTTGCTGGTGCTGGAGCGCAAATAACGGTAGTGCCGGCCGCTGGCCGGCAACCGCACGAATTCTGCAGTGCCCGAGCTGCCGGCCAGCGGCCGGCACTACCAGGCAGTTGGATCAGCCGCGCGCGGCCCACCACACGCGCAGCAACGTGCGCACCGGGGTGGCTTCGATCGGCTTGCCTGCGGCCTGCGCGGCAACGCGGGCGCGCGCCAGGCTCGACCACACGCGCCGCGGGCGCGGGCCGGGCACGCGGGTACCCCACCCCTTCAACAGGTGCTGCGCCCAGCGCTGCGCGGCAGTGCTGGCATCACCGTCCAACAGGCTGCGCGGCACACCGGCCACGCCGGCGTCCTGCAGGCGCTGGGCCAGGGTCTGCAGCTGCACCGCACGACCGGCGCCGGTGCGCGGCTTGTCGGCAAACAAGGCCGCTTCCACTGCGGCCACGGCCTCGGCGTAATTGGCCAGCGCACGCTCGGCACCGGCTGCATCCAGCGCAACGGTACGCGCTTCAACGAGGTCCGGCAGCGCTTCGGCCAATTGCACCCACGGCGCACGCACCGGCTCCAGCAGACGGCCCAGTGGATGGCGCGAACGATGCCCTGCCCAGCTGCGCAGTTCCTCGCCCCACCACGCCAGCTTGGCATCGGCCGGCAGCGGATCGCCGCTGGTATTGAGCATGTCGTCGAACTCCTGCAGCAGCGCAAACCACGCCACTGCGAGCTCGCGTTGCGGTTCGGCCACGAACGGGGCGGCCACCGACCATTCCGGCCAACGGCTGCGCCACTTGTCGAGGAAACTGTCCAGCGCGGTACTGCTCACTACGGGATTCCTTACGGCTGGGCCGGGGCTGCCGGCCGGGTCGGCCAGAGACTGGCCAGTTGCAGAAGTTCGGCGTTCTCGACCAGCACGTCGGCCTGCCAGGCCAGCGGATCGTCGCTGTGCAGGCGGTAGCCCCACAGCGCCGCGACCGACGGCATCGCGGCGGCTCGCGCGGCGATGATGTCGCGCTCGTCATCGCCCACGTACACGCAGTCTTCGGCGGCCATTCCGACGGCTCGCGCGGCGTGCAGCAGCGGCAGCGGGTGCGGCTTGCGCTCGGCCAGGCTGTCACCGCCGACCAGCACCGCGCAGCGCTGCTGCCAGCCGTGCTGCGGCAAGATCAGGCGCGCCAGGTACTCCGGCTTGTTGGTGACGATGCCCCACACCGTACCGGCCTCATCCAGCGCGGCGAGCATGCCGGCCACGCCGTCGAACAGCACTGCGTGCTGGCCGATCAGCGCTTCGTAGCGCTGCAGGAATTCCGGGATCAGTGCATCGCGCGCAACGGCATCCAGGTCCGGGAAAGCGGCGCCAACCATCGCGCGCGAGCCCTTGGAGACCACCGGCCGCAGCTGCGCCGGATCGATCGCTGCCCGGCCCCGCTCGGCCAGCATCGCATTGCAGGTGGCGACGAAGTCCGGCGCGCTGTCCAGCAACGTGCCATCCAGGTCGAACAGCACCGCACGCGGGAAGCGGGCGGAGGTCATGCCGGCTTGACCGCGTAGGCCAGGTAGTTGATGTCGGTGCGGCTGCTCAGGCGGGCATGGTTGCGCCACGGCTCGTAGGCCATGCCGCTGACATCCACCAGCTGCAGGTCGGCTTCGCGCAGCCAGCGCGCCAGTTCGGCCGGCTTGATGAATTCCTGGTAGTGGTGGGTGCCCCTGGGCAGCAGCCGCGCCACGTACTCGGCGCCGACAATCGCCACCGCGAAGGCGGCCGCGGTGCGGTTGATGGTCGACAGGAACAGGTGGCCGCCCGGCTTCAGCAGGCGCTTGCAGGCGTCGATGATCGCGCCCGGGTCCGGCACGTGCTCAAGCATTTCCATGCAGGTGACCACATCGAAACTGCCCGGCTGCTCGGCGGCCAGATCCTCGGCGGCCTGCACGCGGTAGTCGACCTTGGCGCCGCTTTCCAGCGCATGCAGGCGCGCGACCTTGACCAGCTCCGGGGCCAGGTCGATGGCGGTGACGTCGGCACCGGCCTGCGCCAGCGCTTCGCTCAGCAGCCCGCCACCGCAGCCGATGTCGAGCACGCGCGCGCCACGCAACGGCACGCGGTCGGCCACGTACTTCAGGCGCACCGGGTTCAGCGCATGCAGCGGCTTCTGCGGGCCGTCAGCGTCCCACCAGCGGTTGGCCAGCGCGGCGAACTTGTCCAGCTCGGCCTGATCGAAATTGGAGGAAGCGTGAGGGGCAGTCATGAGGGGTCCTTGCGGCGCCAGGGATCAGGCGCGGATATGACGGATGCGCTCGCGCCACTGGCGCGCGTTGGCGATGATGCCCGGCAGGTCCATGCCGACCAGCTCGCGCTGCACCAGCTTCGGCTTGCCGGCGATCCAGACGTCGCTGACCTGCTGGCGGCCGGTGGCATACACCAGCTGCGACAGCACGTTGTGCAGCGGCTGGGTTTCCAGCGCCGACAGGTCGACGCAGACCAGGTCGGCCTGCTTGCCGACTTCGATCGAACCGATGCGGTCACCGAAGCCCAGCGCGCGTGCGCCGCCCAGCGTGGACGCGCGCAGCGTGGTCGCCGCGTCGAGCGCGGTGGCATCATCGGCCACGGCCTTGGCCAGGATCGCTGCGGTACGGTTCTCGCTGAACATGTCCAGGTCGTTGTTGCTGGCGCAGCCGTCGGTGCCGATCGCCAGGTTCACTCCGGCACGCTGCAGGGCGCAGGCGGGGCAGAAACCGGAGGCCAGCTTCAGGTTCGATTCCGGGCAGTGCACCACGCTGACGCCGCGTTCGGCGCACAGGTGGATTTCCGCATCGGTCAGCTGGGTCATGTGCACCGCGATCAGGCGGTCGTTGACCAGGCCGAGCCGATCCAGCCGCGCCAGCGGGCGCTGGCCGTGCAGCTTGATCGAATCGTTGATCTCCTGCGCGGTCTCGTGGGTGTGCAGGTGCACCTGCATGTCGAGCTGGTCGGACAGCATCCGCACCCGCTCGAAGTTGGCATCGTTGACCGTGTACGGCGCATGCGGCGCGAACGCGGTGCCGATCAGCGGATCGGTGCGCCACTGGTCGTGCAGTTCACCGGCCTTGGCGAAGTATTCGTCATCGGTCCTGGCCCAGGCGGTGGGGAAATCGATGATGACCGCGCCAACCAGCGCGCGGAAACCGTGCTTCTTGTAGACCGCGGCCTGCACGTCGCCGAAGAAGTAGTTCTCGTTGGCACAGGTGGTGCCGCCGCGCAGCATCTCGGCGATGGCCAGGGTGGTGCCGTCGGCGACGAACTCAGGACCGATCACCGCCGCTTCCACCGGCCAGATGTGCTGCTGCAGCCAGGTCATCAGCGGCAGGTCGTCGGCGACGCCGCGCAGCAGGGTCATCGGGTTGTGCGTATGCGCGTTGACCAGGCCCGGCATCAGCGCCGACTCGGGGCGGCTGACCACCTGCGCGGCACGGAAGCGTGCGCGCGCCTCGGCACGCGGCAGGATGGCCACGATCTCGCTGCCACGCACGGCGACGGCATGGTCTTCCAGCACCACCGCATGCGGCTCGATCGGAACGACATGACCGGCTTCGATGAGCAGGTCGCAGGCTTCGGGGAGGTGCGGGCTATCGCTCATGCGGGCTCACTGGCTGTGGGGCGGCGAGATACTTCTGGGGAACACGCCCCTGAGTCAGGGGCTGCCGCGAAGCGGCGGGGTCTGGAGACCCGTGAAGCGGGGCCCATGATCTGCCGAAGCAGATCATGGGAGCGCCAGCGCGAATGCGCTGGCGCGTATCCGAGCATGGCTCGGCTCTACAGTAAGGTCGGCCTGCGGCCGCAACCTTATTTGACGCGTGCGGAGTATTCGCCCGAACGGGTGTCGACGCGGATCACTTCGTCCTGATTGACGAACAGCGGCACGCGGACCACGGCGCCGGTTTCCAGGGTCGCCGGCTTGCCGCCGCCACCCGAGGTGTCGCCACGGACGCCCGGATCGGTTTCGGTGATCTTCAGTTCGACGAAGTTCGGCGGCTGAACGAAGATCGGCTCGCCATTCCACAGGGTGACCACGCAGGACTCTTCGCCCTTCAGCCACTTCTCGGCGCCGCCCATGCCAGCCTTGGTGGCCTGGACCTGCTCGAAGGACTCCGGATCCATGAAGTGCCAGTACTCGCCGTCGCTGTACATGAAGTTCATGTCGGTATCGACGACGTCGGCTGCATCCAGCGAGTCGGTCGACTTCATGGTGACTTCCTGGGTACGCCCGTCCTTGATCAGGCGGTACTTAACGCGGGTGAAGGCCTGGCCCTTGCCCGGCTTGACGTATTCGGTGTCGATGATGACGGCCGGTTGGTTGTTGACCAGGATCTTCATCCCGTTCTTGACGTCGTTCATGCCGTAGCTGGCCATGCGTAAACTCCTGAGTGGCAGAAACGCCGCGGGTGCGGCGAGCCGTTAGAATGGAAAGCCCACCGGATGCCGGTGGGCGACTGTTTTTCTGCCCCCATGATAACCGCAGGCCCCCTCTCCATGCAGCTTTCCGCCTTCCCCCGGCCCCAGTCGCCAGGCGCGCCCGCGCGCTGGCAGCAGCTCTGGCGCCAGGCGCTGCGCGACCCGCGCGCCCTGCTGGCCCGGCTGCAGTTGGACCCGGCGGCGCTGGGTGTCTCGGAGGCGGCCATGGCCCAGTTCGCATTGCGCGTGCCCGAGGGCTTCGTAGCCCGCATGCGCGTGGGCGATGCGGCCGACCCGCTGCTGCGCCAGGTGCTGCCGATCGACGAGGAAATGCGTCCGGCGCCCGGGTTCAGCTTCGACGCGGTGGGCGATGGTGCCGCCAAGAAGGCTACCGGGGTGATCCAGAAGTATCGTGGCCGTGCCCTGCTGGTCGCCACCGGCAGCTGCGCGGTCAACTGCCGCTACTGCTTCCGCCGCCACTTCGACTATGGCGCGGAAAACGCTGCCAAGGGCGGCTGGCAGGAGGCCGTAGCCGCCATCGCGGCCGACCCGGACATCGACGAGGTGATCCTGTCCGGCGGTGACCCGTTGTCACTGGCCACGCACAAGCTGGTCGAGCTGACCGACGCCCTGCGCGCGATTCCGCATATCCGCCGCCTGCGCATCCATACCCGGCTGCCGGTCGTGCTGCCGGAACGCGTGGACGATGAACTGGCGTGCTGGCTGGGCAGCCTGCCATGGCCGCTGGCGGTCGTGGTCCACGCCAATCACGCCAATGAATTCGACGCCAGCGTGGACGCGGCGATGGCCCGCCTGCGCGGCGTCGGCGCCCAGCTGCTGAACCAGGCGGTACTGCTGCGCGGGGTCAACGACAGCGTGCAGGCCCTGCAGGACCTGAGCGAGCGCAGCTTCGCCGCCGGCGTGCTGCCCTACTACCTGCACCAGCTGGACCGGGTCGAAGGCGTGGCCCACTTCGAAGTGGACGATGCCCAGGCCAAGGCGCTGATTGCCGGCCTGACCGCACGCCTGTCCGGCTATCTGATTCCGAAGCTGGTGCGCGAACTGCCCGGCGACCCGAGCAAGCGCCCGCTGTAACAAAAAGGGGACGGAGGGGATTAAGTCGCAAATGCATAGGCGACTTAATTCCCTCCGTCCCCTTTTTGTGTGGGTCAGAGGCCCGATTCGATCATCCGCACCACTTCGGTGGCGGTCACCGGGTGGCTCAGCCAGTAGCCCTGGCCAAGATCGCAGCCGCGCTGCACCAGCAGTTCGAACTGCGCCTGCTGCTCGATGCCCTCGGCCACCACCGTGATGCCCAGTGCGTGGGCCATGGCGATGATCGCCGTGGTCAGGGCCAGGTCGTCGGGATCGCGCTGCATGTCGGCCACGAAGCTCTTGTCGATCTTCACGCCATCAACGGGAACCTGGCGCAGGTGACTGAGCCCGGAGAAGCCGGTGCCGAAATCGTCCAGCCAGACCTTCACACCGGTGCGGTGCAGCTTGTCCAGCAGCTGCGCGGCGACCATCTCGTCACCGATCACCGCAGTTTCGGTCAGCTCCAGATGCAGGCGCGACGCCGGAAGCCCGGACTCATGCAGGCACTGCGCGACCAATGCCGGCAGTTCACCGCCGCGCAGCTGCCGCGGCGACACATTCACCGACACGAACAGATCATCGCCGCCCGCCCCGCGTGGCCACTGTGACGCTTCCATGCAGGCCGCACGCAGCACCTTCGGGCCGATGAGCTCGATCAGCCCGCTCTGCTCGGCCACTTCGATGAACACCGACGGCGGAATCGTGCCCAGGGTCGGATGCTGCCAGCGCAGCAGCACTTCCACGCCGACCATGCGCCGGTCGCGCATGCGGAAGATCGGCTGGTAGGCCAGGCGCAGCTCGCCGCGCTCCCAGGCCCCGCGCAGCTCCTGCTCCATGTGCACCCGGCGCTCGACCGCGTGGTCCATCGCACGGCTGTAATAGCGGTAACAGTTCTTGCCGGCCATCTTGGCCTGGTACATGGCGATGTCGCCGTTCTTCAGCAGCGTTGTCGCATCAGCGGCATCGTCCGGGAACAGGGTCACGCCGATCGAAGTACCCAGGAACAGTTCCCGGCCCTGCACCACCAGCGGCTTGCCCAGCTCGCGCACCAGCACTTCGGCCAGCAGCCGTGCGTTGGCCGCCACGTCGCCATCACCGACCAGGATCACGAACTCGTCGCCGCCGAAGCGGGCCAGCAGAGCTTCATCGCCACCGGCCTCGGTAACTGCACTGCCGATGCGCTGCGCGAACTGCAACAGCGCTTCGTCACCGGCCTCATGGCCCAGGGTGTCGTTGACGCGCTTGAAATCGTCGATATCGGCAAACAGCAGGCCCAGCCGATGATTGGATGCGCGCGCGGCCATCAGGCGATGGTCCAGTGCTTCCCGGAATGCCAGCCGGTTGGTCAGCCCGGTCAGCGCATCGGTATAGGCCATGCGCCGCACCTCGCGGTCATGCCGGGCGATGGCATCGCGCATGCGGGCGAAGCCGCGCACCAGCTCGCCAACCTCGTCGTCGCGGGTGTTCTCGGCCAGCGGCGCCTGGTAGTCGCCGGCCTCGATGCGGCGCGCCGCAGCGGCCAGGTCCCGGATCGGCGCAACCAGGGTGCGCTGCACGTACAGGATCACCACCACGCCGATCACCACCAACAGGCCCAGCATCAGCAGCAGCCAGCCCAGGTGGCGGCTGCCGACCTGCTGCAGGCGCTCGCCGAGCGTGGCATTGGCGGCCTGTTCGCGCTGCTGCACCTCGTCCAGCGCCATGCCGACGCGGACCCCGCCGATGCGCTGGTTGCCGACCATGATCGGCATGGTGTTGTCGAGCACCTTGGGCGATTCCTGCACCACCAGCGCCTGCGCCACCGCGGCCTTGGGGGCCAGCGGGTCGGTCATCGGCTGGCCGAAGCCGGACACCTCGATCGAGCCGTCATGCACCAGCCGGCCGCGTTCGTCGAACACCAGCACATAGCGCACGACCGGTTGCCGTGCGGTGCTGCGCACCAGCGCACCGACCTGGTCCAGGTCGCGGTAGTACAGCGGGTTGGCCAGCGCGTCGGACAGCTCGCGCGCCATCGCTTCGCCGCGGCTGCGCACGCTGCGGTCGAACAGTTCATGGATGACGCCACCACTGAGGTTGCGCACCTCGCCCTGCATCGCCGCCTGCCGCCCCAGCAACACCGCCAGGATCGCCACCACCACGACCATCGCCCCGCCCATCGCGAGCAGGAACCGGGCCTGCATTCCCGAGCCGAGCCACTTCATTCCACTTCCATCCGCACGCGCGTCAATCCTTGTTTCAATTCATCCAGCCGCTGCTGCGCATGCGCATCGACGCGGTGGAAACCGGAAGTGCCGAAAAACCGATGCAGCGCCCCCTGTGCCTGCGGGTCGCTGGCCGCCTGCAGCAGGACGTCCTGCAGCCGGTCACGTACCCGCGGGTCAAGGTCGGCGCGAACCATTTCCACCGCCCGTGGGTAGGGTTCGGTGCGCAGCAGTTCGCGGAAGTCGCGCCGGAATGCTGTCGGCATCCGTCGCTCGTCATTCCAGTCCACGCTGCTCACCGCCCCCACTTCGACCATGCCCTTGTGCACGAACGTGGCGATGTTCAACTCGCTACGCGCGAACACGTACCCCACGCTGTCCCGGCCCGGCACGTCCCACACACCGGCCAGGATCTGCGGCGCCAGCCCCTCCTGCAGCAGCGTCATCACCGGCACCAGGTAGGCACTGGTGGACGCCGTGTTCTGCAGCGCCAGGCGATGCCCGCGCAGGTCCTGGATCCGCTGGATCGGACTGTCGCGACGCACGAAGAACACGGTCTGGTACTCACGCACGCCATTGCGCTCGGTCAGCAGCAGCGGCCGCGCGCCACTGCGCTGGCCCAGTGCCACCGCCGTACCCGACGTTTCCGTGACCCAGTCGACCCGCCCCCGCCGCAGATAGCTGGCCATCTGCTGCGGGTCGCGTGCCATCAGGATCCGCCCTTCCTTGATGCCGACGTCGTGCATGCGTGCCACTACATAGTCCAGCAACGGTTGCAGCTGCTCGTAATGGGCCTTGGGATCATCGCTGATCCGGCCCAGCACCAGCACCCGGTCCGGTGCTGCATGCACCGTCCCGGCCAGCAGGATCATGACCAGGCTCAGCAGTCCCCTCTGCACTGCCCTCCGCAGACCCGACACAGGCTTCATCCCCCCCTGGGTATCCGGACAGACTACCCGAAAAAATGAGAACGTCGTCAGCTGTTCTTGTTGCCCGCCTGTGCCAGCCGCGCCATCCGCTGGGTGTCGGCGAGGATGCCACGCAACAGGCGTACTTCCTGCTCGCTGGGCTCGCTGCGCAGGAACAGCCGGCGCAGCTTGCGCATCGCCGATTCCGGCGCGCGGCCCTTGTGGAAATCGATCTCGTCCAGGGTGTCGCCAAGCTGGGCGAAAAAGCTCTCCATCTGCTCATGGCTTGCTGCCTGTTCGCGGAAACCGGGCTCGGCGTCCACGGCCGGCTGCGCGCCCAGCAGCTGCATGCGTGTTTCATAGGCCAGCACCTGCACGGCGGCAGCCAGATTGAGCGAGCTGAACGCCGGATCGGACGGGATGTGCACCGCTGCATGGCAGAGCTGCAGTTCTTCGTTGGTCAGGCCAGTGCGCTCACGGCCGAACACCAGCGCCACCTCGGCGCCCTCGCCCGCCTTGGCCACCGCACGAGCGGCGGCATCGGCCGGCAGGTACTCCTCCAGCTGGACGCGGCGGGCACGCGCGGTGCAGCCCAGCACCAGGCGGCAATCGGCCACGGCCTCGGCCAGGGTGGCGACCACCGGGGCGTCCCCCAGCACATCTTCGGCCCCGGCCGAGCGGCGGAAGGCCTCCTCGTCCAGAGGCTTTTCGGGAGCGACCAGCACCAGGCGGGCCAGGCCCATGGTCTTCAGGGCACGGGCGGCGGCCCCCATGTTGCCGGGGTGCTGGGTACCGACCAGGACGAATCGGAGACGGGTGGCGGCGGGAAACTGGGACATGAACAGGGAAAAGGTCGAGCTGGACGATGACCAATGGTAAACTGTGCGGCCGGCCACTGCGCCGGACCCGCTCTTTTCCCCCGCCAGTCCATCTCTTCTGCCTTTCCGGGAGCCCACGCCATGCAGAAACCCGCCGTCACCGTCATGGTCAAGGCCGCCCGCCTCGCCGGCAACGTCCTGTTGCGCAACATCAACAAGCTCGAGGCACTGAACGTGGTGCAGAAGGGCCGGATGGACTACGCCAGTGAAGTGGATGCGGACGCGGAAAAGGTCATCGTCAAGGAACTCAAGCGCGCTTACCCGGACTACGGCATCTTCGGTGAAGAAGGTGGCGTGCAGGGCGAGCGCCGCCAGATGTGGGTCATCGACCCGCTGGACGGCACCAGCAACTACCTGCGTGGCGTGCCGCACTACTGCGTGTCGATCGCGCTGGTCGAGAACGGCGAGCCGACCGACGCGGTCATCTTCGACCCGCTGCGCAATGAACTGTTCACCGCCAGCCGTGGTGCCGGCGCCGTGCTGAACGACCGCCGCATCCGCGTGGCCGACCGCAAGGATCTGGAAGGCACGATGATCCACACCGGTTTCGCCCCGCGCGAGCGCAGCCGCGCCAGCGCCCAGCTGAAGGCGGTCGACGCCCTGCTGGTGCACGGTGAGGACATCCGCCGCACCGGTTCGGCGGCACTGGACCTGGCCTACGTGGCCTGCGGCCGTGCCGATGCCTACTTCGAAGCCGGCGTGAAGGCGTGGGACATCGCTGCCGGCCTGCTGCTGGTCCGCGAGGCGGGCGGCAAGGTCTGTGACTTCAAGGGCGCGACCCTGGGCCGCATGGACAACCGTGGCCCGGAGACCCACCAGATCGTGGCCGGCAACCTGAAGGTGGCCGAGTCGCTGCAGAAGGTGCTGGTGAACACCGGCTACGCCGCCGAGTTCGACGCGAAGTTCTGAGGTTTCGCGTAAAGCGGTTCAGGGGGACGGCACCTGCGAAGGTGCCGTTTTCGTTTGTGCGCACGGAGAGTCGTTTCCGCGACTGCGGAGGGGTGTCACTTTCTTTGCGCGCAAAGAAAGTAACCAAAGAAACGCCCCGCCAGCCGCGAGCCGTCGCTACGCGACGGTTCCCTGCGCTTCTCGGAGAATCAGGGGACGGCGCCGAACTCGCTGCGCTCAGACACCGGCGCCTCTTCGCCCCTGATTCCCCTGCGATGCTCGGCTCGCTCAAGGCGGACTGGAAGGTCAAGATCAAGGGCAACAGCATCCACGCCTGGCGTGGGTCTACTGGGTGCAGCTGTGGCATTTGATCTTGGGTCCGCCTTGAGCGAGCTGAGCACCGCAGGTCCGGCGAGGGCGAAGAGGTGCGGGTGTCTGAGCGCAGCGAGTTCCCGCACCGTCCCTCGGCGGGCCGAGGAGCACAGGGTACCGATGCGCAGCATCGGCTCGCGCCCCGGCGGCGTGTTTCTTTGGTTACTTTCTTTGCACGAGCAAAGAAAGTGACACCCCTCCGCGGTCGCGGAAATGACTCTCGCCGGGTCGTACCCGGCGCCACCGATGCATCGGCGCGCATACAAAAACGCCCGGCGCGGGGCCAGGCGTTCCTGCATTACCGTGGAAGCGCGGAGGCTTACGCCACCGTCGACGCCCGCAGCGCGGCGATGCGCTCTTCCAGCGGCGGGTGGCTCATGAACAGCTTCTTGGCCGTCGAACCGGAAATGCCGAAGGCGGCGATCTGGGTCGGCAGCGTGCTCTGGCCGTGGTTGAGCTGCAGGCGCTCCAGCGCGGCGATCATCTTCTGGCGGCCCGCCAGCGAGGCACCCCCCGCATCGGCACGGAACTCGCGGTGGCGCGAGAACCACATCGAGATCATCGTGGCGAACAGGCCGAACACCATCTCCAGCACGAACACGATGATGTAGTAGGCGAAGCCACGGCCGCCGCCTTCGCGGTTGCCCGACAGCGCGCTGTCGATGATGCCGCCGACCACGCGGGCCAGCACGATCACGAAGGTGTTCAACACGCCCTGCAGCAGCGCCATGGTGATCATGTCACCGTTGGCGACGTGGGCGATCTCGTGGCCCAGCACCGCTTCAGCCTCGTCTTCGCTCATGTTGTGCAGCAGGCCGGTGGACACCGCCACCAGCGCGTTGTTGCGGTTGGCACCGGTGGCGAAGGCGTTGATCTCCGGGCCGTCATAGACCGCCACTTCCGGCATGCCGATGCCGGCGGCCTTGGCCTGGCGCTCGACCGTGGCCAGCAGCCAGCGCTCGGTCTGGTTGCGCGGCTCGGTGATCACCACCGCACCGGTGGAGCGCTTGGCCATCCACTTGGACAGCAGCAGCGAGATGAAGGAGCCACCGAAACCGAAGATGCCGGCCATCACCAGCAGGCCGCTCATCGAACGCGCGTCCACGCCCAGGATCGACATGACGATGCCGGCCAGGATCAGGACCGCGAGGTTGGTCGCCAGGAACAGGGCAATACGGGTGAACATGGGAAAATCCGGCTCGGAAGGGGTCGATATCCGTCAATTTGCGGTGCGCTCAGCTTGAATTCAAGCGCCAACCTGACCGACGATTCAGCCTGCATGACCGCCATTGTTCCCTGCGGCCGCTTCGCGCCCTCGCCGACCGGCCTGCTCCACCCCGGATCCCTGCTTGCCGCCTTCGGCAGCTGGCTGCTGGCCCGCCACCACGGCGGCCTGTGGCGGCTGCGCATCGAAGACGTTGACCCGCCGCGTACCGTGCCCGGCGCCGCGCAGTCACAGCTGCAGGCACTGGCTGCGTTCGGCCTGGTCCACGACGGCCCGGTCCTGTGGCAGAGCGCGCGAGGCGAGGCCTACCAGGCCGCGCTGGATGTGTTGCTGGCCAGCGACCAGGCCTTCATCTGCCACTGCAGCCGCAGCGAACTGGCTGCCAGCGGCGGCATCCATCACCGCTGCGTTGCGCGGCAACCGCGACCGGACCCTGCCGTCCGCTTTCGCGTGCCACCGGGCAGCGTCGTGCACTTCGACGATGGCCTGCGTGGCCCGCAGCAGCAGGACGTGCATGCCGAAGTCGGCGACTTCGTGCTGCGCCGTGCCGACGGCTGCTGGGCCTACCAGCTGGCGGTGGTGGTCGATGACGCCGCGCAGAGGGTGACCGAAGTGGTGCGCGGCGCCGATCTGCTCGATTCCACCGCGCGGCAGATCCTGCTGCAGCAGGCGCTGGGCCTGGCCGTGCCGCGCTACTGGCACCTGCCGCTGCTGCTCGACGCCCCCGGCCACAAACTGTCCAAGTCGCTGGCGTCGCTGCCGGTGGACAGTACACGGCCGGTGCCGGTACTGCGCGCGCTCTGGCAGCTGCTGGGCCAGGCCCCTGCCGCACTGGGCGGCGCCGATGACCGGGATGCGCTGCTGCACGCTGCGCAACGGGCATTCGACCCGGCTCGAATGCCGCGGACCGACATCCTGTTGCCGGCCGGCGCACTTTCCGCGCCGATGTTGCAGAATCCCCCTTCCCCCACCTGATTCCCGGACAGCATTCCATGACATCTCGCGTCGCACTGGTCACCGGCGGAACCGGCGGCATCGGTACCGCCATCTGCCAACGCCTGGCCGACCAGGGCCACCGGGTCGCCACCAATTACCGCGACGAGGACAAGGCCCGCGCATGGCAGCAGGCGATGACCGAGCGCGGCCACAACGTGTCGATCTTCCCGGGCGATGTCTCCGATCCGGGCAGCGCCGAGGCGCTGGTGCGTGCGGTCGAGGCCGAGCTGGGCCCGGTGGAGATCCTGGTCAACAACGCCGGCATCACCCGCGACACGACGTTCCACCGCATGCGCGCGGACCAGTGGCACGATGTGATCAACACCAACCTCAATTCGGTGTTCAACGTCACCCGCCCGGTCATCGAAGGCATGCGCCGCCGCGGCTGGGGCCGGGTGATCCAGATCAGCTCGATCAACGGCCTGAAGGGCCAGTACGGCCAGGCCAACTACGCCGCGGCCAAGGCCGGCATGCACGGCTTCACCATTTCGCTGGCCCGCGAGAACGCCGGCTTCGGCATCACCGTGAACACCATTTCGCCCGGCTACGTCGCCACTGACATGGTGATGGCGGTTCCGGAGGACGTGCGCGCCAAGATCATCGCCGACATCCCCACCGGGCGCCTCGGCAAGCCGGAGGAAATCGCCTATGGCGTGTCCTTCCTGGTGGCCGAGGAAGCCTCATGGATCACCGGCAGCAACCTGGACATCAACGGCGGCCACCACATGGGCTGGTAAGTCGCGCAGGGGCCGCTGCGGCATGCGCTGACGGCCCCTGCCGATGGTCATGCTGCGCAGCACGCAAACCCTTGCTGCGCAACATGATCGCTCCTGAAAGCCAAGCCTGGCGGGGCCTGGGGCGGTTGCAACCGCTGCTGCACTGCGCCATGCTGCGCGTCTACTGTGACGAGTACCGCTTCATGGCTGCGACCCGCATCATCAAGAAGTATCCGAACCGCCGTCTCTACGACACCGAGATCTCCAGCTACATCACCATCGAGGACGTGCGCCAGCTGATCCTGGACGGTGAAGACTTCGAAGTCCGCGACGCCAAGAGCGGCGACGACCTCACCCGTTCGGTCCTGCTGCAGATCATCGCCGACCAGGAACAGGACGGCGAACCGATGCTGTCCACCCAGCTGCTGAGCCAGCTGATCCGCTTCTACGGCGATTCCCTGCAGGGCTTCATGGGCAACTACCTGGAGCGCAGCATGCAGGTCTTCCTCGACCAGCAGCAGCAGTTCCGCCAGCAGATGGGCAACCTGCTGGGCCAGACCCCGTGGGCGATGATGAACCAGCTGACCGAGCGCAACCTGGAGCTTTGGCAGGAATTCCAGCGCAGCATGGGCAGCGGCTTCGGTGGCCCGCGCCCGGGCGGCACCGGAACGGGAACCGGCAACAAGCCCGGCGAACCCGGCACCGGTGCCGGCACCAGCGGCAAGACCCGCCGCTGAGCTGCAGCAAGGGCTGATACGAAAACGGCGCGCCCCTGGCGCGCCGTCTTGTTTGCAATCGCGCCAACGGTGCGTCAGCGTTTGGCCTTGCACCCCGTGCACACGCGCTCGACCTTGTAGCCCTTCGCCCTCAGCTTCTCGACCACGCCGTCACTGCCCAGCAGGTGCAGCGTGCCGACCACCACCAGCGTACCGCCCTGCCCGGCCTGCAGGTACGGCTGCAGCTTCGGCACCCAGGCATCGTTGCGCCCGGTGTTGATGCGCTGGTACAGCTGCGGATACTGCTGGCGCATCTCTGCCGCCATCTTGGTCCACAGCAGGCGCTCGTCGCCGCGACGCCATGCATCATGCAGCAGCCGCGCCTGCTCATCGGCCTTGCCGGCCTGGTCCAGTGCTTCGGCCAGCATCTGCCGCTGTTCCTGCACCGTCATCCCGTCCAGCATGCCGATCTGGGTATCGATATCTTCCAGTCCCGCGGTCTTGCGGCCGGTCTTCTGCGCGCGCTCCATGAAGTGGCGGTCCAGGCCCAGCGCCGGGTCCAGGCCCAGCTTCTGCATCTGCCCGATCGAAATGCTCAGGCCGACGAACCAGGGCTTCATGCCCTGCATCTGCGCCAGCGGCAACTGGTTCTGGGCAGCAAAGGCCTGCAGTTTCTGCCAGGTGGCCGCATCCAGATCACGCTTCAGTTCGCTGCCATCGGTGCGGGTCGCAGCCTGCACCATGCGGCTGGCCAGCTGGGGCGATTGCATGTCTTCCGGCGACAGTTCGAACACCACCCGCTGCGAGGCTTCGAACGCCTGCTCGACATCGGGCGACAGCGGGTAGTCCTGTGGCTTCAGCAGATGGAACGATCCCAGCAGGTACACGCGTGCATCGCCTGGGCCGGTGACTTTCCACAACAGGGGTACCGGCGGCTTGGCTGCCGTTGCGGTTGCGGCCGCGGCAGGGCTGGCCTGGGCATCGCGGGCCGTGGCCAGTGGCGCCACTGCGCAGGCCGCCAGCAACAGCGCGGTACGGAACAGGTGTTTGATCGGCATGGTCAGCCTTCTCCTTCAGGCAGGTGGTAGGCCTTCTCGCCGGCTTCCACGCGCAGGTCCAACCGGTTTTCCGGCGGCGCCAGCGGGCAGGTCGCATAGGCGGTGAACGCGCACGGTGGGTTGTAGGCATGGTTGAAATCGATGCGCACCGTGCCGTCTGCAGCGGGGGCATCGGTATCCAGATAGCGCCCGGCCGGATAGCTGCCGCGGCCGCTGGTGCGGTCGGCAAAGATCAGGAACAGTGGCTGCCCGGGCGCACCGATGGCCTCCAGGCGCCAGCTGCGGCCATCACGTTCGAACTCCACCGCACCGGCATTGGGCATCTCGGTGGTCAGGCCAGTGATGTCGACGATCGGCAAGGTCTTGCCCGGTGGATGCGCGATGAAGCGCGCCTGCACCTGCCAGTCCGCGCCGCCCGGCCAGTACTGCAGGCCGGCGAAATCACGCCGCGCAGGTGCATCGGCATGCTTGACCCGCAGCGCGTCCCGTGGCCCCCGGCGGATGATGCTGAGCTGGCCCTTGCCGCCATCGAAGGCCAGCAGCGTCGGCTGCGCGTCCTTGTCGGTGTCGACGCGGATGCGACCACGCACCGGCCGGCCGTCGTGGCTGACATCGACACCGGCTTCAGGCGTGAACCACCACTGCGCCCCGTCGCGACGCAGCAGGCCCAGCTTGTCCGGTCCAACCGCTAGGCGGATCCCGTTGGTCGCGCCGCTGCCGACGAAGTGCGATTTGTTCTGCAGCCAGTGCAGGCCGACCAGGGCCGTCCAGCCATCGGGCCGGGTCAGGTCCTGGTAGCGCGCTACCCGCCACTGCTGCTGCGCGGCCGCGTAGGCCGGATCTTCAGCAACCGTCGGCGCCGGCGGTGTCGCCGGGCTGCAGGCGGCCAACACCACGGCGGCCAGCAGGCCCGCCATTCCCCGATAACGCATCGATGCTCCCCTCAACGTCCGCGCAGGAACCAGCGGTCGATCTCCGCCAGCGAAAAACGGGCCCAGGTCGGTCGGCCATGGTTGCACTGGCCGGACCGTTCGGTGATTTCCATGTCGCGCAGCAGCGCGTTCATTTCCGGCACGGTCAGGCGCCGGTTGGCACGCACCGCGCCATGGCAGGCCATGGTCGACAGCAGCTCGTCGCGTGCACTGGCCACGCGGCGGCTCTGGCCATGCTCGCGCAGGTCGGTCAGCACGTCGCGCAGCAGTCCTTCCGGTTCGGCATGCGCCAGCAGTGCCGGAATGCTGCGCACGTGCAGCGAACCGGGGCCGGCCCGGGTCACCTCGAAGCCGAGTGCCGCCAGTGTGTCGGCTTCGCTTTCGGCGGTGTCGGCCTCGCGCTCGCCCACCGCCAGCGTGATCGGCACCAGCAACGGCTGCGACTGCAGGCCGATGCCATCGTGCGCATTCTTCAGGCGCTCGTAGCCGATGCGTTCGTGGGCCGCATGCATGTCGACCACGATCAGGCCTTCAGCGTTCTCGGCCAGGATGTAGATGCCATGCAGCTGCGCGATCGCATAGCCCAGCGGCGGTACACCTGCGTCGGCACTGGTCACCGGCAACCCGTTCTCGCTCGGCATCGGCGGCAACGCCGCTGCGCGTTCGGCAGCGGCCGGCGTGGCATACAACGCGGCGTAGGCCGCCGGTGCATCGGCCACCTGCAGGCCCAGCGGCTGCTGCGGACGCCAGCCAGAAAATCCGCCACCACCACCTCCCGAGCCGGGCGCAGCCCCACGCACCAGCCCGAACCCCGACGCGCCGGCGCTCGATGCCATCGGGACGGCGGCGGCGTCCACCGGATGTGCGGGGCCGGCACCGATTTCCTGCGCCGACATGCCGGCACGGGTATCGGCCAGCGCATCCTTCAACGTGCGATAGACGAAATCGTGGACCAGCCGCGAATCGCGGAAGCGCACCTCGTGCTTGGCCGGATGCACGTTGACGTCGACGCGGGTCGGATCCAGTTCAAGGAACAGCACATAGGCCGGCTGGCGGCCGTGATACAGCACGTCGCCGTAGGCCATCTTCACCGCGTGGGCAACGCTGCGGTCACGCACTGAGCGACCGTTGACGTACAGGTACTGCTGGTCGGCGCTCGCGCGCGAATAATGCGGCTGCGCAATCCAGCCATGCAGGCGCAGGCCGGCGCCGCTGTGGTCCACGCGCACGGCCTGGTTGGCGAAATCCTCGCCCAGCGTTTCGGCAAGGCGCGCATCGGAATACAGATCGCCCGGCTTGTAGCGCCGCGAGGCCTTGCCGTTGTGCGACACGCGCAGCTCGACATCCGGTCGCGCCAGCGCCAGCGAACGCAGCCACTCTTCGATATGGCCGAGTTCGGTACGCTCGGCGCGCAGGAACTTGCGCCGCGCCGGGACGTTGTAGAAGAGCTCGCGCACTTCCACCGTGGTGCCCGGCGCATGCGCGCGCGGGGTCACCTCGCCGATCTTGCCACCTTCGATCTGCAGTGCCGAACCGTGCTCGTCGTGCGCGCGGCGCGAGCACAGGGTGAAGCGGCTGACCGATGCGATCGACGGCAGCGCTTCTCCCCGGAAACCAAGGGTGGCCACCGATTCGAGGTCGTCGAGATCGGCGATCTTGCTGGTGGCATGGCGCGACACCGCCAGGGGCAACTGCTCGGGCGCGATGCCACTGCCGTTGTCGCGGATGCGGATCAGGCGCACGCCGCCCTCTTCAAGATCGATATCAACGCGGCTGGCGCCGGCGTCGATCGCGTTCTCGACCAGCTCCTTGACCACCGACGCGGGTCGTTCGACCACTTCGCCGGCGGCGATCTGGTTGATCAGGATCTCCGGCAACGGCCGGATCGGGCGCGGATGGGTAGCAGACGTCATGCGGGGATGATAACGGAGCGGCCGAGGGTAGAGTCGAGCCATGCTCGACTGACGGGCTACCGACAAGGCCCAGTCGAGCGCGGCTCGACTCTACAGAAAGCAGTAACCCGCCTTCGGCGGGTTACTTGCTGCCGCCGGCCATGGTGGCTGCGGCGTCGATCTCGGCCTGCGCGCGGGCGGCATACAAGGTGCCCGGCGGCGGTTGGCGGCTGAAGAAGGTGTGCACCCCATCCAGCACGGCGCCCGCGACCTTGCGCTGGTAAGCCGGGTCCGTCAGGCGGCGCTCTTCATCCGGATTGGAGATGAACGCCGTTTCCACCAGCATCGCCGGCATGTCCGACGTGCGCAGCACCGCGAAGTTGGCGCGCTCGATGTTCGGCTTGTGGTTGTTGCCGATCCGCTTCAGGCCGCCCAGCACGTGGCCGGCCGCATCTTCGGACGCCTTCATGTAGCCGCTCTGGGCCAGGTCCAGCAGCACGTTGGCCAGGGTGCCTTCAGTCTGCTGCAGGCGCACGCCACCGACCAGGTCGGCCGCGTTTTCCTTGTCCGCCAGCCAGCGGGCGCGCTGCGAAGAGGCACCCTTGGTCGACAGAACGTACACCGACGAACCCGTGGCAGAACGGTTTTCAGCCGCATCGGCATGGATCGAAATGAAGATGTCCGCCTTGTTCGCACGCGCCTTCTGCGCACGCATCGGCAGCGGAATGAACACGTCGCTGTCGCGCGTCAGGTAGGCCTTGAGGCCCGGCGTGGCATTGACCTGGCGGGCCAGCTCACGCGCCACCGCCAGGGTGACATCCTTCTCGCGCTTGCCGGTCGGGCCGATCGCACCCGGGTCCTGGCCACCATGACCGGGATCGATCGCCACCACGAGGTGGCGCATGCCGGGCTGCATGCGGATGCGCGATGCATCGCTGGGCATGGCCGGACGCGGCGGCTCGGCCGGCGTCGGCGCCGGTGTGGGGGCCGTTGCCGGCGGCGTGGTCACCACCGCAGCGGTGCGCTGGCCGGCGAGGATTGCAGCCGGCGAGGATGAAGGCGTGCTGCTGGCCGCGACGCCCGCCGCAGCAACCTGGGCCGGCGCGCTGGTCGGTGCGGGGGTCGGCGTGGCGGGTGCGGCGGCGCTGGCGCTGGCCTGTTGCTGCACCTGTGCGGTCAACAGGGCCGTGGCCCGCGCAGCATCGGTGCGTGACTGCGCGTTCTCGGCCGGCGTGGGCGCGACTGAGCCCCCCACAGCGGCCGCCTGCGGCTGCACGGCCGGTGGCGTCGCCGGGCGGCTGGTGGCCACGGCAGGGCCATCACCCGGCCATTCGATCACCAGCTTGGATTCATTGCCCTCGCGCTGCATCTGCGGGCGGAACGGCGCCACCGATTCGGCAAGGTCGAACACGACACGGAAAGTGCCCGGGACCGGCTGTCCGGTACGCACCGCCGTCACCACGCCCTGCGCGGCCGGCATCTTCAGGTTGCGGACGGCGCTGGAGTCGGGGAAATCGACCACCAGGCGGTTCGGGCCGGCCAACGACAGGGTCTTGTAGCCGCCACTGCCGACCAGCGAGATCTCGGCACGGGTGCCAGTCGCGCCGGTGTTCAACAGGACCTGGCGCACTTCACCCGCCCACGCACTGACGCTCGCCAGACCCAGTCCGACGGCGGCACAGATGGCGATGAGACGGTTCCCCGGGCGCATGGCTCAGGATTCAATCACCGCGCTGAACGGAATGCAACACCTTTTTCCTTAATAATCCGTAACCTGCCGATCTTTGTTCTCGTCAGCCGACAGAAATGGCCTGCAAGTCGCCCCCTTGGGGCAGCCGTTTCAGCCATTCCTGTCCAGCGTCGCTGGCCGCGGTGAGACGGACACGGCGCCCCTGTCCTTCGATCTCCAGCGCTACCACCAGATCGGTCGGCGGCAGCGCGCCGGCGCCCCGTTCCGGCCATTCGACCAGCCACAGGACCGCGCTGCCTTCGTCCAGGCCGAGGAAATCCAGCTCACCGGCCTGGCCGATGCGGTACAGGTCCAGGTGCCACGCCTCACCGCCACTGGCCAGCGGATAGCGCTCGACCAGGGTGTAGGTGGGGCTGCGGATCGCCCCCTGCACGCCCAGCGCGCGCAGCAGCGCGCGGGCCGTGGTCGACTTGCCGGCGCCCAGGTCGCCGCGCAGTTCGATCAGCGCCTGCGGGGGCCGGGTGGCCGCCAGCCACTGCCCGAGCAGTTCGGTGGCGTCGCTGTCGGCAAGGAAGAATTCGGTCATGGGGAGAGGTCCGGGTTGGCCAGTCGCCGCAGCGGCGCCAGCAGATCAGTAGGAAGCAGGCCGCGCGCGCCATCGGCGGCAGCCGCATCGCCCGCCAGCGCATGCAGCAGCGCGCCCGCGGCCGCGGCATCGAAGGCCGCAAGGCCCTGCGCGCGCAGGCTGGCGATGATGCCGGTGAGCAGGTCGCCCATGCCTCCCACGGCCATCCCTGGGTTACCGGCAGCGATCAACCGGGGCGTTTGCCCAGGCGCCGCCACGATGCTGCCAGCGCCCTTCAGCACCACCACGGCGTGGAAGCGCTCGGCCAGCATGTGCGCACAGGTGTAGCGGTCGGCCTGGATTTCAGCCGTGCTGCAGCCGAGCAGGCGTGCGGCCTCGCCCGGGTGCGGTGTGAGAATGGCATCGGGCAACGCGCGCGGATCCTGCGCCAGCAGGTTCAGCGCATCGGCATCGACCACCAATGGCTTGGCGCTGGCCAGCACCCGCGCAAACAAGGCGCGTGCCCATTCGTCCTGGCCCAGACCGGGCCCGATCGCCACCACCTTCGCCTTGTCCAGCAGCGCCGGCAGCACATCGCCGTCTTCCAGTGCATGGGTCATCGCCTCGGGCAGCCGAGCCAGCAGTGGACCGACGTGGTCGCGGCGGGTGCCCAGGCTCAACAGCCCCGCCCCTGCGCGCAAGGCGGCCTCGGCTGCCATGGCGATGGCACCGCCGCTGCCGTGGTTGCCGCCGACGCACAGCACGTGGCCGGATTCCCCCTTGTGGGTGTTTGCGCGGCGCGGCGGCAACAGGGCCGGCAACCGTGTCTGCGTCCAGTACTCCACGGCAGGCGACACGCTTTGCCATGCGGCAGCGGGCAACTGCAGGGGTGCCAGGGCCTTGTGCCCGCAATGATCCAGCGCGTCGCCGGTGTACAACCCGCGATGGGCCACGATGAACTGCAGGGTCAGCGCAGCGCGTACTGCCGCGCCGGGTACCGCACCGCGGTCGGCATCGACGCCACTGGGCACATCCAGGGCCAGCACAGGTGCCGCCTGCGCATTGATCGCAACGATCAGCGCCTGCGCCGCACCCTCCGGCGCGCGATCGAAGCCCAGCCCGAACAGGGCATCGACCCAGATGTCGGCCTCGGGCAGCGCGCCGTCGAACTCGGTGACGGTGCCGCCGTCGGACCTGAACTCCGATGTTGCACGCTGCGCCAGCGCGGTCGATGGCGCCCTGCCCGGCAGGGCGATCACCCTCACCTCGCGCCCGGCCTGCAACGCGTGGCGAGCCAGCACAAGGCCGTCGCCGCCATTGTTGCCCGCACCGACCACCACGCCGATGCGCTGCGCCTGCGGCCAATGCTGCAGCAGGCACTGCCAGGCGGCCTGGCCCGCCTGCGCCATCAGTCCCCAGCCAGCATCCCCCTCCAGGGTGGACGCCTGGGCATCCAGCGCACGCGCGGCAGCGGAATCGAACAGATCGGCAAGGTTGGCCATGCAGGGATTTTATACTGGTGCACATGTTCCCTGCCCCCACCCCTGTCGATCCGGCCCAGGCCGTGCAGCGCATCCGCGAACTGGCCCGAGCGCATGGCTTCCAGCGCTGCGGCATCGCCGGCATCGAGCTGGGCGAGGATGAAGCGCACCTGGCCGACTGGCTGGGCCAGGGCCTGTACGGCACGATGGACTGGATGGCGCGCCACGGCACCCTGCGCGCACGACCGGCCGAGCTGTTGCCCGGCACTGTGCGCGTGATCTCGGTGGGCATGGACTACAGCCACAAGGATGACACCGAAGCCTGGGCGACGCTGGCCGACCCGGGCCGCGCCTACGTGGCGCGCTATGCGCTGGGCCGCGACTACCACAAGCTGATGCGCAACCGCCTGCAGAAGCTGGCGACGCAGATCAACGACGAAGTCGCGCCACTGGGCTACCGCGTGTTCGTCGATTCCGCCCCCGTCCTGGAGCGCGCACTGGCCCGCAACGCCGGGCTCGGCTGGATCGGCAAGCACACCTGCCTGATCGACCGCCATGGCGGTTCCTGGTTCTTCATCGGCGAGATCTACATCGACATCCCGTTGCCGATCGATACGCCGGCCACGGCGCACTGCGGCACCTGCACGCGCTGCATCGATGTCTGCCCGACCCAGGCCATCACCGGCCCGCAGCGGCTGGACGCGCGGCGCTGCATTTCCTACCTGACCATCGAACACGACGGCGCCATTCCCGAACAGATGCGCCCGCTGATCGGCAACCGCATCTATGGCTGCGACGACTGCCAGCTGGTCTGCCCCTGGAACAAGTTCGCCAGGCGCACCGACGAAGCCGATTTCCGCGCGCGCAACAACCTCGATACCGCGCGCCTGGACCAGCTGTTCGCCTGGGACGAAGCCGAGTTCCTGCGCCGCACCGAAGGCAGCCCGATCAGGCGCAGCGGCCATGAGCGCTGGCTACGCAACATCGCCGTGGCGCTGGGCAATGCCCCGTCCTCGGCCGAAGCGCTGGCTGCCCTGCAGACCCGCATCGACGATCCCTCGCCGCTGGTGCGTGAACACGTGCAGTGGGCACTGGGCCAGCACACGGCGCGCTGACGTGCGATCCTGAAGCCCCCGTTCCGCCCGCAGCACGCCGTTTCCATGCAACCACGCAACAACGACATTTTCACCCCCAGCCAGCTCAACACCCTGGCCCGCGACCTGCTGGAAGGCAGCTTCCCGGCGATCTGGGTCGAGGCCGAACTGGGCAGCGTGGCGCGTCCTGCCTCCGGGCATCTGTATTTCACCCTGAAGGACGCGCGTGCGCAGCTGCGTGCGGCGATGTTCCGGATGAAGGCGCAGTACCTGAAGTTCGTGCCGCGCGAAGGCATGCGCGTGCTGGTGCGCGGCAAGGTGACCCTGTACGACGCCCGTGGCGAGTACCAGATGGTGCTGGACCACATGGAGGAAGCCGGCGAAGGCGCGCTGCGCCGCGCCTTCGAGGAACTGAAGGCACGGCTGGAGGCCGAAGGCCTGTTCGACCCGGCACGCAAGCGGCCGCTGCCGGCGCACGTGCAACGCCTGGCCGTGATCACCTCGCCCACCGGCGCTGCCGTGCGCGACGTGCTGAGCGTGCTCGGCCGACGCTTCCCGCTGCTGGAAGTTGACCTGCTGCCGACCCTGGTACAGGGCAGCAGTGCCGCCGCGCAGATCACCCGACTGCTGCAGGCCGCCGATGCCAGCGGCCGCTACGACGTGATCCTGCTGACGCGCGGTGGTGGTTCGCTGGAAGACCTGTGGGCCTTCAACGATGAAACACTGGCCCGGGCGATCGCCGCCAGCAGCACGCCGGTGGTCTCGGCGGTGGGCCACGAAACCGACTTCAGCCTGAGCGACTTCGCCGCCGACCTGCGTGCACCAACGCCCTCGGTGGCGGCCGAGCTGCTGGTACCGGACCAGCGCGAACTGGCCCTGCGCCTGCGCCGCACGGCCGCCCGCATGGTGCAGCTGCAACGGCATGCGATGCAGCAGGCGATGCAGCGCGCCGACCGCGCCCTGTTGCGCCTGAACGCCCAGAGCCCGCAGGCACGACTGGACCTGCTGCGTCGACGCCAGCTCGATCTGGGCCGGCGCCTGCATACCGCGTTCAACCAGCAGCAGGAGCGCCGTGCTGCGCGCCTTCGCCATGCAGCGGCGGTCCTGCGCGGGCATCATCCACAGCGCCAGCTCGACACGATGCAACGCCGCCTGGCCGCCCTGCGCGGACGACCGCAGGCAGCGATGCAGCGTCTGCTGGAGCGCGATGCACTGCGACTGCGCGGGCTGGCACGTTCACTTGAAGCAGTCAGCCCGCTGGCGACCGTGGCGCGTGGCTACAGCATCCTGACCCGCAGCGATGATGGCACCCTGGTGCGGAAGGTTGATCAGGTACAGCCCGGTGACGCCCTGCGGGCCCGCGTCGGCGACGGCGTGATCGACGTGCAGGTCAAGTAAAGGGGTTCGGCAGGGCTGCGCCCTGCACCTGCAGAGGCAAATGCAACAGCCGAAGCAACAGCGAAAGCGGCTCTGGATTGCTGATAGCTTGGCGGGGTGGTGTGGCTGTGCAGGACACGCCGTAAACCATCCCTGGGGGCTCGATGGCGCCATCCATGGCGCCAACGGTCCTGCACAGCCACACCGCCCCACCCTCGACAGTGTCCCGATGACGGTCGGTAGATCCACGCCATGCGTGGATGAATCTCTTTCAGACATCGAATCAATTCGGGGTCAGATCCGTTTTCCTGCGGAAAACGGATCTGACCCCAAGCGCCATTCCGGCAGATCGCGGACATCTGTCGAAGGCGGGGTGGGTCCGGTTGCGGGGGCGTGAGCCGCATGGATGCGGCGACCGAGCTTACATGGACGTACTTGCAGCGGCCCACGCAACCGGACCCACCCCGCCATCCCACGGAATGCACGCTGTTGCTGTTGCTTCGGCAGGTGCAGGGCTGCAAGCCCTGCCGAACAACCCCCTACTTTGCCTGCTCGCAGAACTTCTGCCGGTACTCGAGCGCCTTCGGCATCAGTGCCTGCAGGTTCTGGATGCGGGTACCCGGGTTCGGGTGCGTGGAGGCGAACTCCGGCGGCGCCTGGCCGCCACTGGCCTGGCCCATGCGCTGCCACAATGGCACCGCCTCGCGGGGATCGAAGCACGCCGCTGCGGCCAGCATCAGCCCCACTTCATCGGCCTGCGTCTCGTGGCTGCGCGCATAGGGCAGCAGATACCCGTAGCCCATCGCCGACATCATCATCTGTTGCTGCTGCGCATCCATGCCGCTGGCGGCACCGGCCATCTGCCCGATCTGGGTCAGCTTCTGCTGCGCCATCCGCTGCGCACCATGGCGCAGCAGCGCGTGGGCGATCTCATGGCCCATCACCACCGCCATCGCATCACGCGTACGCGCCACCGGCACCAGGCCGGTGTAGACCGCCATCTTGCCGCCAGGCAGGCAGAACGCATTGGCCTGCTCGGACGGGATCACGTTCACTTCCCACTGGAAATCCCGTGCGAAATGCGCCGGCTGCACGCCGTGCTCCTGTGCCAGCGCGGTCTCCACCACATCCACCTTGGCGATCAGGCGCTGTGCGATATCGCGCACATCGCGCGCGATCGGCGCATTCGGATCCATCGGCCGTTCCTGCGAGAGGATCTGCTGGTAGGCCTGCAGACCGAGCGCAGTCTCCTGGCGCGCATCCAGGCTGCTGTCGATCATCACCTTCTCGCCGGTGTAGGGATCGACGGTGCGATTGGAGAACCAGTAGAACACCGCATAGCCCGCCGCCAGCAGCAGCACCCACCAGCGGATGTTGCCGAACAGGCCGCGTCGCTGCGGACCTTGGGGCGAGCGGGAGAAGGGATCGTTGCGCATCGGTGGTCTTCCAGCAGACCCCGCCGGCTGGCGGGCACGACGCAATCTTAGTGCGCGGATGCCAGCGGCGGGTGAAGCCCGATGCCGCTCAGATGCCGCGCACCAGGCGGAAGCCGATGCGCGCATTGGTGGTGTCCGAATCCTGCGATTGCCGCCAGGCCGCACGGGTCTGCTCGGGCGCATTGGCCCAGTTGCCGCCCCGGATCACCCGCGACCGGCAGCCCGGGTTGAACCAGGCGACACCATCGGACGGCGCACGCCGGTAGCTGGCGTGCCAGCAGTCGGCCACCCATTCGCTCAGATTCCCGGCCATGTCGTGCAGGCCGAAGGCATTGGCCTGGAAACTGGCCACCGGCGCCGGTCCCCACCAGCCATCGCCATAGCCGATGAAAGCGTTGTGCCAGTGCCGACCCGAAGGCGAGACGTCCTTGCTGCCGGTGAAATTGCCGCTGCCCGGCGGCGGCGTACCGGCGTCTCCCCAGGGGTAGCGGCCACTGCTCCCGGCGCGCAGCGCATATTCGAATTCGGCCTCGCTCGGCAGCCGGTAGCTGCGTCCTGTCTGCTCGGACAGCCATGCCGCGTAGTTCTCGGCATCCCGCACGCTGACATGCATCACCGGCGAGTTGCCCAGTGCGCGCGCGCCATCGTAATCCGAACGCCAGTCGACGCCGCTGCGGCGGATGAAATTGCCGCTGCGCTCGTCATAGACCACCGAGTGACCGCGTCGGGTCGCACGTGGTCGTGCATTGGTCGACTTCACATAGCGCTCGAAATCGCCGACGGTAATCTCGGTGATCGCCATGGCGAAGCCGCGGTCAAAGCGAACGTAATGGGAGGGGCGCTCGGCGTCGGTGGAGCCGGGCTCGGCATCACCCGCGCCCATCTGGAAGCCGCCATGCGGCACCACCACCATCTGCGGACCGCGCCCCCCATCACGCATCGCGTCGCTGAACACCTGACCCGGGCGGAAGCTGCCGTAATGGGTAGCCAGATCGATGCGTTCGCGCAACTGGGCCACCACCGCATCCCCCGGCAAGGCGATGCGCAGGGCCTCGGCCAGCTTTTCGCGCGCCGGCTTCAGCCCCTGCGGCGTAGCCAGCTCGCGCAGGCCCTCATCACGCAGCTGCAGCAACGCGGCGGCGCGGATCTGCTCGATGCGCTCGAAGGCATCGGCAATGGTCGGTGACGAGTCACGGACCTTGCTGGCTTCGGCCAGCCAGGTGCCCGCGCTGGCAAAGTCGCGCACGCGCGCCGCGTCCTCGGCCCGGCGGATCAGGCCACTCTCGGCCGCCGCCAGGCCCTGCCGCGCCCGGCTGTTGTGTTCATCCAGAGCCAGCGCTTCACGGAAGTTGCCGATCGCACCGTCACCGTCCTCGCCGATCCGCCCCGTCCGCAGGTCCTCCTCGCCGGCACGGTTGTAGGCCACCACGCGCTGGGCGAGCTCCACCCGGCCCTGCAGCGCGCGCACCTTCTCATCCTTCGGCGCCAGGGTCAGCAGCACCAGCGCCTGGCGACTCGCCTCGGCCAGCGCCTCGCGCTGCCGCAGTGGCCGGACCAGCAGGGCATCGGCCTGCTGCTGCAGGCGCTGGCGAGCACGCTGCAGGCCGCTGCGGGCCAGGCGGTCATCCGGGTCTTCCTCCTGCACCGCCAGCCACAGCGGAACCGCCGCGTCGGCGTCCTCGTACAGGTGCCCTTCGCTGAACGCCTTTTCGGCCGCGCGGCGCAGCTGGGCCACGCTGCGGCCCTGCCGGTCGACCCGTGGCGGTGTCCACCGCTGCACATCCTCGGTGGCATCCTCACCGGCAATGGTGACGCTGCCCTGCCCGGTCCCCGGTGTCGGCTTCGCCAGTGAACCTTCCTGCGGCCGCGCATCCTCGCCAGCAGCCGGCCCCGGCTCCGGTGTCGCCGAGGGCGACGGTGTGCAACCGGCCAGGGCCACGGCCAGAACGGTGCACAGCACGGACGACAGCGGGAAACGCAAGCAGGATCTCCTTCGGCACGGACGCGGACCGACGTTAGGCTATTCTCCCCTGCCTGAGCAAACCCGAGTAGTAGGCCCTGACCCGTGGCAACCTGGATCACCACCCCCGCCGAGCTGGATGCGTACTTCCAGCAGCGTCCGGCCCGCATCGGCCTGGACACCGAATTCATCCGTGAACGCACCTTCTGGCCGCAGTTGGCTCTGGTGCAGATGGCGGTCGGGCAGGACATCCTGCTGATCGATCCGCTGATTCCCGGCATGACCGAGGCACTGGCGCCGTGGCTGGCCGATGAATCGATCACCAAGGTGATGCACAGCGCCAGCGAAGACCTCGTTGCCTTCAAGTGGACCTGCGGCGTGTTGCCGCGACCGCTGTTCGACACACAGATCGGCGCCTCGCTGGCCGGCATTGGTGGCGGCATGGGCTACCAAAAGCTGGTCGCGGAAATCACCGGCGTGGCGCTGGCCAAGGGCGAAACCCGCTCGGACTGGATGCGCCGTCCGCTCTCGGAGTCGCAACTGCAATACGCCGCCGACGACGTCGAGCACCTGTTCGCGCTGCATGACGCCATTGATGCCAAGTTGCAGGCGCTGGGCCGCCAGCAGTGGCTGCACGACGACGGCGAGCGCCTGCTGGCCAGCGTCGCCAATGACGAGGACCGCTGGCCGCATCTGGCGATGCGCTCAGCGCAGTTTCTCGATGCTCCCGCGCAGCGCCGCCTGCTGCGCCTGCTGCGCTGGCGTGATGTGCAGGCACGCAGCAGCGACCGCCCGCGCAGCTGGATCCTGGACAACGAACTGGCCGCCACGCTGGCACGCACGCCACCGGCCGATGCCGCCGCGCTGGCCACGCTGTTTGAACAGTTCCCGAAGGCACCGCGCAAGCTCGCCGGCGCGGTGTGGCAGGCGCTGGACACGCCGCTGGCCGATGAGGCCGAGGCGCCGCTGGCGTTGCCCGCCAACGACACCAACAAGCAGGCACTGAAGAGGCTGCAGGACGCCGTTGCCGAGCGCAGCCGCGAGCTGGGCCTGCCGGATGGCGTGCTGGCCTCGCGCAAGCATCTGGAAAGCTACCTGGAGCGCCGCCAATGGCCGGCCGCACTGGCCGGCTGGCGCCAGCAGGAACTGGAGCCGCGGCTGCAGGCGCTGCTGCCGGCACGCTGAAGCGCCAAGCACGGCGCCGAATTGCGGTCCGGCTACCGTCGAAGGCCACGAAAAAGGGCGACCCGGATCACCGGGCCGCCCTTTGCATTCCAGCAGTGCGATGGCGGGAAGACCCGCCACCGTGGCAACGCCTTACCAGTTCATGTTCAGCGAGACACCGACGGTGCGCGGTTCGTTGTAGACCGCAGCCATGTAGTTCTCGATCACACCCTTGAGGTTCTTCTCGTTGGTGATGTTGCGCGCGAACAGCGCCACTTCGTAGGCACCGTAGTTGCCCGAGTAGCCGATCTTCAGGCCGCCTTCGAAATCACCCTTGGAGTTGAACTCCTTGCTGTCGTACAGCACGAAGCTGGTGTAGCCCTGCTTGTTCCAGTCGGTGGAGACGAACATGGTGCCGGCGTCGCTGACCGGGAAGTCGTAGCGGGCGGCCAGGTTGACGTTGTACTTCGGCGCGTTCGGCAGCGGGTTGCCGTCGATCTGCGCGAAGGTGTTGGCACCGACCTTGATGGTCGGGTCATTCACCGTGCACACCACCTGGCCGTTGAGGCCGCAGACCTGCGCGTAGACGCGCTTGTCCTTGATTTCGCTGTGCAGCAGGCTCAGGCCGGCACTCAGGGTCAGGTTCGGGATCGGGCGCAACTCCATGTCCGCTTCGAAACCATAGGCCCTGGCCTTGTCGGCGTTGAACAGCACGCCGTTGCCGTCCGAATCGTTGCCGTTGAGCTGGATGTCGTTGACGGTGTAGGTGAACGCGGTCGCGTTCAAGCGCAGGCGGTTGTCCCACAGGCTGCTCTTCACGCCCGCTTCCCAGGACAGGATGGTCTCGGAATCGGCGGTGGTGAAATCGGCATTGAACACGGCCGAGCGGCCCTGGATGGTCGGGCCGCGGAAGCCGCGGGCGACCTTGGCATAGACGCTCACGTCCGGCGTGATCTGATACATCGCGCTCAGATCCCAGCTCGGGGTGGTGTCGGACATCTTGACGTCGGTGCGGCCCTTGTAGGTGACCACGCCAGCGGCAGTGTCAGCCGTCTTCAGCAGGCGGGTGTGCTTCTCGTCCCGGGTCTGGCGCAGGCCGGCGGTGACGGTGAACTTGTCGGTGAAGGCATAGCTCAGCTGGCCGAAACCGGCCCACGAGGTGTTCTTGTTGCGCAGGCGCACCCAGTTGTTCGGGTTGCGCGCCGCACCCTGCAGGAACCAGGCGCGCTGGTAGAAGTCGGTGGTGTCGCTGCCGTTGAAGTAGAAGGCACCGGCCTGCCACTGCAGCGCGCTGTCGTCATGGCTGGCCAGGCGGAATTCCTGGGTCCACTGGTCCAGGTCACGGATGCGGCCCATCGACTGGCCGTAGCCGTTCGGCACGCCGTTCACCGGGAAGTTCACCGCAGCACCGCCGTCGGTGTCGCCACGGCTGTAGCCGGAGGTGGTCTCGTAGGCGGTGATCGAGGTGAAGTCGATCGCGCCGAAGTCGTAGCGCGCCTTCACCGAGCCGCCGTAGGTCTTGTAAGCCTGCGGGTTGTTGTCGGCTTCGTCGTAGGCGACCTGGTCGCGCGGCACGTCGGTCTTGTTCGAGCCCTTGGTCAGCGCACCGCGCAGGAACAGGGTCGAGGTGCCTTCGTAGTCACGGGCGTGGGCCGAGGCGAGGATCGAGAACTGGTCGCTCGGGGTCAGCAGCAGCTGCGCGCGCACGTTGCGGTCATCGAAGCCGCCCATCGCGTTCTTCTTCGGGCTGACCGTGCCGTCGGCACTCGGGCCCTTGTAGGTGTTGTCGACGTAGTCATCGCGATGCTGGTACAGCGCCGACACGCGGAACGAAGCGATGTCGTTGATCGGGCCGCCGAAGCCGCCGTCGATCGACACGCTGTTGTAGGTCGCGTAGCTGGCGTTGACCCGGCCGGTGTAGTCCTGGGTCGGCTTCAGGGTGTCGAACTTGATGATGCCGGCGGTGGTGTTGCGGCCGAACAGCGAGCCCTGCGGGCCACGCAGCACTTCCACCTGGTCCACGTCATAGACCGGGTTGGACTTCAGCACCACGTGCTCCAGCACCACATCGTCCTGGATGATCGACACCGGCTGCGAGGCACCCAGGTAGAAGTCGATATTGCCGAGGCCACGGATATAGAAGCGCGGGAAGATGCGGCCGGTGGTGGTTTCCGCATACAGGCTCGGCACGCGGCCGGACAGTGCCAGCAGGGTGTCGTCGCCGCCGGCGGTGAAGTCGCGCATGCGCTCGCCCTGCACCACGCCCACCGAGACCGGCACTTCCTGCAGGTTCTGCTCGCGGTGCTCGGCGGTCACGGTGATCGTGTCCAGGCCGGTCGGGGTCGGCGCGCTGTCCTGCGCGGCGGCACCGAAGCTGCCGACCAGGGCCAGGCCGGCACAGGCCAGGGCCAGCGGATGGCGGCGGAAGGAAACGAAGGAAGACGACAGACCCGACAGGCGGCGGGAATCGGAATGGAAGGGCATGGAATGCTCTGAGGAGGCGTCCGTGCGGCCTGCGCGAGCCGGGCGGCAAGAAGGGGGGGGAAACTGCGCAAGCGGCCATTATCCCCCAGATTGTTACGATTTCGTTGCGCCAAAGGGGACGGAGGGGATTAAGGCGTATTCGGCACAGTGGCCGACCTCCGCGCCCCGCAGGCGCGCCGGTCCACCACGCATGCCAGAAGCGACTTAATTCCCTCCGTCCCCTTTTTTCAGCGGGCCCAGCGCCACATCGACCATCGTCAGCAGGCGCTCGCGGCTGATGCCGTCACGGGCCTGTACGGAAATGCCGTGCAGCACCGTCGCAAAGTAATCCCCCAGCGCCTGCACCGCCACATCGCCGGCCAGCTCCCCTTCTGACTGTGCCTGTTGCAGGCGCGCGATGATCGCCGCCGTGCGGTCGCGGCGATGGCCAGCCAACCAGTCGCGCACGCCCTCGCCATCAGGCGAAACGCTGCTGGCCGAGGACACTACCAGGCAGCCATGCGGGCGTCCACGACGGGTGTAGGTCAGCACCGCCTCGCGCAGCATGGACCCGATCGCCTCACGCAGCGTGGCCTGCTCCAGCGCGCGTGGCGCGAAACCACCCTCGCCCTCTTCGTACAGCGCCACGGCTTCGCGGAACAACTGCTCTTTGCTGCCGAACGCGGCGTAGATGCGTGCAGAGGCAATGCCCAGTGCTTCGACCAGTGCCGACATCGACGTGCCTTCATAGCCGCACTGCCAGAACAGCAGCATCGCCTTGCGCAACGCCTGGTCCCTGTCGAATTCGCGCGGTCGCCCTGCCATCTGCCTGCCTGCTCGAGTGAGGCGCGCAGTGTAACGCGGCTGTTGACCATCGCGAGGGTCGCGCCTATTCTTTGTCGCTCGACAAACAATTGGAGCAACACATGCAGACCCTCAAGGGCCCCAGCCTGCACCTGGCGCAGTTCGCCGGCGACCAGGCCCCGTTCAACTCACTTGCCGGCATCGCCGCATGGGCCGCTGGCCTCGGCTTCAAGGCGCTGCAGATTCCCGCCTGGGATGCACGCCTGTTCGACCTGGCCACCGCCGCCGACAGCCAGGACTACTGCGACGACATCAGCGGCACCCTGGCCGAGCACGGCCTGCAGGTCAGCGAGCTCACCACCCACATCCTCGGCCAGCTGGTGGCCGTGCATCCGGCCTACGACGAACTCTGCGATGGCTTCGCCCCGCAAGCACTGCGCGGCAATCCGAAGGCCCGTAGCGAATGGGCCCAGCAACAGCTGCACCTTGCCGCTCGTGCCTCGCGTCGGCTGGGCCTGCAGGACATGGGCACCTTCTCCGGTTCCTTCGCGTGGCCCTACCTGTTCCCGTTCCCGCAGCGCCCGCCGGGCCTGATCGACGCCGCGTTCGATGAACTGGCGCGACGCTGGCGACCGATCCTCGACACCTGCGAGGACAACGGCATCAATCTCTGCTACGAGATCCACCCCAGCGAAGACCTGCATGACGGCACCAGCTTCGAGCGCTTCTTCGAGCGCGTCGGCCAGCACGAGCGCTGCCGCATCCTGTTCGATCCCAGCCACTTCGTGCTGCAGCAGCTGGACTATCTGGAGTATCTGGACATCTACCACCCACTGATCCGCATGTTCCACGTCAAGGATGCGGAGTTCCGCCCCAGCGGCCGCCAGGGCATCTATGGCGGTTATGCCGACTGGACCGAGCGCGCAGGTCGCTTCCGCTCGCTGGGCGATGGGCAGGTCGACTTCAAGTCGATCTTCTCCAAGCTGGCGCAGTACGACTACCAGGGCTGGGCAACGCTGGAATGGGAGTGCTGCCTGAAGGACCAGGAAGCTGGCGCGCGCGAAGGCGCCACGTTCATCAGCGACCACATCATTCCGGTCACCGACAAGATCTTCGACGACTTCGCCGGTGCACCGATCAGCACCGCACAGATGCAGCAGATGCTCGGCATTGCCTGAGCCCCAACGGAGCATTCCCATGACCACCTTCCTTTCCGCCGGCGCTGCCGGCGACGCTTCGCTGCGCCACCACTACCTGCGCATCGATGGCCAGCGCGTGCATTGCGTCTCCGCCGGGCACGGTGCGCCCGTGCTGCTGATTCCCGGCTGGCCACAGACCTGGTACGCGTGGCGCCACGTGCTGCAAGCACTGGCCGAGGCCGGTTTCGAAGCAATCGCCGTTGATCCACCGGGCATCGGCGAATCCGACCGTCCCGCCCACGGCTACGACACCGGCAGTGCTGCCGCAGTACTGCACCAGACCATGCTGGCGCTTGGCCACGACCGTTACCAGGTGGTCGGCCATGACATCGGCATGTGGATCGCCTATGCACTGGCCAGCGACCAGCCGCAGGCCGTGCGCCAGCTGGCGGTCACCGAAGCGGTGATTCCCGGCCTCGCGCCGGAACCCGGCATTTTCGCCGCACCGGCCGACAACATCTTCCTCTGGCACTTCATGTTCAACCAGGTGGCCGACCTGCCCGAGGCGCTCATCAGCGGACGCGAACGCGCCTACCTGGAATTCATGTTCGACCGCTGGTCGTACCGGCGCGATGCGGTGGCCGCCGATACCTACATCGCCGCCTACAGCCGCCCCGGCGCGCTGCGGGCAGGTTTCGCCTGGTACCGCGCGATTCCGGAGACCATCCGCCAGAACAAGCTGCGCGCGCAGCGCCGGCTGCCGATGCCGGTGCTCGCGATCGGCGCCGAACACGCCACCGCCGATGCGCCGATGCTGACCCTGCAACCGCATGCCGATGATGTGCGCGGCAGCATCGTGCCGGGCTGCGGCCACTTCATCATGGAAGAAGCGCCCCAGGCGTTCCTCGCACAGTTGTTGCCGTTCCTGCAGGAGGCACGCCATGCTGCTTGAGCCGGCACTGCAGCAGTTCGTTGACGCCGTCGCGGCCCATCCGCTGCCGGAGGACCTGCGCGAACTGCGCGCGATCAGCGAGAACGCGCTGCCACAGCTGCAGGGCGCGCCGCAGCCGGTAGCACATGTGGTCGAACACACCGTGATCGCTCGCGACGGGCAGGCGCTGGAGCTCCGCCTCTACACGCCGCAAGGACTGTCCCATGGGCCCGCGCCGGCCCTGCTGTTCGCCCATGGGGGTGGCTGGTTCCAGTGTTCGCTGGCGGTCTATGACGGTCCTTGCCGTGCGCTGGCCAATGCCAGCGGCTGCGTGGTCGCCGCCGTGGGCTACCGGCTGGCGCCGGAGCACCGGTTCCCAGTGCCGCTGTACGACATCGCTGACGCCTGGCAGTGGCTGCAGGACCACGCCGAGCGCCTCGGCCTGGACCCACAGCGGCTGGCGATCGGGGGCGACAGCGCCGGTGGCAACCTCGCGGCCGCCTGCTGCCTGCTGCTGCGCGAACTGGGCCTGCCGCAACCGTGCCACCAACTGCTGCTGTATCCGGCGCTGGATGCCGGCATGGACAGCGATTCCTACCGCGACTACGCCGCTGGCTACTACCTCAGCGCCGAACTGATGCAGCGCTGCTGGCAGGCCTATCTGGGGGATCTGGCCGAGCCGCCGGCGCTGGCTTCGCCGGCCCACGCAACCGACCTGAAGGGGCTGGCGCCCGCCTCCGTGCTCAGCTGTGAGCACGACCCGCTGCGCGACGAGGCCGAATACTACGCGCGACGCCTGCAGGCTGCGGGTGTCGGCTGCACGCTGGAGCGGCTGCCGGGGATGATCCACGCCTGCATGCACCTGCAGGCGGTGAGCACCGCCACTGCAGTGGCGGTACAACGCGCGGGCGATCTGCTACGCCACGCCCTGGCCTGAAACGGCCCGGGACGGCGGTGGATCCCGTCCCTGCCCCATCCCGGCCGGGCGCTTGGCAAGCGCGGCAGGCGGCGCTACACTGAAAGCCTGCCGTGGGGCCATAGCTCAGCTGGGAGAGCGCGTCGTTCGCAATGACGAGGTCAGGAGTTCGATCCTCCTTGGCTCCACCACTCTTCAGAAGGACCCGCAGATCGCCATGATCTGCGGGTTTTTCTTTTCAGCGCCTCCGGCTCAGGCCGGCTCCTGGTCGCCATCCTTGCGTTGCGGGCCGCGCGAGTGCGCATCGCGCACCTGTTGATCGCGCTGCCCCGGCCGCTGCTTGGCCACATCGTCCTGCTTCCTGTCCTGGCGGCTTTCCTGGATACCCTGCTTCGGGTCCTGATCCCTGCTTTGCTCGCTCATCGAAAATTCCCTCGCCGGCAGCAGGCCAGCGTTGCCACCACGCTAGAGGTTTCCGGGTGAGCCGCGGGTCAGTCCCATGCCAACATCCTGTGCAGGAAGCGGCTTGCCGCCAGCGCCCCGCGCGGCCAGAATCCGGGGCACCACGCTCACCGGTGTGCCATGCCCTCCCCTGCCCAGCACGCAGCTCACGCGTTGCCGATGCTCCTCAATGCGACCGACGGCAGGATCCAGCTCGGCAACCTGCCAGCATTGATCGGCCCCACCTTGTCACTGGACGAAGCGCGCGTCGCCTTTGCCGCGCTGGTGCGAGGGGAGCGCGATGTCGGCACCGGCTATCACTGGCTCAGCCTGCACCGGCTCAGCCTGGGCGGTGCGCCCGCTGGCATCAGCCTGGGCTTCCACGGGCAACAGCTCGACAGGGTGACGATGGGCGTCGATCTGCCTGATGCGACACTGGAAGACGGCTGGCCGACCCAGGCCGCGATCGATGCCGAAGTCGCTTTCATGCGGCGCACCCTGGCCACGGCACTGGGGCGCAAACTGGCAGGTGGCCACGCTCGCTTCGGCTGGGGCGAGGCCTGGGCCCGGTTCGACCCGAAGGGATTCATGGCCAGCAGCGGCATCCGCTACGCGCCTCGCACGTGACGGCGCTCAGGTTCGGGTGATCGACACGCCGCCTTCAACGCGCATTGCGGTACCGGTAACGAAGCTGCTTTCATCGCTGGCCAGGAACAACGCCGCATTGGCGATCTCCTCCGGCTCGGCCATGCGCTTGAGCGCGTGCAGCGAGCGCACGAAATCACGCGCATCACCGGTCGGTGCCGCCTGCCGGCCCATCTCGGTATCGGTGCCCCCGGGCAGCAGCACGTTGCTGCGCACGCCGCGCGCGCCGTATTCGGCGGCAATCACCTGGCTCAGGCCGATCAGCCCGGCCTTGCTCGACGCATAGGCGGCCATGCCGGGGAAGCCCACGGTGTGGCCGACAAACGTGCCGACAAACACCAGCGAGCCGCCCCCGCGTGCCAGCAATGCCGGCAACTGCGCGCGTGCCGCGTGGAAAGCGGCATCGAGATTGGTGGCCATCACCTCGCGCCACGCATCCGCCGGGAACTCTGCTGCCGGCACGCCGGGGCCGAGCATGCCGGCATTGTTGAGCGCGATGTCCAGGCCTCCGAATGACTGCTGGGCCAGATCGACCAACGCCTGCGCCGTGCCCGGCTCGGCCACGTCGGCGGCATGCACCACGACCTCGCCGCCGCCGGCACGGATCTGCCAGGCCAGTTCCTGCAGCGGCTCCGGCCGCCGCGCATTGAGCACCAGTTTTGCCCCTTCGGCAGCAAAGCGCAGGGCGCTGGCACGACCAATGCCAGCGCTGGCACCGGTGATGAGGGCGATCTTGTTGTTCAGGCGCATGAGAGTGGTTCCGGTTGTGGAGTGGCCGCCACGATGCCGCGTCTCCGGCCCACCAACACTCCGTTTCCGGGCCTCGCGGCCAGGTGCAGGAAACGGAGTTTCCGCAGAACCGGCACGTGCCAGAATCCGCCCATGGACAGCACCGCCACCACCGCCCTCGATGCCCGCGTCGAACGGGTCTGCCGCCATCTGCAGGCCAGCCTCGACGAGCCCTCGCTGCAGGAGCTGGCCGACATCGCCGGCTGCAGCCCGACCCGGCTGCATCGCCTGTTCAAGCAGGCCACCGGGTTGACCCCGAAGCAGTACGCCGCTGCGCTGCGCGCCGATCGCCTGCGCACCGGGCTGCAACAGCAGGAACGCATCACCGACGCCTTCCACGATGCCGGCTTCGGTTCCAGTGGTCGCTTCTACGAGAACGCGCCAAAGCTGCTGGGCATGACGCCAAAGCAATGGCGTGCCGGTGGACGCGGCGAAGTCATCCACTTCGCGCTTGCCGAAAGTTCGTTGGGCAGCGTGCTGGTGGCCAGCAGCGCCACCGGCGTGGTCGCGATCCTGCTCGGCGACGATCCGGAGACGCTGCTGCAGTCGCTGCAACAGCGCTTCCGCCAGGCCGAACTGGTCGGGGCCGACAGCGGCTATGAACAACTGGTGGCACAGGTGGTGGGCCTGGTCGAGGATCCCTCGCGAGGCGCCACGCTGCCGCTGGATATCCGCGGCACGGCTTTCCAGCAACGGGTCTGGCAGGCGCTGCAGCAGATTCCGCGTGGACAGACGGCCTCGTATGCCGATATCGCCGCGCGTATCGGCGCGCCGCGATCGAGCCGCGCGGTGGCACGCGCCTGCGCAAGCAATCCGCTGGCCGTGGCGGTGCCCTGCCACCGGGTGGTGCGCCGCGACGGCGACCTGTCCGGCTATGCCTGGGGCGTGGCACGCAAGCGCGAACTGCTGCGCCGGGAAAAGGTCGCCAACGGCTGACGCGGCGCGGTACCCGGCAACCTTGGCCGGCACACCCGCCAAGCCCTCAATCCAGCTTCACCACCAGCTTGCCGAAGTTGCGCCCCTGCAGCAGGCCAAAGAAGGCTTCCGGCGCCTTCTCCAGCCCTTCCACCACGTCCTCGCGGTACTGGATGCGGCCCTCGCGCAGCCACTGCGCCATCTCGCGCTCGAAGTCCGGCCACAGGTGCTTGAAGTCGTGCACGATGAAACCGCGCACGGTCAGGCGCTGGCGCAGGATCTGGCTGAACAGCGCCGGCAGGCGGTCCGGGCCAGGCTGCGCGACGCCACGATTGTTGTAGGTGGCGATGGTGCCGCACACCGGAATGCGAGCGAAGTCGTTGAGCAATGGCAGCACCGCATCCAGTACATGGCCCCCGACGTTCTCGAAGTACACGTCGATACCCGCAGGCACCGCCGCGCGCAGCTGCTCGGCAAAACCAGCAGCGCGATGATCCAGCGCCACGTCCACGCCCAGCGTCTGCAGATAGGCACGTTTGGCCTCGCCACCGGCGATGGCCACCACCCGCGCGCCCTGCAGCTTGGCCAGCTGCGCCACGGTCGCACCGACCGGCCCCGTTGCGGCGGCCACCACCAGCGTCTCTCCCGGCTGCAGGCGGGCGATTTCATGAAGGCTGGAATAGGCGGTGAAGCCTGGCATGCCATACACCCCCAGCGCCGTACTCAACGGCAGCCCGGCGGGATCCAGGCGGCGGCCCAGCGCCTTGGCCGGCAGCACCGCGTGGGTCTGCCACCCGCCCGGCGCCAGCACCAGTTCGCCCACTGCGACACCCTCAGCCCTGGATTGCAGCACCTCGGCCACGGTCTGGCCTTCCATCACAGCCCCCACCGCCACCGGCGCGGCATAGGACGGTCCCTCATCCATGCGTCCACGCATGTACGGATCCAGTGAAAGGTAGCGATTACGCAGCAGCACCTCGCCGTCGCCCAAGGGCGGCAGCGCGGCATGCTCCAGGCGGAAATTGGCTGCAGTAGGCGCCCCCTGCGGACGCGACGCCAGCACGATGCGGGTGGTGGTCGATGAGTCGGACATGACGACGATCTCTGCTGTTGCCAGCGTCAGGAAGGGAACGCCGACACTACGCCGCAGCGTTCCCCCATGGCGGTCACGAAAACAGCGTTCCATGTCAGGTGTCGGTGCCGTCCACGCGCTGGCCCCGCCACGCCGCTTTTGTCGATCACCGTGGCCCGCTGAATTCCGCCGCAGGCGATGATCACCGCGCCGCCGCGCCCGGATGAATCGGCATCCAGCGCGCCCCCCGCCCCGCAACGGCGGATCAAGTACTTGCGCCTGCGCAGACGGCAATGTGAAGGTTTTTTGCCAAAATGCTTGCCGTAGGCGGCTGACCTCCGTAATATGCGCGTCCTTGGCAGCGACCTCGCTGCAATGAACTACGTGGCCGAGTAGCTCAGTTGGTAGAGCAGGGGATTGAAAATCCCCGTGTCGGCGGTTCGATTCCGTCCTCGGCCACCACGTTCGACAGCCTGCAGAAATGCGGGTCTTTTTTTCGGGAATCGCAGTTGATCGTGATTGCCACACAGTTTGGCCGAGTAGCTCAGTTGGTAGAGCAGGGGATTGAAAATCCCCGTGTCGGCGGTTCGATTCCGTCTTCGGCCACCATCTTTCGAGACCTGCAGAGATGCAGGTCTTTTTTTTGTCCGTGCTTCGCGCACTGCACAAGTTGCGGATGCGGCGCCTGCGCACACGCCCGGTTGACGAAACATTTACACCGGCATGCGCGGCGGCACCTACGCTCCAGACTCCTGCCTGGAGCCTAACGATGCCTCTGCGCCCCGCCCTGCTCGCCTGCCTGCTGCTGGCCGCCTTCCCGGTGATCGCCACTGAACCTGTGCGCGCGGTCGAGCGCCTGGACATCGATCGCTACGCCGGCCAGTGGCACGAGATTGCGCATCTTCCGGTCTCGTTCCAGAAGCAGTGCGTGAGCGAGATCACCGCCAACTACGGACTGCGCAGCGATGGCCGCATCAGTGTCACCAACGCCTGCCGCAACGGCGACGGTGAGCGCGTGGTCGCCGAGGGCGTGGCACGCACAGTGGCCGGCCATCCCGGCCAGTTGCAGGTGCGCTTCGCGCCGGACTGGCTGAGCTGGGTCCCGCTGGTCTGGGCCGACTACTGGGTGCTGGCGCTGGATCCGGACTATCAGTGGGCGCTGGTCGGTGAACCGGACCGGAAGTACCTGTGGATCCTCTCGCGCCTGCCGGAAATGGATCGCGCACGCTTCGAAGCGCTGAAAGAAAAAGCCGAGGCCATGGGCTACGACCTGAGCCCACTGCGCCTGATGGCTCCGCTTCGCGATACGCCCGCCGATTGAACTGCGGCGCAACCGCGGCGCCGCGCGCGCGCCATCCGGCGCCGCGCACGCCCGGCCGCCATCTTCACGCGCTACCCTCTGCGACGGGTCGCCACAGGCGATCCAAATGACCATACGCCGTAGTATGCTTATCCAAACGCACCCTCCAGAGGACTTGCGCCCATGCTCCACCGTTTCCGTATCGCCTTGATTGTCCTGTGCACCCTCGCCCTTGTTGCCTGCAACAACGGCATCGTCAAGCGTGTTTCGGAACCGGCGGCCAGCCTGCAGCAGCTGACCGTGCGTGCCGACGGCAACTGGACCGTGGCCCTGCGCCTGCAGAACTTCAGCTCGATGCCGATGACTTTCGATGACGTCTCGCTGGCGCTGACCGTCGGCGACAACGAGGCCGGCACCCTGCAGGCCAGGCCCGGCATCTCCATCGGCGGCACCTCCGCCGACGTCATCAATATCGACCTCGTGCCCAGCTCGGCCGCGCGCCTGGTGGTGGCCGATGCGCTGGCCAGCAACCGCACCCTGGCCTATGGCCTGAAGGGAACGGTGGCGGCCACCCCGCAGGAAAAGAAGCAGCGCAGCTTCGACATCAGCAGCCGCAGCACCCTCAACCAGGCCCCGGGCCTGCCGGGCGTGCTGCGCTGAACCCGCCTTTCGTGGCGGCGCCCGGCGCCGCTCTCCCCCGCCCTGATCAAATCGAGACGTACCGATGAGCAGCTACACCGCCCCGCTTTCCGACCTTCGTTTCGCCCTGCACGACGTGCTCAAGGTCGAACCCCTGTTCGCCCGGCTGGGCTTCACCGACGCCACCGCCGACGTGGTCGATGCCGTGCTGGAAGAAGCCGGCCGCTTCAGCGCCACCGTGCTGGCCCCGCTCAACAGCGTCGGCGACGAGATCGGCTGCGTGCTCGACCAGGCCACCGGTGAAGTGACCACCCCGCCCGGCTTCAAGCAAGCCTACGACCAGTTCGTCGATGGCGGCTGGACCGGCCTGACCGCCTCGCCGGAGCTGGGCGGCCAGGGCCTGCCGCACACCCTGGGCGTGCCGCTGAACGAAATGATCAACGCCGCCAACCTGGCGTGGGGCAACTTCCCGCTGCTGTCGCACGGCGCCATCGAAGCGCTGAAGCAGCACGGCGAGGCCTGGCAGCACGAGGCTTTCCTCAAGCCGCTGATCGAGGGCCGCTGGACCGGCACCATGTGCCTGACCGAACCGCACTGCGGTACCGACCTCGGCCTGCTCAAGACCAAGGCCGAGCCGAACGCCGATGGGAGCTATTCGATCACCGGCACCAAGATCTTCATCACCGCCGGCGAGCATGACCTGACCGAGAACATCGTGCACCTGGTGCTGGCCAAGCTGCCCGACGCTCCCCCGGGTGCCAAGGGCATCTCGCTGTTCGTCACCCCGAAGTTCAAGGTCGACCGCGACGGCAACGTCGGCGAGCGCAACGCACTGCGCTGCGGCTCGATCGAGCACAAGATGGGCATCAAGGGTTCGGTCACCTGCGTGATGAACTTCGATGGCGCGCAGGGCTACCTGGTCGGCCAGCCGCACAAGGGCCTGCAGGCGATGTTCACCATGATGAACACCGCGCGCCTGGGGGTCGGCCTGCAGGGCATCGGCCTGTCCGAGCGCGCCTACCAGAACGCGCTGAAGTACAGCCGTGAGCGCCTGCAGTCGCGTGCCCTCAGCGGCGCCAGGTTCCCTGACAAGCCGGCCGACCCGATCCTGGTCCACCCGGATGTGCGCCGCATGCTGCTGACGGTGAAGTCGCTGGTCGAAGGCAGCCGCCTGCTGGCGCTGCACGCCGCAACCCTGATCGACGTCGCCCACCATGCCGAAGATGCGGCCGAGCGCGAGCGCGCCGACACCCTGGTGAGCTTCCTGACCCCGATCTCCAAGGCCTGCCAGACCGAATGGGGCATCGAGAACACCTACAACGCCCTGCAGTGCTTCGGTGGCCACGGCTACATCCGCGAGCACGGCATGGAGCAGCTGGCCCGCGATGCCCGCATCACCACGCTGTATGAAGGCACCACCGGCATCCAGGCGCTGGACCTGATCGGCCGCAAGACCGCGTCCAGCCAGGGCGCCGGCCTGAAGCTGATGCTGGCCGAGATCGAAGCCTTCGCCAAGGAACACGAGGGCAACGAAGCGCTGGCCGAGTTCATTGGCCCGCTGCGCGCCAAGGCCGCCGAATGGGGCAAGCTGACGATGGACGTGCTGCAGCGCGCGGCCGGCAATCCGGACGAACTGGGCGCAGCCAGCTACGACTACCTGTTCTATTCGGGCTACGTGGTGCTGGCCTACTGGTGGGCCCGCAGCGTCGCCGCCGCCGACGCCAGCGCACACGGCGCCGCTTTCGCCCAGGGCAAGCGCGAAACCGCGCGGTTCTACTTCGCCCGCGTGCTGCCGCGCACGCTCAGCCACGCCGCCGCGATCCAGTCCGGCGCCGCCCCGCTGATGGCGATGGACGACGAGCGCTTCGGCGCCTGAGCCGGGCTGCCGCCCGGCACCGGTAGTGCCGGCCGCTGGCCGGCAACCGCAAAAGCAACAGCTGCATCCCGGTGGATGGCGGGGCGGTGTGGGTTGGCAGGACACGCCGTAAACCCCGCTCCGCGGTCCGGCCCAGCCGCTGGCGGCTGTGCGTTCGGGCGCTTGCGAAGCAGTGCTTCGCAAGCAAAGCACCCTCACCCTTGGGGGCTCGAGGGCGCCTTGCTCGTGTGCGCTGTCCTGCGCACACGGCAAGACCGGGGTTGGGGCGTCCTGCCCAACCCGCCCGAGGCATGCCTCGGGCCCATGGCGCCAACGGTCCTGCCAACCCACACCGCCCCGCCTCTGACAGTTCCCCGCGATCTGCGTAGATCCACGCCACGCGTGGATGAGAACCACCGGAATCCATCTGGAGAAGAGCCCCCCTTTGTTAAGGGGGGCGCACCGACAGGTGCGGGGGATAGGAGGAATGCGCGGACCTGAATGTTGACGATTTGTGTATCGCCCGTCGGCGATACACAAATCGTCAACATTCAGGTATAAGCTGTTCTCCCGATGGAGACAGACACTACACGCTTGGGTCTGATCGAAGCCGGAGCTCCGTTTTCTGCTCCGGGCGCCGAAGCATCGCCCAACGCCACGACGCTGCATCGCCCCGGTTCGGTCCGGCTGCTCTCGCTTGATGCCCACGGACGCGTACTGGACTGGATCACCTGGCAGGATGCGGCCTGCCTCTACGCCCGCGAGGCAGTGGCCTGGACGCTCGGCGATCCCTGCCTGCACATCCACGGTGGCACCAACCGCTTCAGCGGCCTGCAGAGCGGCATGGACCTGCACCCGATCATCGCCGCCCGCGGCCACGCCCGCTCCCGCGCGATCGACCCGACGCCGAACCTGACCAACCAGGCCCTGTTCGCCCGCGACGCCCATCTGTGCATGTACTGCGGCCAGCAGTTCACCCGTCCCACGCTCACCCGCGACCATGTCATGCCGCTGTCCAAAGGTGGCCTGGACTGCTGGGAAAACGTGGTCACCGCCTGCTTCCACTGCAATTCGCGCAAGAGCGACCGCACCCCGCAGCAGGCCGGCATGCCCCTGCTGGCAGTGCCCTACCGGCCCAGCTGGATCGAGCACCTGATCCTGTCCAACCGCAACATCCTGGCCGACCAGATGGCCTTCCTGAAGGCGCAGTTGCCCAAGCGCTCGAAACTGAGCACCTGAACGCCCGAAAATGCAACCCTCACCGTCCTGTCACGGACGGCGGCGTTTGCTTGCCCCACCCCCGTTTGAGGGCGAAAATGGGCGTTCAGAAAAAGTGCGAACATGATGATCGACTCTGCCCGCTATCCCCGCCTCGCGCGCATCCAGACACCGGATGACCTGCGCACGTTCGACGAATCCGAATTGAGGGCGGTCGCCGACGAACTGCGCGCCTACCTCATTGAATCGGTGGGCAAGAGCGGAGGTCACTTCGCAGCCGGCCTGGGCGTTATCGAGCTCACCGTGGCCCTGCACTACCTGTACCAGACCCCGGTCGACCAGCTGGTGTGGGACGTCGGCCATCAGACCTACCCGCACAAGATCCTGACCGGCCGCCGCGACGAGATCCATACCGTCAAGCAGAAGGACGGTGTCGCGCCGTTCCCGAAGCGCGAGGAAAGCAAGTACGACACCTTCGGCGTCGGCCACTCCTCCACCTCGATCTCGGCCGCGCTCGGCATGGCCATCGCCCGCCAGTCCGAAGGCGACGACCGCAAGGTCGTGGCAGTGATCGGTGACGGCGCGATGACCGCCGGCATGGCGTTCGAGGCGCTGATGCACGCTGGTGGCATGGAGCCGGAGCCGAACCTGCTGGTGATCCTCAACGACAACAACATGTCGATCTCCGAGGCCGTGGGCGGCCTGACCAAGATGCTGGGCCGAGCGACCGGCAGCCGCACGCTCAACGCGCTGCGCGAAGGTGGCAAGAAGATCCTCGGTGACAAGAAGAACAACCCGGCGCGTTTCGTGAAGCGCTGGGAAGAACACTGGAAGGGCATGTTCGTGCCCTCCACGATGTTCGAGGAAATGGGCTTCCACTACACCGGCCCGATCGACGGCCACGACATGCCGGCCCTGTTGTCCACCCTGAAGACGCTGCGCGCCTCCAAGGGCCCGAAGCTGCTGCATGTGATGACCACCAAGGGCAAGGGTTACGAGCCGGCCGAAGGCGACCAGATCGGTTACCACGCCGTGGGCCCGTTCGATCCGGACAAGGGCCTGGTGGCCAAGGCCGGGGCCAAGAAGCCGACCTATACCGATGTATTCAGCGACTGGCTGTGCGATGCCGCCGCCGCCGAGCCGCGCCTCTACGGCATCACGCCGGCGATGCGCGAAGGCTCCGGCCTGGTGCGCTTCAGCAAGGAATACCCGCAGCGCTATTTCGACGTGGCGATTGCCGAACAGCATGCGGTCACCCTCGCCGCCGGCATGGCCACCCAGGGTGGCAAGCCGGTGGTGGCGATCTACTCGACCTTCCTGCAGCGCGCGTACGACCAGCTGGTACATGACGTGGCCATCCAGGATCTGGACGTGCTGTTTGCGATCGACCGCGCTGGCGTGGTCGGTCCGGACGGCGCGACCCACGCCGGCAACCTCGACCTCAGCTTCCTGCGCTGCGTGCCGAACATGGTGGTGATGGCACCATCCAATGAAGCCGAGTGCCGGCAGATGCTCAGCACCGGCCTGCAGCACCCGGGACCGGCTGCCGTGCGCTACCCGCGCGGTACGGGTACCGGCGTTGCGGCCGGCACCGACCTGTCGACCCTGCCGATCGGCAAGGGCGAGCTGCGCCTGCAGGGCAACCGCATCGCCCTGCTTGCCTTCGGCAGCACCGTGCCCGCCGCCGAGCAGGTCGGCCGCGAACTGGGCCTGAGCGTGGTCAACATGCGCTTCATCAAGCCACTGGATCGCGAGCTGGTTCTGACCATGGCCGCCCAGCACGAGGGCCTGGTCACGATCGAAGACAACGTCGTGGCCGGTGGTGCCGGTTCCGGCGTCGGTGAACTGCTCAATGCCGAAGGCGTGCTGCGTCCGATCCTGCACCTGGGCCTGCCCGACAGCTACCAGCACCACGCCAGCCGCGAGGACCTGCTGGCCGAAGCCGGTATCGATGCGGCCGGCATCCGCGCCGCCGTACTCAAGCGTTGGCCCCAGCTGGCCGCAGGCAGCCCGCCGCTGAGTGCAGCGGGCTGAGGCCGTTCGGGAATCCACGCATCACGGGAAGGTGCAGCCGAAGGCTCGCACCTTCCACGGTGGAAGCAGGTGGTTCCACGCCATGCGTGGATGGCGGAAACCCGCAGGCCTGCCCCGGCAGGCGCCCCACGCTCAACCGTAACTGACCGCTTCCACGAACGCCCCGCTGGCCTCCACGCGCACGGCCGCGCGCTGCCCGGTGTCGACGAAGTGCAGGCGGGCCAGGGTCTCGGCAAAGTCATAGGCTCGTGCGCCGTCACGGAACTCGATCGGCTCCGGCCTATCCGGGTGCAGCACGCGCCACTGGCGCTGTTCGCATTGCAGGCGGATCAACATGCAGCTCACTCCTTGAGGCAGCGTATCGACGGCGGCGCGATGCTGATGCCGGCTACGGCAATCGACATCACCGGGAATCAGGGCACGCAAGGCGCCCTGCTCACAGACGATACGGCGTTCAAAATGTGAGCTGTATCAGATTATTCTGATTTTCACGGGTTGAACCCGTAAAGCTCAGTTCACCTGGAACTGCGCCCTGCAGCCATCGCTCACCCAGATGCCGCGGCGATCCCAGCCCCAGCTCTGGCCTTCGATGCAGGCACTGCGCGAGTCCTGGCGGATCAGGCGCACGCCCCGGCGGATGCGGGCATCGCAGTACTCCTGCCGGTGGCCATTGGAATGGCAGGTGACCACATCGCCACCACCCCATCCACTGCCGTTGCCCCAGCCGCCGCCATTGCCGCCCCAGCCGCCGCCGCGCCGGTACTCGCCCACGAACTCGGCACGGCACCCCTGTGTGACCCAGACGCCGTTGCGCGACTGGCCCCAGGTCTCGCCTTCCACACAAGGCGAACCGGACAATTGGCGGATCAACCGCGCGCGGCCATCCAGGCGGCACTCATTGCTGCGGTTCTTGACCGACTCGCAGCGCACGATGCCACTGCCATCGCGGCCGCCATAGCGGTCGTCGTCGTAGCCGTAGCCATAGCTCTGCGCCTGGGCGCCGCCGGCGGCCGCCAGCATCGGCAACAGGGTGCAGGCCAGGGTGCGCCAAGTGAGTGCCTTGCCCATCGAGATCTCCAGATGAATACGATGGCGCAAGCATCCGGGATTCACGGCCCGGCGCACAGAGGGAGGCGCGATGGCAGTTGTTCCCCCATTCAAACAACTCAACCGGACCTGACTGGACCGCCGTGAACTCATGGGCCCCCGTTTGCTGCCCCACTGGCCATGCCACCGGCATTGCCCAGGCGTTCCTCGAACGCATAGGCGAACAGCTCGGCATCATTGCTGATGCCCAGTTTCCTCATCGCCGAAATGCGTTGCCGGCTGATGGTACTGACGGTGCGCCGCAGCTTCCCGGCGATCTCTGTGATCGAAGGTCCCGACACATACAGCCGCAGAACCTCCAGCTCCTTGGGCGACAACACCGAAAGCGATCGCTCACGCCCACCCTCCTGCAGGCAGTGCGCCAACTGGGGGTCCAGGTAGATCCCCCCGCTCAACACGGTATCGACCGCCTTGCGGGTGCCATCCACGCAACTGCACTTCCACACCAGTCCGCGCACACCGGTACGCATTGCCATGTTCAAGGTGGTGGCGTTGGTGACCATCGTGACCAGGATCACCGGCACCTTGGGGTAATTGCGACTCAGCGCCTGCAGCATCGCCTGGCCGTCCGAGCGGCCGACATCCGGCATCGAAAAATCAGTCACCACCAGATCCACCGGCTCTTCAGCCAGGATGGCCAGCAGGCTTTCCGCACATCGCGCCTCCGCCACCACGCGATGCTGCCCACCGGCCTCGATCACGATGCGCGTGCCAAGCAAGACCAGTGGATGATCATCCGCAATGGCAATTCGAGTGAGCATGCTGATTACCCGTCAATAGTCACGCCGCAGTGCGCAGTGGAGACGCTAGTAATCATTCCAGGTTACGTCAACTTAATAATCACTCACTGCAATTGATGTCATTGCAGCAGTAACTTCCGGCCAATTCCATTAATTGCAGAGAGCATCAAAAATACGAATGACACAGCAGTTTTCCCAATAGTTTCATTCCAGAAAGCCAGCGGGGCCGCTTACAAAGTCACCTCCGATCACTCGCCGCACTGGACACCCCATGGTCCGATTCCGTCGTCAATCGTTTGAGGATCTGCAAGAGCCCTTTGAAGCAGAGCCACTGGCGCCGGCCGCATTGCCAACTGCCGCATTGCCGTTCGTACAGCAGTTGCGACTGCATCTGGCGAGCGACAGCACGCCGTCGCGGCGGCCGGCCCATGCCGCGATCATTCACGACGGGGCCACCGTGTGCTGGCTGGACGCCAGGAACGACCGGATGATGACCACCGCACCCGCGCCGATCACGCTGACACTGCTGCAGAGGCTACTGGGCGACGCAGACCCTCGACTGAGCCTAGTGCCGGTGACACAGGAGGTCTTCGTGCAGCGTGCGACGGTGTGCAGCAATGTTCCGCTGCGCCTGACGCTGTGGAACGTTGCCCTGGTCACGGACGGGCCCGGCGCGCCGATCCCGCCCCTGCACGACTGCACGAAGTTGCGCCTGCGGCGTTGGCCAGACTTCCGCATCCTGGCCCATCGTCCCGATCACTTCCGACTGTGCGCGCTGCTGATCAAGCAGGGCGCGTCCGTGCGCGCATGCTGCGACATCCTGGATCTGCCACGCCAAACCGTGCAGTCGTTCTTCAACGCAGCGTTCCTCACCGCCTATGCCTTTCCCGTCGTGGGCGAGGACGCACCTGTGCGCCCCTCGCCCGCCGACGGCCTCGTCAATCTGTGGCGACAACTTCGCATCCGCTGGAGTGCATGACCGTGCGTGAGCACAAGATCGTAGTGATGGGCCCACTCGGCGCGGGCAAGTCCACCCTCGTGCAGACATTGACCCAAGGCACGGCGGTGGTGACGGAAGCCCGCAATACCGACCCTTCCGTGGGCAAGCAATACACCACCGTGGCCATGGACTATGGCGACATCGACCTGCCAGGCGGCGACCGCCTGCGCCTGTACGGATCGCCGGGGCAGGAACGTTTCTCCTACATCTGGCCGATCCTGCTGGCCGGTGCAGAAGGTGCCATCGTTCTGATCGATGGCAGCGCCAGCGTGGGCGCCACGCTGGCCGGGCGGCATCTGCGAGCTATCGCCGAAAGCGCACCGGGGCTGCCCGTCGTCATCGGCCTCACCCGATGCGGCAGCACCGATGATCCGGTACAGCCGCACTGGCAGGACTGGTTGCAGGACCATGCGCCACACCTGCCGGCATTGCCGCTGGACCCACGCGACATGGCGCAGGCCATCATGGCGATGGACCTGCTGATGAGTCAGATCGAATGCAATGCCACGGCGGCCGCCCATGAATGACATCGACCGCACATCGGCACTCGACGCGCTGGTACACGATGTCACCGGCATCCAGGCGCTCGTCGTTGCCAGCACTGATGGTTTCGCACTGGCCCAGGCCGGCCCGAAGGGCCATGTCGCCGATCGCCTGGCCGCGATGACCAGCTCGATGCTCGGCCTGGCCAGTGCGCTGGGCCGCGAACTGCATTTTGGTGAACTCGACACACTCATCCTCGATGCCGCCAACGGCAAGGTTTTGATGCTTGCCATTCCCGGAACACAGCCCCGCCTATTGATGACCGCATGCGACCACAGCTGTGTCATCGGCAACGTGCTGTGGCATGCCAAGCAGTGCGTACGGGCCCTGACCGACAACCCGAACTGATGCATGCCCTCTCACTGATCAGACGGCTCTTCAACTCCTCACACCCGCAACGGACCACTGAAATGAACATCGCCATCAACAAATGCCTGGACACGCTCATGCAGATCAACGGCGCGCAAGCCGTTGCCCTGGTCGACTACGAAAGCGGCATGCTGCTGGGTGAAGCCGGCTCAGGCGTGGACATGGAACTGGCGGCCGCGGGAAACACCGAGGTGCTGCGCGCCAAGATGAAAGCGGCTGAAGCGCTGAAGCTCAACGACAGCATCGAGGACGTGCTGATCACTCTGGGTCGCGCGTACCACGTGCTGCGCCCGGTGTCGGCCAAGAAGGGCCTGTTCTTCTATGTGGTACTGGATCGGCAGAAGGCCAATCTAGCTCTCGCCCGGCGCATGGTGCTGGACGTGGAAAGCTCGCTGGCGCTGTAGCGCACGACAACGATAGCCAGGGGATGCGAGTGCCGGGGCTGCTCTGGGGAGAGCGGCCCCGGCCTGTGGTTGCACCGCGCGCCCTTCTCGACAACGGGAGCCGCCCTCCATGCGCCCTCGATCAACCACACAGGCGGCACCTCGCCGACGCCACTACCGGCCCTGGGCGTCGGTCTGCATCGTCGCCGGACTGACAGCCGTCTACGCGCTACTGTTGTGTGCGCCCTCGGCAGATGACGCTACCGGCCGCACCCGGCCGCGCGACGCGGCCAGCGTGCTGGGCGGCGCCATCGCCGCCGTGGAAAGCAGTTACGCCGAAGGTGATCTCACCGTGACCGACCAGCACCTGGGCCTGCCTGCCAGCGCCGCGCATTGCGCGCACCTGCGCGCCTCGCTCCCCGACACCGGCCGCGCAGTGCTGACCTGTGACCTGCGCCAGGACGGCCGCCTGCAATGGTGGCGAACCCCTGCCGGAGAATGGCGATGCAATGCGGGCATGGCCGATGTGCAGGCAGTGCCTGTGCCATGCCCAACGCAATTGCGGCGCACTTTCTGATTATTCGCAAAACAGTCGCGCCGCCATTCAACACGTTCGACTTTACCAGTTCTTGAATATACCCACTGCCGTGCACGTGATTTCCTATGACTGCGCCACGAATGCTTGTTTCGGGGCCAGACCAACGAAACCACCACGCCACAGAGGATTATCATGAACACCGCAATCGGCCGTACACGCCACGCAGGCAAAAGCGCATCCCGGCAGAAGGGATTTTCCCTTATTGAACTCATGGTGGTGGTGGCGATCATCGGGATTCTGGGGATGATTGCCCTGCCGCAGTATCAGCGGTTCTCGGCCAAGGCAAAGTTGGCCGCTGCCCTCGCAGAAGTCGCTGGTGGAAAGGTCGGCGTTGAATCACTCCTCGCCGAAGGCAGCGAGATCACCTCGCCGGCATCGATTGGCCTGCCCGAGTCAAGCTCCCGCTGTACCTGGATTACGGTGAGAAGCGATGTCACGAATGGAGCTACGAGCATCAACTGCGAGCTCAAGAGCGACGCTGCAATCGGCAGTGGCAGCCTGACCCTGGATCGCGACTCGCAGGGAGCCTGGTTCTGCAAGGGCGACATTCCGGACCGGAGCCTCCTTCCCCAGGTCTGCCTGAACTGATCGCACGCGCATGCCCCTACATAGATCGCCGGGCCTGTATCCAGTTGCGCGCGTCTCTCCCATTGCGTGCGCCAGCCACGATTCAAAGTTGATTTCCTCATGGAGGAACCTATGAAAAAGAAAATCTCAAGGGCCGGCCACGGGGGGAGGCGTACACGCCGGCAACGAGGATTCTCTCTGGTCGAACTCATGGTGGTCATCGCCATCATTGCAGTTCTTTCCCTGATCGCAGTTCCGCAATACAAGAAGTTCTCTACCAAAGCCAAGCTGGCGGCGGCGTTGGCCGAACTGGCTGGCGGGAAGGCGGGCGTGGAGGCGTGGTTGGCCGAACGAGGTGATCTCTATGGTTCAGACAACCGCAAGCTGGGCCTGCCGGAGAGCAGCGAGCGCTGTGAAACCATCGCAACAAGCATTCGTGCAGATGGCGACCTGGAAATCGATTGCCTGCTGCGATTCGATACTGGCTACAACGTGGGGACATGGCGAAACAACCTGATGCTGATCAGGGACTCGGACAGCCATGAATGGCGCTGCTGGACTGCCATCCCCTATTACGACCTCCTGCCCAAAGGCTGTGGCCCCGACAATCCATAGCCTGCTATGCAGATACTTCAAGCTGTTCGCGCTTTGCCGCTCCAGTCAGGCAGGGGCGCCTGCGAAAGCCGGCCGTCCCCCCTCCCCTCCCTCGTCATCGCCGATGCAAACCCCTGGATCCGACGCGAACTGATACTCAGACTCCAGCCCCATCTGGACGGCAGAACCCTCGGCGAAGCGCGCTCGCCCGCAGAGGTTCTGACCCAGATCGCCAGCCCGCGCTGCAACGCACTGATCATCGATCCCTGCATGCCGACTGTGGGCCAGGCTGACGGCATGCCACTGCTGCGCCGCATCTGCTGCCTGCGCAGGGATCTGCTCATCCTCGTGCTGGCCCAACAGCCCTTGCGCGTACTGCAGGATCGCGCCCTGCCGGCACAGATCGGTCATGTCTATGCCAAAACGGTGAATCCATCGTGGCTGTGCCATGTCGTAAGCCAGGCACTGCACGGGGGATCCTCCGGCGTTACGCCACCGGGGCAGGACGCAGGCCGGTAGCCGGCCCCGAGGCGGTTGCCATCGCCTCGAAATGCACGGCATCCACGCTGCTACCCAGCGCCTCCACGCGCACCGTGCTGCCCTGGCCGGTCCGGCGATGGTGGGCGCTGGCCAGGCCAACCGCGGCATCGAACGCTGCGGCCCCGGAGTTGAATGCTTCGGCGACGCCTGCGGCCGGATCCAACAGGGACCACTGCGCGGCACTGCACTTGACGGTAATGACCATGGGACGCTCCTTCTGGGAAAGGCGCAGGGGGCACTAGACCCTCTGCTGATGCCGTCACCCTAGCCATGCCATCAGGGTGGTCCCATCAGAAAAGTACGAAAAGTCCGCGCCAGTGCGTCAGAACCCCACCCTCATCACATCCCTGAGTCCGTTTAGCCCGTTCATTCCGTGATCCTTGTCACGGAGTCAGCTGGGCTTCACACTACCGTCATCAACAGGGGCCCCTTCCACATGCGCACCTTCTTCTCGCACCAGCGTTCGACGTTGCTGAAGTTCTATTTCGTGGCCAGCTATCTGATCCTGATCGAAGAGTTGATCCGCGCCGCCGTGCATTGAGCGCTTGCTGGCGAGCTATTTGCGGCAGAAAATATCGCTTTACGCACGGAGCTCGCACATGAAGGTGCTTCTTCTGATCCCGGCCCTACTGGCTCTGGCCGGCTGTGCCAGCCAGGACACGGCGACCGCGCGCGCTGATGCGGCTGAGGCGTCGCCAGCGACACCGGTGGTGGGGGGCGACCGTGATGCGCACGGCTGTATCGGCTCGGCCGGCTATCAGTGGTGCGAACACAGCCAGCGCTGCGAGCGCCCTTGGGAGTTGGCACAGGCGCAGGGCCTGGCCAACACTGCCGAAGCCATCGACGCGTACTGCGCCACGCCCGCCAGCCCGGCGCGCAAGTGATCACGACCCGTCATGGCTGAGCTGAGTCCCCTGCCCGACCTCGCCCGTGGCCGGTATCGCCACTTCAAGGGCGGCGAATACGAAGTGATCGACATCGTCCGCAGCAGCGAGACGTTGGAACCGATGGTGCTTTATCGCGCACTCTATGGCGAAGGCGGCCTGTGGGTACGCCCCTACCCGATGTTCATCGAGCAGGTTCCGGGCGAACACGGCCCGCAGGCGCGTTTCGCACGCATCGACGATTGATCCGGCTCCCACCGGGGCAGTGCCCGATGGTCGCGCCGGTGACGCGATCCGGCTGCGCTACAATCATACCGTCCAGTCGGTTTCTTTCCATCATGTCCTCACCCCCTCCCCGCTCGCGCCGCAAGGCGCCCGACAGCGTGCGCCAGTCATTGCTTCAGGCCACCATCGAAGTGATCGGCCGTAATGGCTTGGCCGCGCTGACCGTGCAGGACGTCGCGCAGGCCGCCGGTGTCAGCAAGGGTGCGTTGTTCCATCATTTCAGCAGCAAGCAGTCGCTGGTCGATGAAGCCATCGGCGCGCTCATCGGCGAGTTCGAGGCACGCGTGCGCGCGCTACTGCAGGACGTCACGCCCGGCCACGGCTGCTTCACCCGTGCCTATGTGCAGGCCAATTTCGAGCACCTGCTGCAGCAGGAACAGGACAACGACATTGGCCTGACCCTGGGCAACCTGATGGAGCCGGCCCTGCTCGCGCACTGGCGCGACTGGAAGCGCGCGATGCTGGCCGAATTTCCCGGCGAAGCGGGCGATCCACGCCTGTACGCGGCACGCTGCGCGGCCGACGGCTATTGGGCCACCGCCTATGGCCGGCCGCTGGACGAAGAAGAGCGCCTCAATGCGCTGGCGATGGCCGAGCAGGCCCTCAAGCTGTGCGACCCGCAGTGACCCGGAGCCCGCGATGAGCCCCTATATCTACCTGGCCACCGCCATCGTGCTGGAAGTGATTGCCACGTCACTGCTGAAAGCCTCGAACGGCATGAGCCGGCTATGGCCGACAGTGGGCGCGCTGGTTGGCTATGGGCTGTGCTTCTACCTGCTGTCGGTCACCATGAAGTCGGTGCCGACCGGCATCGCCTATGCGATCTGGTCCGGCGTCGGCATCGTGCTGATCTCGCTGATCGGCCTGGTGGTGTTCAAGCAGCGGCTGGATGCACCGGCATTGATCGGGATCGGTCTGATCTGCGCCGGCGTACTGGTGATCAATCTGTTCTCGCGCAGCAGCGCGCACTGAAGACGCTGCTGCGCGACCGGCGCTAGCTGACCTTCTTCGCCACGCTCATGCCGATCAGGAACAGCACTACGGCGATGATGATGCCTGCCCAGAACAGGAACTTGGCGATGCCTACGGCGGCGCCAGCGATGCCGCCGAAGCCCAGCACGCCCGCGATGATGCCGATGATGGCGAAGATGATGGCCCACTTGATCATGTCAGTCCTTTCCCCGCAGGGAATGCAAACGGTGCGATCAGGCTAGGCCGCCACCGATGCGGCGCTCGTGAACGGGCCGCGTGTGCGGCGTGAATCAACGCGGCCGGAAGCGCAGCAGCGCCACGGCGAAGGCCAGGAACACGCTTCCCACCAGACGCTCGAACCAGCGCCGTGCGAATGGCTTTGCAAGCCAACGGCGCAGGCCGTGGCCACCGGCCGCATACATCACGTACCAGAACAGTTCGCAGGCCGCGAAGGTCGCCACCAGCACGCTGTACTGCACGGCCTGGCTGCGCGACGGATCGACGAACTGTGGCAGGAACGCTGCGGCGAACAGCAGTAGTTTGGGATTGCTCAGGCCGACCCACAGGCCGCCGCGGAACACCGCGCCTGCGCCGTGCACCGGCGCCAGCGGCGGCTCGGCGTCGCCGCCCACCGTGGAGGCGGGCCGGCAGCTGTCACGCCACGCCTTGATGCCGAGCCAGGCCAGGTAGGCCACACCGAGATAGCGCAGCACCTCGAACAGCATGGGCGAGGAATGCAGCAGCGCACTCAGGCCCGCTGCGGAAGCCGCCAGCACCAGCAGCATCGCCAGCAGGCAGCCGGCCATTGCCGGCACACTGCCACGGAACCCCAGCCCGACGCTTCGCCCAAGGATGTGCAACATATTCGGCCCAGGCGTCCCGCACAGCACGAAGACCGTGGCCAGGAACCACCACCAGGTATGCAGGGCCATATCGGGCGTCCACTTCAGAACATCCAACCAGCATAGAGTGCGCCGGCCTGGCGCGGCACACACAGTGCAGCACATCCAACCAGCATAGAGTGCGCCGGCCTGGCGCGGCACACACAGTGCAGCATGGATGCGGTGGTTACAGAGGCAGGCTCAGGCCGCGAGCGCGTCGCGCCGTACCAGTACCTGGTCGATCAGGCCCCATTCGCATGCCTGCTCGGCGCTCATGAACCGATCACGGTCCAGGGTCTGTTCGACCTCCTCGAAACTGCGTCCGCAATGCCGCGCATACAGCTGGGTGATGCGCTGCTTGGTGCGCTGCATCTCCTCGGCGTGGATGAAGATGTCCGAAGCCTGGCCCTGCACCCCGCCCAGCGGCTGGTGCACATGCAGGCTGGCATTGGCCAGCGCCGCGCGGTGACCCGGCTCGCCGGCCATCAGCAGGAACGAACCCATCGACCGCGCGGTGCCCATGCACAGCGTATGCACCGGGGCCGAGATGTATTGCATCGTGTCGTACATCGCCAGGCCGCTGGAGATCACCCCACCCGGCGAATTGATGTACAGATGGATCGGCTTCTCCGGATTTTCAGATTCAAGGAACAGCAGTTGCGCGCAGACCAGCGCCGATACGGTGTCATCGACTTCGCCGTTGAGAAAGATGATGCGCTCGCGCAGGAGCCGCGAGTAGATGTCATAGGAGCGCTCACCGCGCTCGCTGCGTTCCACCACCATCGGTACCAGCTGCATTCTGTCCCGCATGTGCCTGCTCCCAGTAGCGTTCGATCCAGGCGCCGGCTCAAGCCGCGCGCATCACCGTGCGATGGTCATCGTTGGACGCCGGCGGTATCAGCGCGCGCCGGTCGGTGAGCCGATGCACGATGGTCAGCACCGTTCCCCCATCCTCATCAGCGCGCAGCCGAAAAAACACAAGGCTGTGCAGATGTGGGGGCTGTGCATCGCGCAAGCGGAATCCCAGCTCCCGCCCCTCCTCGCACAGGCAGGGCTGTGGATCGGCAAGATCGGCGGCAGGCAACCAGCGCTCACGCAGTGCCGGATCGAACAGTGCGCGCCAGACCCGTTCCGGCGGCGCAGGCAACCGCTGCTCCATCACCAGCGCGGGAGCCGCTTCCTTCAGTACATCGTCCATCAGTCCATCTCCTCCAGCAGGTTCTGCAGTGCGGACATCCGCGCCGGCCAGTAGGCCCGGTATCGCTGCAGCCAGCGTCCGATGTGGGCCAGCCCGCGCGGATCGACTTCATAGTGGACGAAGCGCCCCTGGCGCTGCTCACGCACCAGCCCTGCATCGCGCAGCACTGCCAGGTGCTGGGACATCGCAGACTGGCTGATCGCAATGCCCTCGCGTAGCGCGCTGGCATGCCGCCCGCCATCGGCCAGCTTTTCGAAGATGTGGCGGCGGGTGGGGTCAGCCAGCGCCTTGAACAGGGCGTTCTCGATCATGATCAACACATTAGCAGTCACTAATGTATGGTGCAACTGCCACACATGCTGTGCTGCAATGACGACTCCCTGGCATGGAGCTGAGCATGAAGACCCTTGGCCTGATCGGCGGCATGAGTTGGGAAAGCTCGGCGCAGTACTACCGTCTCATCAACGAGACGGTGCGGCACCGCCTCGGTGGCGCGCATTCGGCACAACTGCTGCTGTGGTCGGTCGATTTCGCCGGCATCAAGCAGTTGCAGCACGACGGTCAGTGGGATGTGCTGGGCAACCACATGCTCGATGCCGCGCGGCGACTGCAGGCCGGTGGCGCCGAGTTGCTGGTGATCTGCACCAACACCATGCACACGCTGGCCGGCCGGATCGAAGCCGAGTGCCCGCTGCCCTTGCTGCATATCGCCGACCCGACCGCCACGGCGATCCTGCAGGCAGGCATCCGCAAGGTGGGACTGCTCGGCACCGCCTTCACCATGGAACAGGCGTTCTACCGCGACCGGCTGCAGGACCGCTTCGGGCTGCAGGTACTGGTTCCGGAGGCTGATGATCGCCGCTGCGTGCACGACATCATCTACCAGGAGCTGATCGCCGGCGTGGCCAGCGAGCACTCGCGGCAGGCGTACGCCGGCGTGATCGCGCGCCTGGTCGCGCGCGGCGCCGAAGCGATCATCCTCGGCTGTACCGAGATCATGCTGCTGGTGCGCCCCGAAGACAGTGCGGTGCCGTTGTTCGACACCACCACCCTGCACGCGCTCGCCGCGGTGGATGCGGCGCTGGCCTGACCGCGCGCGGCGTCAGCCTTCGCCCTGGACTTCCAGTGCGGTGATCAGCCAGTCGACCACGGCCTGCGAATCGCACAGGAAGAAGATGGAATCGCCCGAACGCGCCTCGGTCAGCAGCCGATAGACGGTAATCGCCACCGCCGACTGGTTGGCGATGAACACCTCCGGGCTGCGCGGCCCTTCGCTGTGGCCGGCCACGGCGTGCAACGCCTTGCGCGCAGCCACGGTGGCGGGCGGGTCTGCGCTGCGGGTCAGTTCCGGCCCGCGCAGGCCCCACGCAATGAACACATGCTTGCCCTTGAACGTGGTGTCCAGGACACGCACCTGCCCGGCCTCTGCGCCAGCCAAGCGATGAATGACGGTACTGCTGATCAACGCAACCCCCTGTGGTCGTCGTGGTCCGCGCATCCTCCTCCACAGGCCGACCGCGTGCCAGTGACGGCAGCCACAGGCTGCGCCGGCATGCGTGGGAGACATGTAAGAAGGTGTAAGCCGATGCGATCGGATGTGCCGCGATGATAAGGGATGTAGGGCCCTGCATGGGCCGGTGCGCACTACTAAATCCCCACTGAGCCAGCGCCGGAACGATCCGTTCCGGCGGCCTCGGGCTGGTCCATTCTTGCGGCCCATTCCCCCTGCCGAGGCTTTCCATGACCCATCGCCTGTTGCTGCCGATTGCCACCTCCGCCCTGGCCCTGTTGCTCGTGGCCACCACGGTGGCCGCCCAGGACTACGACAGCGATCACATTCCGCCGCTGCGTTGCGAGTCGCAGTTCAACAAGACCCAGCAGTGCCCGATCGAAGGCCGCATGCGCATGGCCAGGCAGCTGTCGGTCACCCGCTGCGTCGAGGACCAGAACTGGGGCCAGAGCCGCCGCATGCTCTGGGTCACCGAAGGCTGTCGCGCTGAGTTCGTGGCCGACGAACAGGGACGCGGCCGCTGGCCGGGGCGCGGCCGGGATCGTGACCGGGATGACGACGGCGAGCGCCTGGTCTGCGAGTCCTACGAGCAGAAGGACAAGGAATGCCGCATCCGGGTGCGCCATGAAGTGCGCCTGGTCAAGCAGAAGTCGGTGACGCCGTGCGTCGAGGACCGCAACTGGGGCTGGGACCGCCGCGGGGTGTGGGTCAGCGACGGCTGCCGTGCCGAGTTCCGCGTGTATTGACTGCCGACCACACGCTGGCTTTGGCGGATACGCAGACACGGCCGACGTGATCGATGGACTGGGCGCATCCAGTCCAGGAGCCGTCGATGACGCCACCCGATCCTTCCTCGACGGTGCTGCATATCCGCGAGGCGATGCTCGCCTCGGGTTCTTACCGGCAGCGGCATCGTGCAGGGCTTGGACGAAGGCGATCCGGAGCTGATCTACCGCTTCGCCGGCAGTTGATCGAGGTACACGGCCACCTTGGCGGCCAGCAGGTCCATCAACGCCGGATCCATGCAGCGATAGTCGTCGGGGATGTCCAGGCAGTGCACGCGCTTGTGTTCCAGCAGGCGCGCGTACACGGCCCGCAGGCGCTGCTGGTGCTTGGCCTCCATCACGAAGATGACATCGGCCCAGCGGATATCCGCCGGGCCGATGGGGCGTCGTGCGTGCGGGCTGGTGCCGGCCGACAGCACGTTGAAGCCTGGCCGCCGTCGCCACATGGCTTCGGCGGTCGGGCTGCGCAGCTGGTTGCGGCTGCAGACGAACAGCAGGTTGATCATTCCTGTTCCTGCAGTTGGCGGGCGCTGAGGACCGGATAGGTGAAACCCAGCTGGCGTGCACGCGCGAGCTTGGCATCGCGCGTATACAGCAGCTTCCAGTTCTTCTCGGGCTTGTAGCTGTACGCGGTCGTGGCGCGGTCGCCACCGCGGTTGCGTGCCTGGCTGCGGCGCCAGGCACGGTTTCTTGCAGATTCCATGATGTGTTCTCGTGAGTACCGGGTTCAGCAGCCGCGGTAGTACGAGTGGCGCGCAGCATACACCGCACGCACAAAAAAGCCCACGCATCGCTGCGCGGGCTTCTTGATTGATCACAGTGGTCGGGACGGCCGGATTCGAACCGACGACCCTCTGCCCCCCAGGCATCGTTACTGTTCGGCCCATCTCGTTGATTGGCAAGGAATCTTCATAACAATGAAGCTCCCCAAAAGTGTCGATTGCGACGCTAGCAATCAATCACTTACGAGCCGATAGGGTGCATATGGCGGCTCTACCCGACGCCATCCGAACGGCGGCGATGCGATCCCCCCTTCAGCCAATTCCCCTTCCCTGTCCCGCCAATCGAGGATCTTCTCCGGGTGCTCCCCGCCGCGCCCCGTATCTAGCGCCCCACGGCCAGCATCCCCTTCCTCGGCGAGCGTACATGCAGCGGATCGCGACGAGCCTAGGCAGGTGTCACGAACTGCTGCCCGTCGGCGTCCTTGCTTCGGGTGGGGCGATTCCGGCCCCACAGATACCCGAAAAGGACCCATTAAAATGAATCGAGCGAACTGGTTCGTAGTCTCTCCCGAGGGCGCCAAAGCCGTGGGGCAACTGCATCACTTTGTGACCGCGGGCACCTCTCTGCCGCCGAAACTGGTGCATCTGGTGTTTTTGCGTGTGTCGCAGCTAAACGGCTGCGCCCACTGCATCGACATTCATACCCGTGATCTGCTTAAGGAAGGCATGCCGTTCGACACAATCGCTCTCCTACCTGTTTGGCACGAGGCCGCCTATCTATTCTCGGAACAAGAGCGCGCCGCACTGGCATGGGCAGAGGAAGTGACGCTCGTGAGCGAAACCCATGCATCTGATGAGGCGTACGAAAAAGTAGCCGCAGTATTCGGCGAGAAAGACCTGGTCGACCTCACGCTCACCATTGCGGCCATGAACGCGATCAACCGGATGGGCGTGAGCTTTAGATTGAAGCCCCGCGCCAAGCCCGCTGCGGAGAAGTAGCGTACGGCACGCCGGAGATCGTCCTGGCTTTGTCCGGGCCGAGGCGCTCGTAGGAACCATCGGTGGCCTACTCACCGCAAGGAACGGGCGGAGCAAGCCCCGCCCACATAGTGCCTTAACCCTGGACTTCCGCCCGGAAGGCAATCTCAATCAGCTGCTCGGGGAAGGCCAACGCCGAGACCCCGATCAGGTTGCTGGCCACCTGCGGCACCGGCTGGCCATACACGGCCGGCCGGACTTTGCTACTGGCCGCGAAAGCGGCCGGAACGTCGATGACGAACAGCGTTTCCTCGACCACGTCAGCGATCGACCCACCCAGCTCTGCCAGCAGCACCTGCGCGTTCTCGTAGGTGCGCCTCATCTGGGCTTCCATGGTGTCGAAGTCGGCGGGCTTGCCGTCGGCCCCCAGCTCCGCCGGCGCAACCAGCTCGCCCTGCGGCGTGTGCGAGAGCTGGCCGGACACGAAGATCGTGTTGTTGACGCGGACGGCCTGTACGTACCCGTAGGCCGATTCCCACGGCACTCCGAAGCTGGCGGTCTTTCGATTGGTAGCGTTCATCATTGCTCTCTCTGGTGAAAGGGCAAGTGTGGCAAGCATTTTGAGTCGACCGCCTCCCCTGAACGGGGGATCAGATTCGAGCACGGGACAGCTGCTCTCTACCTGCCTTGACCCACGCCTTCATCGGATCCCTCGCCCTGGGCTTGGTCTCCTTCGGCGGTCGGCGCGGTTCCAGCGCTTCCTTGATCCGCGCCAGTTCCAACCGCCCGGCCTCGGCTAGGCGCCGGGCCTGTTGCTGCTGCTCACGAGTCGGCGGCAGGCCGGGCAGTGGCGGGGGCAACTGAATCGGAGTGCTGTCGGTCAGCCGGGCGACCGCCTCACGCAGAGGCAGCTCGGGATACAGCCTGGCGGCGCACCAGCGCTCGGCGTAGCGCTTCGCCTGCCGGACGTTGGCCGCGCGCACTTCCTTCACCTGCCACATCTTCTGGCCTTCCATCCATAGCCGGACCCCAGGACCGCCGTCGGGCGTGACGCTGGCCGTCTCGCGGCCGTTGTACCAGAGCGCCCAGCGCTCACCGGTCTGGACCCAGCCAGCGGGAATCGGGGCGGTGCGGAAGCTGTGGGAGGAATACATGACCGGAAGGATACGACCGGCCGTCGCAGATCCTGCGATGACGGTCGACGCTTCAGCTTGCTGTGATGAAGGGTTCACTCTGAGGGGCGCACACTGCGGTCTCGCGGCTCTTCTCCGGTGCAGAATCCTCTGCTCCCGTGTCCAGCCCTTAAACGGCACGGCCATGCACCCTCCCAACGCCTTCAGGATCCATTCGATCCTTCCCCTGCTTGCGCTCAATGGCGCAATCATCCGCCTAGAGCAGGTGCGATCAACCTGTAAGAACTGTGGACTGAGGTCCTCAATGGCTAAGGACGCAGGCTTTCACACGGATCTGAGGGGCACCACGCTCACGTGTCCAGCTTGCCGCGCCACAGCGCTAATGGATGAAGTAGAGATCTGGCATCACTGGCTTGATCAGCGCCGCCGCGAAAAGCTACTGGCGCAATTCGCCCCTGCACCGGACGATCCGCTCAATAACGGGGACCCGAAATGAACGATGGCAACTCCGACCTGCTGGACCGCCTCCACTCCTGCGAAGTTGCAATCGAGGTCCATCGCGGTTACCTGAAAGCCATGGAGTACGGGCTGCGTATGGCTGTCGCGACCCATCCGTCCCGCGAGCAGCTATCCGATGCCTGGCTTCAGCTACTACCTAATATCGCGGCAAAACATCGAGACGATGGCGGCGAACTCTTCGCCGCCGCCTTCGAGCAGGCCCTTACAGTTCTAACGGAGCAAATTGGCGCCAACTAGGCACCTCACAGCCTACACGCACGTTCTCGGAGACGACGAACGGCGCCGAATACCGCGTAGGCAAGACTCTTGGGGAGTCAGGGCTTGGCTCACGCGAGCATTCAAGGGCAGCAGCTACCAGGCAGTAAGCGGCAGACTCGGATGAGGAGCCTTCAGCCGTGGGTATAGCGCGACTCAGCCGTCTACTGGATGTCTCCCGGCCAAGCTTCCCATCGTAAACGCATACCCTGCCTCTTCCAGAAGCGCTCTCATGCGCAGTTCCACACGACGGGGGGAGCGCAGTCCATTTGGTGCATAGAGAGCATATACGTAGCCAGCGCCGTCAATGATCTCGCGGCGGACTGCGCACTCGGTTGATTCCGTAGCTTCGCACCAGACAGACATTAGCCTAGCCGGGCTGATCGACTGCCCATTGCGAAGTCGGAAGAAAAGCCAACGCACGCCTGGCGCTTGAGCTGGATCTAATCTAGCCATTGCGAGCCTCGGATTCGTCTGGATAGATCACTGAGAACTTGAGGATCCAGGCGAGGGCGCTCATCTTTCGAGGAACGTGGCAGATCTATGCGCTCACTACCGTTCACTAGAGCGGGGAGATCTGACTGGAGATCAATCCACCACTCGGAAGGAAGCCGGAGCCCAGTACCCGTTCGATCGTAGATGCATATCGGGAAATTCATAGCGTTGCTCCTAGATGTAACGAGCATACGCTTGCGCAATGTCAGGCCGGAATGCGACTGCTACAAGGCTGACGCATCAACTCTCTTTGCACATATGAACACGCGTGCTTCGTCTCGCTGAACTTTCAGGAACGACTCAAGCCAGCAAAGAGCAGCGCCTCTATTCGCAATCACTCTCCCCAACTTTTCAGTCAAACACCGCGCACACTCCATTCCACCAGGGCTTTGCCCTTGACAGGTCCGGCACTGAGCCATCGTCGTCATGGTCGCCGGGCGCGATTGATACATGATCTTCGTCATCAAGTTCACAGTTTGAGCGTGGGACGACATATCAACGTTCCTATGATACAGAAGGAGCCGCGCTGGGCGCGGCCACTCCTTAGACGTCAACGGCGGCTATCGCGACCAGCACTGCCCTTTTGGTCCTGGCCATGGGTCGACTGCTCACCCTCCTTGCTTCCCGGCTGCTGCTGTTGCTGACCTTGCTTTCCGGCGAGGTCTTCACCGCCAAGCTCGTTCCCATCCACCTGACCCTGCTGGCCAGGCTGCTTCTTCTCGCCATCCGAGTTGGGACGGTCGTTTTGGTTCTGGGGAGAACTGTTCATGTCTTACTCCGATGCAGCCATCTGCTGCCAACCCACGGTGCTCCCCAGCGCGTTACGTAGCCGTGCCGGATTGGCGCGAGTATGAACAAGTGTCATGAACAGGCCGATGTTCTGAAGGGTGTACAGTGCAGTCCCGATAGGAGAAGAACATGGAACGCATGAGGAACAAGGATTTCGTTGACGTCGAACGCGAGCTCACCCACTGGAGTTTGGCATTCAACTCTGGTGCCCTACCTGCTGTTAGCTTTCGCCATGAGGTTGACCCCGTCGTCCGGATCGCATGTGACATCTACGTCAGGGATCCGCATGGAACACGCGCAGAATGGTTGGACGACCTCGAGGGCAGACTTGCGGCTCGATCCAGTCTTCGTGGTCACCCTGGCGCAGCGGATATTGCAGGTCAATGCTGGTCGCGCCTCTCTTGCTCCTAGGAGTTTTCTTCCCGCGAGGCTGCGTCGTTCCCTTCTCGCATGAGTTGATCATTCAGCACGTGAACGATGGACATGACCGCATCGGCGAGCGCTCTTGAGTCGCTGATTGACCCGTAAAAATAGATCCTGGAGCCTTCAACCCGGACTTCTGCCAAGGAGAGCTGAGACGCCAGCGCCTCGCACTTCCTCACGAAGAGTTCAGTCCAGCGGGCTCCTGGCGCAAGATCCAACAACGCAATGATGGCCTCATCAGTAGAGGAATCGACGCGCTCATGCAGCTGCGGCACATCGAAACCGACAATTCTCGGAAGCATGGAAGCGCTCAACGGTTGATCCTCTTGCTCACAGTTGGTCTGAGTATCCTCCACGATACTCGGATCCACCATCTGGCAAAGCCCACATCCTTACGCCAAACCCGCCCCCGTGTCTCGATAGCCGGTCAATTCAACGATGGCCATGGCCGTCCTAAGGGAGGCGGGCGTGATCTCGGCGGAATAGCACATGGATGCCATCTCGCCACAGCGCCGTTGCCGCCGCGTGAGGATCAAGTCACGGGCTGCGGGGCCAGTCCATCCAGTGGCAGCTCCGCCTTCTCCGGCCAGGCGAACGTCTCCGGCTGCGGCAACAGCGCGCGCACCTGCTCCCACGTCTCGATGCCATCCGGCGGCGCCAGCACCAGCTGCTCCAGCGCCTGGTTCACAGCATCGCGCCAGGCCACCATCGCCCGGGCCTCCAGGCGATACCGTTCTACGCCGCTGTTGTAGTAGCTGGCGCATGACTCGATGCTGTCGTAGCCACGCTCTACCGCCTCGGCCCGCATCCACGCGAAAGCCTCATCCCGGATGTAACGGTAGTGCTGTGGTGTGTGAAGCTCGAAGCCTGGGCCCGGCGGTGACACCGGCAGCGGCGTGTTCGACTCCAGCCACTCGGTCGGCCACAGGTAGTGACCGCGAGGAATGAACGCGCCAGTTTCGACGCAGCGAATCACATCCGGGTCTTCAGTGAGTTGGTACATGATTAAAGCTCCGCGTCTGCAGTCCAGTGGAATCCGGCCAAATACGTGAAGCCAGCGGTCATGGTGAAAGTGGCAAATGCGTCCACCTGAAAACCTGTGTCGCGGGTTGCACTTACGTTTGCCGCGCTCGCATGGTTTGTCCACGCACCGTTGAACAAGGAGATGCCGTTATCGCTGCCACCAGACGCATCCGACCCCTTGTAAATAGTCACGGTTGGAAACGCACGCATATCTACCCGGAACTGTTGATACACGCGCGCCGCTGATGGGCTGAACGCCACGGCTGGTGCGCCAATACCCTGCAAAACACCCGGCCCTGGCGCTGTAGATGCCGGGAGAGATTTCTGATAGAAGCGCTGGCATAGAGCCAATTCCATACCATCCGGCCGATAGTCATACCCACTTACCGAAGAACCTTCTTCGACCTGTACCTGCGTGAAATGTACATCGCCAGCTTGTGCACCAAGCGATGCGTTGCGAGCGTTGAAGTTGCTGCCGCCTGTTGCCCAAAGAGTCAGAATCAAAGAACTGTTGGCACCCACAGTCTTCCCGCTGATCGACGGGATCTGGACTGTATGGACGATGGTGTTAAGGCCAGCTGCGAGGCTGTACTTTGCCGCGCCGATCCCCGAAACCTGCGCACTTCCGCCAGCGCCGAAGCTCTGACCAAATTCGATGGCAATTTGTCGGCCTGCCGCGCCACTGTTGAACACCTTCAAGCTCAAGGTTACCGTTCGACCCGCGAGCGTGGTGACGTTCTCCATTCGTTGTTCAAGCACAACGTAATGGTTTGCAGCGTCAGTCACAGCACCATATGCGATTTTGGCAAAGTAGATGCACTCGGTATCAGAACTGCCCGGTGTAATTGGATTGCGCGAAACGCTTGGTGTGTTGACTCCGCCTGCGTTGAAATACCAGCGGTCAACAGAGTAACCCGGCGAAGTGAAGTTGGTCCCACGCTGCCACCAACGCATCGAACCATTGATAAGCCGGTTCTTTCCGATGAAGCGCGCACCGAGCGACTGCGCCAGCGCCTGACGTGCAGCTTGTTCAGCGTCGATGCGCAGACCCAGCGCATCATCGCCCTGCAGCCGGATTTCTTGCTCCTGCTGGAGGTCGGTCTTGAGGTCGGCCACATCCTGGCCGATGTTCGATGATCCACCTTCCAACGCCGAAAGGCGCTGTTCGGAATCCTCGAAGTTGTCGTTGCAGGTCGCAAACGCGGTGAATGCGTCGTCGCCTGCCGCATGTGGTGCCACTTACAGAGGCCGTAGCCCTCCATGTGACCGCGCCGCAGGTTCCCGCTCTTGGCGTGGTTGTAGTCGCAGCCGTACACCACCAACTCCGGGTCCAGCAGGCCCTGCATCTGCAGCGCCAGGCAGGCCATGCACGGGCCGGTCTTGGCCAGCTCGATCCGGCCCGCCTCTTCTCTCGTTGGCGGCGGTGCGTTCGACCACATCAGCGCAGCTCCGGGATCGGGCCGGCGTAGCGGGTGATCGGGATCCGCCGCATGCCGTCGCGCCAGACAGTCATCCCGCGTGTCGCGTAGACCACCAGCGGCTTGATTCCGTAGCCGTAGGCCAGATACCAGCCCGCCTCGGCCACCGGCTCGCTCACCGGGCGAACTTCGACGTTGAAGTGATCGGGGCTCATGCTGCTTTGCCCTCCAGCAGCGCCACGATCTCGGCCAGGCGCGTACGGGCCCGGTCATCCGCTGTCGGCGATGCCTCGACCGTTCCGGCCAGCAGCGCCATCGGGTTGAAGGCCGGGGTGGCGGGCGGAAGGGCCAGGTGTTCCGCCACCTGCCCCTCCAACAGCTGGCCAGCGGCCAACGCTTCCCGCAGGACGCTGTCACGACCGGACACGTCGCCGCCCAGAGAAAACTGGTAGGTGGCGATCCGGTGTGCAGCTCGCGCTTCCTTCACCAGCCGGGTGTAGACCTCCAGGAACGCCGGGCGCGCAGCGATCATGTCGCCCGCCTGCACCAGCGGCAGCGCCGCCGCCCACGCATCGCGGGTCTGCTCAGTCCACACCACGGTCGCGCCTTCGTCGGCGGCTCGGATCGCGTTTGCCCATGCCTCATTCGGCGCCGGGTGCCCGTCCTCGATGCGTTCCAGGATCGCAGCCAGCGACAGCCGCGCCTTCAGCTCTCGGCGGCAGGCCGCCAGCGCGCGCTCCAGCATCGGCAGCGGGTACTGCGCCAGATCCGAAACCATGTAGGCGGCGGCGTTCGGGCTGAGCTGGTCGCCAATCACCTCGGCGGTGGCTACCAGCAGATCGACCAGCCGATCCTGCTCCTGATTACCCAGCATGTGCCGCCCTCCGCTGTGCCAGCAGAGCCTTGGCCGCGTCGGCGGCGCCAAGGTTGGTCTGCGTCTTGTCCGTCTGCCGGGCGGCTTCCTCGGTCACCTGCCGACCGGTGGCCCACTGCGTGCGGTATGCCTCGCACTTCGCCAGCAGCGCGCCCAAGTCGTGCATGTTCTGCACCACGTAGCGCTCGTTGACGGTCAGGAACCACGCGGCCACCAGCGGGGCCTCGCCGTGGCCGAGCCGCTGCACGATCTGACGGACGTTGCTGTTCACCTTGGCGTTGCGCACCGGCGCCACGCCGTGGCGGTCGCGGTAGGCGCTGGCGTAGGCCGCCCAGGTAGCACGGCACGCTGCCTGCAGGTCGGTCTCGGATTCCACCGCCGGCGGCGCGGCCGGCAGGCCCGCCGGAAATGACGGTTCACCTGACGGTTCATTGAGGGTTATATGACGGTTAGGCGGCACGGGGCGCACCCCCAGACCTGCGCCCGGTGCATCCCCCCCTGCATGGGGCGCATCCCCTCCTGCATCGGGCGCACCCCCTGCATGGGGCGCAGCCCCTGCGCCCGGTGCAGTACATGCTTTTCCTGCCTTGCGGCCAGCCTTCGACGGCGCGGCGGCCTTGTCGAAATTGGCGGGGGTGACCCTGTAGACCGTGCTGCTGTTGAAGCGGCGGTCCCGGGTCAGCAGACCCACGGCCTCCAGATGATCCATTGCCGTGCGCACAGCGCGCGCGGACATGCAGCAGCGCGCGGCGATCGTGCCCACCGCCGGCCAGCACACACCGTCGTCGTTCGCCTGATCGGCCAGCGAGATCAGCACGGCCTTCTGCGTGACGCTCAGGCCCAGCAGCGGCCAGCACTGCGACATGATGATGGTCGACATGTCAGAGCCCCAGGTCCAGGTTCTCGCCCGGGGCAACCGGCCACCAGGTACACGCGCTGCCATCGCCGCTGGCGCAAGGTGCCTTCGGACCTCTCCATACGCGGCCCTCCCTCTCCAGCTCGGGCAGGCGACGGGCGATCATGTGCCGATCAAGCCCGGTCAGGGTGGCGAGGTGCAGACTGCTCTGGCCTGGGTAGCGCCTTACCGCTGCCTCGGTCGTCGCCTGCTGGGCACGCTGTTTGCCACTGGACACCACACGGCTGGCCGCTTCATGGCTGGTGCTGGGATCGCTGGAGCGGGCAGGATGGTTCATCGACGCGCCCCCCCCTTTGCTGCAGCGCGCGACACGTTGCGGATCAGCCGGTGCGCCATCGTGATCAGCGAGTTGGCCTCCTCCACCATCAGCTTCGCTTCGTCGCTATCAATGTGGCGGTCGGACAGCGCCTCCACCGCAGTGCCCGACAGGCGCCCCACCCGCGTGGTGATCTCCAGCAGCTTCGTCTGGATGGCGCCGATCTCGTCCGACCAACCACCCTCCGGTGGTGGCGGGACCGTGGCGACGGCCATACCGAACTGCCCGGCCAGCGCCTGCATCCAGTCCAGGGCGTAATCGCTGCCGCCTGCCTTCTCCTGCATCCACTCGGTCAGCAGTTCGGCAATCTCCATCGTCACAGACTCACCCTCCAGCCCGCGCAGCTTCGCGCGCAGCGTCTCCGGGTGCATGGACTTGCCACGGCGGTCGGCCAGGAAAGCGGCTGCGTCCACGACACCGCCGGGCGTCTTGCGCACGGAGTTGTAGAGAACGTCGAGCCAGTTAAGTGCGGATGTACGGCAGGTCATGGGTCACCTTGGGGTGGACTGCGTTTCAAGGTTTCGGGCTGGGCCCGGGTGGCGCACGATGGGCGCCATGGAGATCAACAATTCAGGGATGACTGGATGCGCGTCCCGTGCGCTACGCTTGATGTGCCAACAACAAAGCCCACAAGGAGGGCGACATGGACGACGAGACGCGATTGGCCATCGAAGAGCTGAAGCTGCAGCTGGCAGCGACTCAGGAAGTACTTCACCAGACGGCAGGCAGAGCACTTGCGCTGGATGCGGTCCTGAGCGCAACCCTTCGCTCTTGGGGCAAGCCAGCGGCAGAAGTGCAGACAGAAGTGCGGAGAGTCTTGGAGCAGGGAGCAATAGAAGCCGCTCACAGGGGGGCTCATCGACCAGCACTCGTCCAGTACGGGCACACTGGAGATACCCTTCTGATGGCAGTTGCGATCGCAGTGGACGGCGAATAGCTACTCCGCTTGGTAGAAGGGCTTCGCAGCAGGCACCGGAAATGAGAGGTGCCTGCTGCTGGTGCGCTTCAGGCGTCACGGTCATCTCAGGCGACCTCGACGCTGACGATGCGGTCTGCATCGGAGTCATCAAGTTCACTGAGGGCCGCCGAGCGCTGCCCGTTCAAAAGGTTCATCACCTGCGGCAGCGCCGGAACCATGTCCTCATCGGACCAAGCGCTCACCTGCTCAACAGGCAGGCCAAGAACCTTGGCCAGGTGAAGGTCGCTGCTCAGACCCAGCTTGGCGCGCAGCGAGCGCTTGTTCATTCGACTGTCGATTTCTGCACGCAACTGCGCGAGAGCTTCGCCCTGGATACGGGGTTCCGGCCCGAAAACGTCCGGGCGCAGCTGGTGGCGAGACACGCCAGTGGCCTGCTCGATGGCTATGCATCTCTCCGCAGGCACTCGGCGGCGGTCGTACCAGCCGGAAACCGACGGCGGCTTGATGCCAAGAAGCTGGGCAAGAGCCTGCTGGCTACCTGCCGACTCAACTGCTCTATCGAGGGCTGACATGTCCATGCCGTCTATTAGCGCACAGCTAACACTTAAGCGCAAGCTGACAGCTGCACGATCTAGATTAGTTACCAACTAACCTTGCACGATGGACATTCGCGAAATCCGCAGCCGCAACTTCCGCCACCTGGTCGAGGCGCTCGAGTCGAAGGGGATCACTAAGCGTCGGGATCAGGGGGCCCAGCTTGGCGGCTTCCTGTCCCCGTCGTATGTGTCTCAGCTGCTCGGCGGCAAATACATCGGTGACGACGTAGCCAAGAAGATAAGCCTGGCCCTCGGCAAGGACCATGGCTGGATGGACCGCCCCCAATGGAGCGACGACGGTGAAGCTTCCGTCTCACCAATCCCGGAGATTGAGACGCAGCCCGGCTATGTTCGCTTCGACTTGTTTGAAGGGGGTGCAGGGATGGGCGTAGGGCTGGTCAACCAGGACTACCCGGAGGTAGTGAAGACCATCGAGGTCGCCGAGTGGGAGGTTCGTCGGAAGCTCGGATACCTCCCCAAGCCTGGCAGGATCCAGATCATCACCGGCCGCGGGCCGTCGATGCGACCCAAGCTCGAGGACGGCGACATTGTCTGGATCGACACCAGCTGCGACTACTTCGACGGCGACGACTACTACTTGATCAACATTGGCGGAGAGACCCAGATCAAGATGCTGCAGAAGCGTGGCGATGGACTGTACGTGGTGAGCGTAAACACGGACTTCCCGGCCTACCGCCCTGATCCTGGCGATGTGAGCATCCTGGGCAAGGCTCTCATCCACGCGGGCCTGCGGAAGTTCTAAGTAGCGAGAAAGTTATCACTGCTGTCCCAATTCGGGACAACAAAAAAGCCCCGCCGAAGCGGGGCTTTCTGATGAATCGTTTATAGCAAACAGTGATCTTCATCGAGCTCAAATACGACAGCGTTTTGCCCGTCTTTCCGCTTGCCGTACATGCTAAGGGATACCCTATTAGGGGACCCCACCGTCCGGCTCAACAGGGGCGGCATCGCCTCCGGGGGCATCGGCACGTCCTTCACCATTGGTTCCTTCTTGGGCATTTGCGTCTCCATCGCTTGGGTCGCTCTCATCTTCTGGACCATGATCACTTACCTTAAATGGGTACGCTGCAAAGAAAAGAGTACCCTTCTCTAACAAAACATTCGTTAACCCTGTCTCAAATTCAGACATCGGTCGCACGTTGAAGAAGATCTCCGATGCCTCTTCTTCGTCGATGACGAACCCATGGCTCGGGTAGCCCGTGATTAGTCTCTGAACTCCTTCGGGAGTCGTGCTACCGCTCTTGGTGATGAGCCGAGAGCCATAGGCCTCTCCAATGAGCATTGCGCGCTGAGTTTCTCCAAGACGATGCGGATCGATCTGGCGGAAGATGGGGTCGTAAACTCCGCTCGAAACTGATGCAGCGATGTCAGTCGCCATCTTGGCGGAGATGTTGCCTTGACTCTTAGCGATGGTGTTCAGGAAGAAGTGCTCGAACATGCTGAAGCACTGCTGGTGGAGCACGTCCATGGCGGCGATGACAGCAGCACCGGATTCACGTCCACGAATCTCGTTACGCTTCTGAATCTGCACGTCGAGAGGACCAAGCTCACCCTCAGGGCCGAAGGCCAGTTCGTGTGCGCCTAGCGTCATGAGAGTGCCCGCGCTCTTGCACATGCCAGGGATCAAAATCGTAACTTTGGAATAGCGCCTTTGGAGAATGCGCATAGCTCTATACGCATCGTCCGGAAGCCCGCCATTCGTCACAAGTACAAAACGAACCTCGTCATGCGTCTTGTCGCGCGTCAGATTTTCAATCTTCGCCGTGACGTTTCCGTCAATGCCACCGTTGTAATAAAGAAGATCGAATTGCCCGAGATCAACAAGCTTTTCCACTGAGGCACTCTCGGCACTTCCAACTTCCCCCTGCACCACTTCGTTCATGTAGCCCCCTGTTGAGCCCGTCCTGGGCTGTGCCGATCATAGCCGTGCCGCGTCACACAGTCATCACGGCCTACCGGCGCGGCATCAGTGTCCCACGCGAGCTCAGCCGAATCACTTGCAGGGGGCGCCGTCACCGGCCGTGGCGGTGAGGACCAGGCATTCAGAAAAATATTAGCCGTTAGCTGTTGACTAATGCTTAGTTGATGACTAACGTGCTCTCCAGTCGCCCAACACCACCCCATCCCGGGGCCGGGCGCAGGAGATCACGCATGGCCACCCTTTCCTTGGGCTGCCGATCGGCAGAGATGAAAGTCACCGCTGACCACGTCAGCGAACGAGTCATCGCAGACATGGGCGCTGCCCGCCTGCACCTCACCGCCGACGAAGCGGAGCAACACGCACGCCAGCTGCAGGCAGCAGCCAAGCAGCTGCGTGCAGCGCTCCAGGACGCCGCCGCATGAGCGCCGCCCTCGCCAACCACTCCAACGCCCAGCGCGCCGCAGCCGCCGCTGGCATCGTCGCCCGCGCCGGGCGCCGCTGGGGCCTCCTCCCCTACCAGGTCGTCGTCGCCGCCAGCTTCGCCGCCAATGCCGTCCTGCGGCACGGCCAGAGTGCTGCAGGTGCCGTCGCCGCCGCTCGCCGCGCAGCGCGCGCACAGGCAGGTGCTGCATGAGCGCCCCTGTCAATGTGCTGGCGGTGCTGGACCGAGCCATCGAGCGTGTGGCACGCCCACACACGGAAGGCTTGCACGAAGCCCGCGCCGTCGCCGCCGAGCTGATCGCCGCTGGCGACCGCCTGACCGCTGCATTCCGTGCGCTGGGCCTCGACAACAGCTGGGTCAATCGGTCACAGCTGGCTCGGGAGTGCGAAGAAGCACTGGTCGCCTTCGATGCCGCCCTCGCCCGCGTCAAAGGCGGTGCCGCATGAGCTTCTACAAGACCAACGACCCAACCGTGCTGGCCGCGTACGAGCAGGAGCGGATCGATAAGGCACTACTGCAGGCGGAGGTCGATGCATTCGCCCACCGCTTCGGTGGCAAGGGACTGGTGTACGCGGATCCGGCGCGCCTGGCCGGCATCAAGTTCACCCCGGCCAAACCTCGCAACCTGTGGCGTGCGCCTGACCGCCATGGATTGCAGTGGCCACGCAGCTCGCCGCTCAAAGGTGCCACCGCCGAAGAAAAGGCCGCGCTCAAAGCCCTGCAGGCCGAGTGGAACGAGCATATGCCGACTCGAAAGATCGACACCAATGCGGTGATTCGCGCGCTCGGGTTCAGCAGCAGCTGTGACTTCTTCTTCGAGGGGCTGACCCTTTTCCGTCACGAGGGGTTCGTCTACGCCTCCACGAGCAAGGCCATGCCGCGCATGACCGAGATCCTGGGCAGCGAGTACGAGCAGGCCAAGGCCGCGCGCGCATGACCGACCACGACTTCTTCGCCGCCATGGCCGTCGGCATCCCGCCCATCACCCCGCCCATCACCCCGCCCGTCAGCCCGGCGTCGGCGCCGGCCGAGCCCACTGCCGAACAGGAGACCGAGTAATGCGCCACCTGGCCCTGCCCTTCTTCTGCGCCGTCGCCGTCGGCCTGCTCCTCGCCCTGCTCGCTTGGGCCCTGCGCAACCAGCTCGACGCCGTCGCCCTCGCCTGCGCCATCGGCGCCGTGTTCTTCGCATGGCGCTGCTGGGAAGACCTCCACACCAGCTGGCCAGCCTTCAAGGCCGAAATGCAGCGCCGCAGCGATGAACGACAGCGCGCGCCGCTCGCCGCCGACGACACCCACTGACCCCCTGCCCTGCGCTCTCCCCCTGTAGCGCAGGGAACCCGCGCCGATCGGGTTCCAGCAGCCGGCAACCCATCCCAGGAGTCCAGCGTGCGTAACCAGCTCGACATCTTCGATCACGACCCAGCCCGCATGGCAGCGGCGAACCGCGCCGCAGCAGAGCGTGCACTGCACGACGTGCAGTTCACCCCCACCGTCCGGCAGGAACGCCACGCGTTCTACGTGGGCGAGGCCGAACGCTGGGAACACCTCGCCGCGCACAGCGCGCGCTCCACCAACAGCAAGGACATGCAGGCATGAGCAACTACAAGAAGACCCTGGCAGACGTGCAGCCCGGTGGGAGGGTGAGGCTGGGGGATGGCCTGCCGCCGCTGCCGAAGGCTGGCTACGTCACCGGTGGGGACTTCGGTCACGAGGCGCACAACGCCTTCACCCCCGAGCAGATGCGGGAATACGCGCTCGCCGCCCTCTCCGCCCAGCCCTCCCCTGGGGGTCAGGGGGATGCGTTGAAGGCGCTGGATGATCTGGCTGCGTTCTGTAGCGACGACGCAGCAACGGTGGACCGCCACGTCGCCGTGATCCGCGCAGCCCTCGCCGCCCGCCAGCCGGTGGGGCAGGAGCCTGCATTCTTCGTGAATCGATGGGAAATGGAGCACGGGACGGCACCTGGCCTTGTAGCGATGCATACAGGCAAGCATTTGGGCATCAGGGACTTCTTCACGGTCCCGCTCTACGCCGCCCCGACCGCGCAGGCCGATCAGGAATATCTGGAGAGTTTGGATCGCGCCCTGGGAGGTGTCATCGACCAGCGCGACCGCTACCACGAAGTGGCGGATGAGCTGGCCGCCCACATCGCATCCATCACTGGCGTGGATATCGGCGAGCACAGCAGCGCCAACTGCCCTTGGCAGAACGCCATCGAGGCGGCCGAGGAGTTCAAGCCCGCGCAGGCCGTGGACCTGGGTGCGGTGCGCGAGGCGCTGCAGGCCGCTGAGGGGCTGGCGACCGTCTGCGCCTCAGTTGATGGCTATTCCCGAGAGGAAGTGGCCGCCAGTGGCCGCGCGATGAAGCAGCAGTTTGCCGACGCACTTGCCAAGGTCGACAGCCAGGCGGTGGGCAATGGCTGACCAGCTGCTCACCGCTGCAATGGTCCACCTGCTCGCCTTGGTTGGGCTGCTGCTGGTGCTGGGCGCACTCTGGATCGCGCTGCAGGGCTACCGCGCCGCGCGCGCAGGGCTGCGCTGGTGCTGGCGGAGGTGCGCTCATGGCTGAGGCAATCGACCACCGCGAGGTCGGCCGGCAGCTGGCCAGCATGTCCGGGGTCGAGCTCGACTTAATCGCACCCCAGGATGCTCGTCTGTGGGAGGCTCGCGGCCACGCGCTGCAGGCGCTCGCTGCCGGCGACATGGACGCCGCGCTGCGAACCATGGGCATGGTGTCCTCGCGGATCATGGTCCGAGACGAAGCATGGGAAATCGCATCGAACGCGGTAGCCGTCCGCATTGCTGCCGGCTGGACGCGCGACATGCTGGACAGCAGCACCGAGGCCGGCCGCGCGCCGTGTGGTCGCGGCTACTACCTGTTCTGCTCCGGGGCTATCGCGGTCTGCTACTTCCCGATGGTCTGCATCACCGACATGAACGGTCGCGGCTACCACTTCCATATCGCCCAGGACCTGCTCAACGAGCGAGATCCCAGCCCTTACGCAATCCGTCGTCCGGCGGCCCCGCAGCAGTTGGAGATGTTCCGATGATCGCCGCAGGCTTCCCGCTCGCCCGGCACAGGTTGCTGATCTTCATGCGGCAGCAACTGGCACTCGCGCGGCGCGTGCGCTTGCATGGCCCAGGCAATGGCGGCCTGATGGATCCGCCGTTCTGGCACTGCATGGACCTGGCCGCCGCGAATCGCGCGCGCCTGCTGCATCTGATCGCCGTTGAACGATCAGCAGTGTCCGCCCCATCTCCGGCGCTGCCGGCGCAACTGGACCTATTCGCATGAACACCGCCACCGAGCAGCTGCGCGCTGCGCTGGCCACGAACTGAAGGAGACCAGCATGCAACTGATGACCCCCGAGCGGTGGCTGGACCGCTACTTCGAGGAAGGCAGCCGCCCATCCATGCAGGTACTGCAGCGGCTGATGCGCGAGGGCAAGCTGCCCGGCCGCAAGGTCGGCGGCGCCTGGTACATCGACGAACACGAGTGGCTGGCCGGCGGTGACGACCTGATCGCGCGCGTCCTGGCCGGTGCGGCGTAACCTGCCATGATGGGACGTGTCCGCAAGCCCGGCCGCCGTGACTGGCCGCAGAACCTGTATGCCCACCGGGACGGTTTCAAATACCGGCACCCGATCACGCGCAAAGAGCATTCGATGGGCAAGGACAAGGCCAAGGCCTTCGCCGCGGCCAAGAAGCTCAACGCCATGCTGATGCCCAGCAACGACCTGGTATCGAAGGTGCTGACGCCCGGCGAGACGGTTGCCGATGCGATCGTTGTGTTCCGCCGCGATGACGTGCCCGGGCGGAAGTGGGCACCGAAGACGGCCGAGGTCTACGAAAGCGTGATCCGCCGCATTGAGGCCGGGTTGGGCTCGAAGCCAGTAGCCGACGTGACGGTGAAGGTGTGCGCCACCTTCATCCGCGAGGTGACCGAATCCGACCGTGCGCGGCAGCAGTTCCGGCTGGTGCTGGGCTGGATCCTGGCCTGCGCCGTGGAGGAAGGCTGGATAGATACCAACCCCGCGCTGGCGACTCGCCGGTTCCAGCACGAGCGGAAGCGCGTGCGCCTGACCTTGGACGTGTACCGGGCCATATGGGACCAGGCCGCGCCGTGGCTGCGCAACGCGATGGACCTGTCGTTGGTGACGCTGCTGCGCCGCGAGGACGTGGTGACGGTGAAGTTCGCCGACGTGCGCGACGGCCACCTGTGGGTGGTGCCTTCGAAAACCGAGGGCTCGACGAACGTTCGGCTACAGATCGCCGTGGCCGGGCCCCTGCTCGACCTGCTGGCCCGGTGCCGCGATGACGTGGTTTCGCCGTTCGTCATCCACCGGCTGCCGGAGAAAGCCAGGCCCAGCGACAAGCGCGCAAAGGACCGAGCGCACCACACGCAGGTGTTGCCCGAGCAGCTGTCGCGTGCGTTCGCAAAGGCGCGCGATGCTGCCGGCGTGGGCGGCGAAGCGCCGCCAACTTTCCATGAGATCCGCAGCCTGGGTGGCGCGCTGCTGCGCGATGCGGGCTGGACCACGGAACAGATTCAAGCGCTGATGGGGCACGGCAACGCATCGATGACCGAGCATTACCTGGGTGGCCACGAAGCGCCGTGGCAGTCGGTTACCACGGGTATCGCGCTGCCGCGATAGTGGTGGAATAGTGGACACGTAGTGACCACAACGAAAAAGGGCCTGCACCGTATGGCGCAAGCCCTTGTTCTATCGCTGCTTTTGGTCGGGACGGCCGGATTCGAACCGACGACCCTCTGCCCCCCAGGCAGATGCGCTACCAGGCTGCGCTACGCCCCGACTGATGCTGCGATGTGCCCGCCAGTGCGGCGGGCCGTGAAGTATAGCGGATTACGATGGAAATGGGATCAGCGGCGCAGCAACTGCAGCACTTCTTCCAGCTCCATGCGCACCTGCTTGATGATCTGGTTGCTCAGCGCCGATTCCTCGCGGGCATCGGGACCGTCCAGGCGCAGGCGTGCACCACCGATGGTGTAGCCCTGTTCGTACAGCAGGCTGCGGATCTGCCGCACCATCAACACGTCATGGCGCTGGTAGTAGCGGCGGTTGCCTCGGCGCTTGGCCGGCTCAAGGCTGGGAAACTCGGTTTCCCAGTAGCGCAGGACGTGCGGCTTGACGTCGCACAGCTCGCTGACTTCACCGATGGTGAAGTAGCGCTTGGCCGGGATCGGCGGTAGTTCGCGATTACTGCCCGGATCCAGCATAAGCTTCCACCCTCTCCTTGAGCTTCTGGCCCGGCCGGAAGGTCACCACCGTACGGGCGGAAATCGGAATTTCCTCGCCGGTCTTGGGATTGCGACCCGGGCGCTGGTTCTTGCGCCGCAGATCGAAATTACCGAAGCCCGACAGCTTCACCTGACGTCCCTGTTCCAATGCTTCACGCAGCACATCGAAAAACGCGTCGACGAATTCCTTGGCTTCCCGCTTGTTCAGACCGACTTCGTCGAACAGCTTTTCCGCCATCTCCGCCTTGGTCAATGCCATTGCCTGCTACCCCCGAGTGCTGCCCGCTCAGCCGCGGATCCGGGCGTGGTGTTCACGCTCGATGGCAGTGACCGCCTCGGCCACCACCGCATCCACGTCGCGGTCCGTCAGAGTGCGCGACTTGTCCTGCAAAATCAAGCCCATAGCGAGACTCTTGAATCCCGGCTCGACGCCCTGGCCGACGTAACGGTCGAACAGGTTCAGGTCGCGCAGCAGCGGGCCGGCGGCCTGGCGGACGGTCGCCGCCAGATCGGTCCAGGCCACCTGTTCAGGCACCAGGAACGCCAGGTCGCGACGCACCGCCGGGAAGCGCGACAGCTCGCCGGCACGTGGCAGGCGCCGGGCGCTCAGCGGTTCCAGATCCAGCTCGAAGGCGTAGACATCGGCCTCGATATCCATCGCCTTGGCCAGGCGCGGGTGGATCTGGCCGATCCAGCCGATCGCCACGCCATCGCGGAACACCTCGGCCGACCGCGCCGGGTGGCCGTAGGCACGGGCCGACGGGCGGAACTCCAGTACCGCACCACTGGCAGCCGCCAGCGATTCCAGGTCGCCCTTCAGGTCATGGAAGTCGACCTTGCGAGTCGGCAGGCCCCACTGCACCGCCTGCGCCTCGCCGCAGACCGCAGCGGCCACGCGCAGGGTTTCCAGCGGTGCCGGCCGGCTTTCGCCAGTCGACGCCCCGCCGGCCTGCTGGGCGAACACGCGGCCCAGTTCGAACAGGCGCACGCGACCGAGCTGGCGGGCGGCGTTGCGGCCCAGGGTGGCGACTAGGCCCGGCAGCAGCGACGGGCGCATCACCGCCAGTTCGGCCGACAGCGGGTTGGCCAGTGGCACCAGGCCGTCGCGCAGCTGCCACTGGGTCAGCAGCGCATCGTCGACGAAGGCGAAATTGACGGTTTCCTGCTGGTCACGGGCGATCAGCTGGCGGCGCACGCTCAGCGCGTCCAGCTGGGTCTCGCTCGGCATCGCCACGCGCGAAGCACCGCCCGGCAGCGTGGTCGGGATCTGCTCGTAACCGTGGATGCGGGCCAGCTCTTCGATCAGGTCTTCTTCGATGGCGATGTCGAAGCGGCGGCTCGGCGCGACCACCTGCCAACCGTCGGCAGTGGCGGCCACGTCCATGCCCAGCGCGCGCAGGATGCGCTCGATTTCGGCATCGTCGATGGTGATGCCGAGCACGCGGGCGATGCGGGCGCGGCGCAGCACGATGGTTGTCGGCTGCGGCAGATCGGCGTCACGCACGGCCTCGGTCACCGGCGCCGGGGTGCCGCCGGCCAGGTCCAGCACCAGGCGGGTGGCGTACTCGATCGCGATGCGCGGCAGCGCCGGATCGACGCCGCGCTCGAAGCGATGGCCGGCATCGGTGTGCAGGCCCAGCTTGCGGCCACGCCCCATGATCGCAGCGGGCGCAAAGTGCGCCGCCTCCAGGAACACGGCAGTGGTCGCGTCGGTGACACGGGTGTCGAAGCCGCCCATCAGGCCAGCCAGGCCGATCGCACGATCGGCGTCAGTGACTACCAGGAAGCTGTCGTCCAGCGCAGCATCGCGGCCGTCCAGCAGCTTCAGGCTCTCGCCCGCGCGCGAACGGCGCACGGCAATGCTGCCCTGCAGGGTGCCGAGGTCGTAGGCGTGCATCGGCTGGCCCAGCTCCAGCATCACATACTGGGTGATGTCGACCAGCAGCGAAACCGGACGCACGCCACTGCGGCGCAGGCGCTCGGCCATCCACAGCGGAGTCCTGGCGGCGGCGTTGACGCCTTCGATGACACGGCCCAGGTAACGCGGCGCTTCAGCCCCGGCGTCGAGCTGGATGGCCAGCTCGCGGCTGCCGGCCGCCGGAATGGCGTCGGCGGCGAAATCCAGCACTTCACTGCGGGTGGCGGCGGCGACGTCGTAGGCGATGCCGCGCAGGCTGAAGCAGTCGGCGCGGTTCGGGGTCAGCTTGATCTCGATACTGGCGTCCGGCAGGCCGAGGTACTCGACCAGCGCCTGGCCGACCGGGGCATCATCGGGCAGTTCCAGCAGGCCGGAGGCATCGTTGTCCAGGCCCAGCTCCTTGGCCGAGCACAGCATGCCGTTGGACTCCACGCCGCGCAGCTTGGCCGGCTTGATCTTCAGTTCGCCGATCTGCGCACCCACCATGGCCAGCGGCGCGACCAGGCCCGGGCGCGCGTTCGGTGCGCCGCAGACGATCTGCAGCAGTTCGCCCTGCCCGGCATCGACCTTGCACACCTGCAGGCGATCGGCTTCGGGATGGCGCACGGCCTCGACGATGCGCGCCACGACCACGTGATCGAGGCCTTCGCCCAGCGCGGTCACTTCTTCCACTTCCAGGCCGATGGCGGTCAGCACTGCACTCAGTTCATCGCGCGAGGCGCCGGTCGGGACATGGCTGCGCAGCCAGTTTTCGGAGAATTTCATGGTGTCACCCTGGTGGGCCCGGCGCATGCGCCTGGGCCTGCGAATTTAGGAGCAGCCGAGCATGGCTCGGCTCTACATGGTTGCGGCTTACGCGAACTGTTTCAGGAATCGCACGTCGTTCTCGAAGAACGCACGCAGATCGTTGACGCCGTAACGAAGCATCGCGAAACGCTCCACGCCCATGCCGAACGCGAAGCCGGTGTAGCGCTCCGGATCGATGCCGACGTTGCGCAGCACGTTCGGATGGACCATGCCGCAGCCCAGCACTTCCAGCCAGCGGGTGCTGCCGTCGGGCTGCTGCCAGGCGATGTCCACTTCCGCGCCAGGCTCCACGAACGGGAAGTAGCTGGGACGGAAGCGCATCTCGAAGTCGCGCTCGAAGAACGCGCGCACGAACTCGGCCAGCGTGCCCTTCAGGTCGGCGAAGGTCGAATGCTCGTCCACCAGCAGGCCTTCCACCTGGTGGAACATCGGCGAATGGGTCTGGTCGCTGTCGCTGCGGTACACCTTGCCGGCGGCGATCATGCGCAGTGGCGGCGCGTGGTCGCCCATGTAGCGCACCTGCACACCGGAGGTGTGCGTGCGCAGCAGGCGGCCGTCGCCGAAGTAGAAGGTGTCGTGCATGGCGCGCGCCGGATGGTGCGGCGGGAAGTTCAGCGCCTCGAAATTGTGCCAGTCGTCCTCGATCTCCGGCCCTTCCGACAGCTCGTAGCCCAGCCGGCCGAAGATGCCGGTGATGCGCTCCAGGGTGCGGGTGATCGGATGCAGGCCGGCGCGGTCGCCGTTGCGGCCCGGCAGGGTGATATCGATGGCTTCGGCGGCCAGGCGCGCATCCAGCGCCGCGTCTTCCAGCAGCGCCTTGCGCTCGCCCAGCGCGCGGGTCAGCGCGTCGCGGGCCTGGTTGATCGCTTCACCAGCGGCCTTGCGCTCGTCCGCCGGCAGGGCGCCGAGCTGCTTGAGCTGCGAGGTGATGCTGCCACTCTTGCCAAGCAGGGCAACGCGCAGCTGTTCCAGCACGTCGGGACTCTGTGCGGCGGCCACATCGGCCAGCGCCTGGGTGGTGAGGGATTGGATGTCGCTCATGAGGGGCCGGAACTCCAGTCGATCTGCCATCGCGATGCGCGAAGGGCCGACCCCTGTCGCCACCGCCGTCCCCGCGCTGCCGCCATGGCCTCGCCGGAACCCAAAAAAGAATGGGGAAGGACTTGCGCCCTTCCCCATGCATTGCCTTGACCTGACACCGTTCCGAGTGAACGGTTACGGCATCGGGAAGGACTTATGCCGCCAGCGCGCCCTTGGCCTTTTCGGCCAGCGCAGCAAAACCGGCTGCGTCGTGCACGGCGATGTCAGCCAGGACCTTGCGATCCAGGGTGATGCCAGCCTTCAGCAGGCCGTTCATGAAGCGGCTGTAGCTCAGGCCGTTGATGCGGGCAGCCGCATTGATACGGGTGATCCACAGCGAACGGAAGTTGCGCTTCTTCTGCTTACGGCCGATGTAGGCGTACTGCTGTGCCTTGATGACTGCCTGCTTGGCAACGCGGAAGACCTTGCGACGGGCGTTGTAATAGCCCTTGGCGAGATCCAGAATCTTCTTGTGGCGGCGACGCGCCTGTACGCCACGCTTAACTCGTGCCATTTTTCAGTTCCTCAGAGGTAAGGGAGCATGCGGTCCAGACGGCCTGCGTCTTCTGCACGGACATGGCCCGTCTGACGCAGATTACGCTTACGCTTGGTCGCTTTCTTCGTGAGGATGTGGCTACGGTTGGCGTGGCCGCACTTGTACTTGCCCGAGGCGGTCTTGCGGAAACGCTTGGCCGCTGCCCGGTTGGTCTTGATCTTGGGCATTGCAATGTCCTTGATGGGGGTGACCCTGGTTTCTGACTGATCTGGCGGCGGCCTGGGCCGCTCTTTCCGTCCTGCCATGATCGGCGTACGACCCGTCCTGGGTGGGTCGAGCCGGGCATGATACAGGCAAAACCGCCCTGCCACCAGCCCCTACAACCCTTTCGCCGGCACTTCACCGGCATCCTGCAAAAGCAAAGGGACGCCAGCGGCGTCCCCTTACCCTGAACCATTCAGCCAGGCGCCCCGGAAGGCGGCCCGTCAGGCCTCAGGTCTTCTTCTTCGGCGCGATCATCATGACCATCTGACGCCCTTCCAGGCGCGGACGGGATTCAATGACGATGTCCTCGCCCAGATCGGCCTCGATCCGGTTGGCCATTTCACGACCCAGTTCCTGGTGGCTCATTTCACGGCCACGGAAGCGGATGTTGACCTTGATCTTGTCGCCCTCTTCAAGGAACCCGCGCATCTTGCGCAGCTTGATCTGGTAGTCGCCCTCGTCCGTGACCGGACGGAACTTCACTTCCTTGATCTCGACCTGCTTGGTCTTCTTCTTGGCCTCGCTGGCCTTCTTCTGCGCTTCGAACTTGAACTTGCCGAAGTCCATGATCTTGCAGACCGGCGGATCGGCCTGCGGCTGGATCTCGACCAGATCCAGGCCTTCATCTTCGGCCATGGACAGCGCTTCGTCGCGCGACAACACGCCGATCATTTCTCCGTCACTGCCGATCACGCGGACGCGCGGCACACGGATTTCCTGATTCTTGCGGTTCTGTTTGTTGTCAGGGGTGCTGATATTACGTTCTCCCAAGGGTATCGAACCGGCCCGGGTGCCTGTGCCCCCGGACCGGACCTTTGCTTACGCGCCCTCGGCGTGGAGCCGCTCGATGAAGGCCTGCAGGCTCATGCTGCCCAGGTCTTCGCCAGAACGCGTACGCACCGCCACAGCCCCATTTTCCTTCTCGCGGTCACCGATGACCAGCAGGTAGGGCACGCGCTGCAACGTATGCTCGCGGATTTTATAGCCGATCTTCTCGTTACGCAAATCCGAGCTGACGCGGAAGCCTTGCTCCGCAAGGGTTTTGGTCACGCCCGCGACATAGTCGGCCTGGGCGTCGGTGATGTTGGCCACCACCACCTGGGTCGGCGCCAGCCAGGCCGGGAACTGGCCGGCATGGTGCTCGATCAGGATGCCCAGGAAGCGCTCCATCGAGCCGACGATGGCCCGGTGCAGCATGACCGGGTGCTTCTTCTGGCTGTTCTCGTCCACGTACTCGGCGCCCAGGCGGCCGGGCATCATGAAGTCGACCTGCATGGTGCCCAGCTGCCAGGTACGGCCGATCGCGTCCTTCAGGTGGTACTCGATCTTCGGGCCGTAGAAGGCCCCCTCGCCCGGCAGCTCCTGCCATTCCACGCCACAGGCGGTCAGTGCCGAGCGCAGCGCGCCTTCGGCCTTGTCCCAGGTGGCGTCGTCACCCAGGCGCGATTCCGGACGCAGCGCGATCTTGATCTGGATCTCGTCGAAGCCGAAGTGCCGGTAAACCGCCAGCGCCTGCTGGTGGAAGGCCGTCACTTCCGACTCGATCTGGTTTTCCGTGCAGAACACGTGGCCGTCGTCCTGGGTGAAACCACGCACGCGCAGGATGCCGTGCAGCGCGCCGGACGGCTCGTTGCGGTGGCAGGAACCGAACTCACCGTAGCGGATCGGCAGGTCGCGGTAGCTGTGCAGGCCCTGGTTGAACACCTGGATGTGGCCCGGGCAGTTCATCGGCTTGACCGCGTACGTGCGCTTCTCCGATTCGGTGAAGAACATGTTGTCCTGGTAGTTGTCCCAGTGGCCGGACTTCTTCCACAGGCTCACGTCCAGGATCTGCGGGCAGCGCACTTCGCCGTAGCCGCTGTTGCGGTAGACCTTGCGCATGTACTGCTCGACCACCTGCCACAGTGCCCAGCCCTTCGGATGCCAGAACACCAGGCCCGGGGCTTCTTCCTGCAGGTGGAACAGGTCCTGCTGCTTGCCGATGCGGCGGTGGTCGCGCATCTCGGCTTCCTCGATGCGCTTGATGTACGCCTCGAGCTGCTTCTTGTCGGCCCAGGCGGTGCCGTAGATGCGCTGCAGCTGTTCGTTCTGCGCATCGCCGCGCCAGTAGGCGCCGGAGATGCGGGTCAGCTTGAAGGCCTTCAGGAAGCGCGTGTTGGGCACGTGCGGGCCGCGGCACATGTCCACGTATTCCTGGTGGTAGTACATGCCCATCGCCTGGATGTCGTCGGACATGTCTTCGATCAGGCGCAGCTTGTAGTCCTCGCCACGGGCCTTGAAGATCTCGATCACCTCGGCGCGCGGCGTCATCTTCTTGATGACGTCGTAGTCCTGGGCGATCAGTTCACCCATGCGCTTCTCGATTGCGGCCATGTCGTCCGGCGTGAACGGGCGCTCGGAATAGATGTCGTAGTAGAAGCCCTCGGCGATCACCGGGCCGATCACCATCTTCACGTCCGGGTACAGCTGCTTGACGGCGTGGCCGACCAGGTGGGCGCAGGAGTGGCGGATGATCTCCACGCCCTCCTCGTCCTTGGCGGTGATGATGCGCAGGCTGGCATCGTGGTCGATGACGTCACTGGCATCGACCAGCACGCCATCGACCGAACCGGCGATGGTGGCCTTGGCCAGGCCGGCACCAATCGACTGGGCGACGTCCATGACGCTGACGGGATTTTCGAACTCGCGGCGGCTGCCGTCGGGAAGGGTAATGTTGATCATCGCATTGGCTTCGTGCGGGGCCCGCGGGGCGGGCTGGAAAGCGTTCCCGGGCCGCGGCCCGGGCAATAAAAAAGCGCCGCGAGGGCGCCTGGAACACAGGGCCTTCGGGGGCAGGTCAACAGTGGGCGGTGGTAGTGCTCATGTCGCACGCTCGGCCGGCGCCGGGCGCGGGCCACCTTGTTCCAGTCAGGAGTCTGCGACGATCTTAAACCAGCGCACCGGAAAGCCCAAGGGCTGCCGTACGGTCCGCTGAATGGCCTGCGCTGGCGGCGTGAAAACGCAATGATTACCATGTCCGCGCAGCCCGCCCCGTGCCAGCCTGCCCGCTTCCCCCAGGACCTCGTGATGCGCCACCCGCTCCGACCGGCTCCCGCCGGCCCCGCCCGTGCCCCGCGTTCGCCGGCCCACTGCCGCGGCGCCCGCCCACAATGATCACCGTCGGCCTTTCCACCCTGGGCTTCTGCAGCCTGGGCATGCTGGCAGCGATGTTTTCGGCACTGGCCTTCTATGCCGCCTCGCCGCACTGCCGTTGGCCCCGCCTGCGCCGTGCCGGTCGTCTCGGCCGCCAGATCGGCCTGGTCGCCGCAGCTGCCGCATTGTGGCTGTGGATGGCCGAACTCGGCTTCGCTGCCGGTCTGGTGGCGATGCTGTGCACCTGGATGCTCGCTGCGATGCTGCTGCCGGCGCTGGCCGCCTGGCATCGCCCGGGCACGGAGTCGCCCTGATGTGGCCGCGCGCCTTCGCCGGCATCATCGCTGGCTTCCTGCTTGCGGCCGCCGCTACCGGCCTGCTGGCCTGGCTGCCGCCCGGCCCGTGGCAGCGTGCGCTGGTGCCGACCCTGATCGCCTTCATCCCGTTATGGATGCTGGCCGCCCTGTGGGCGTTCAGCTTCCGCAGCGCACTGCGCGCCTGGCTGGTTCTGGGTGGCAGCGCCGCGGCCGGCTTCGCCGTGCTCGGGCTGCTGCGCCTGACCGGCGCGGTGCAATGAGATCCCCGCCATGAAGTTCAGTTCGCAGACGCTGCGCACGTTCACCACCCTGCACACCTGGGTCGGCCTGGTCGCCGGCTTCGGCCTTTTCGTGGCCTTCTATGCGGGTGCGCTGACCCTGTTCCATCATGACCTGCCGCTGTGGCAGACCCCGGGCGCCGCCACCGCCTTGCCGGCGGGCCTGGACGATGCGCAGTACCTGCTGGAAGACGTGCTGGCGACACACCCGGAAGCGCGCCGCCACGTGGGCATGACCTTCCCCGGTACCGAACACCCGCAGCCCCTGGCGTACTGGCAGGCCGATGACGGCAGCTGGCGCTACGCCTGGCCGGGCCAGATCGCCGGCAGCCCCGCGCCGCCGCAGACCGGACTGGCCGAACTGGTCAACGAACTGCACTACAGCCTCGGCCTGCCGGCGGCCGGCGTCTACGTGATGGGCATCGTCAGCCTGCTGTATGGCATGGCGCTGCTGAGCGGGCTGGTGATCCATCTGCCGAAGCTGTTCGGCGACCTGTTCGCGCTGCGCCCGGGCCGCAACCTGAAGCAGTTGTGGCAGGACGCGCACAACGTGATCGGCGTGCTCAGCCTGCCCTTCCACCTGATGTTCGCGGTCACGGGCGCCCTGCTGTGCCTGGTGTTCGTGCAGATGGCCCTGCTCAACCCACTGATCTACGACGGCAAGGTGCTGCAGGCGGTACCGACGGCGATGGACACTGCGCCGGTGCGCGAGGCCAGCGGGATTCCGGCGCCACCGGGCAGCCTGCGCGTGCTGCATGCGCGCGCACTTGAAGTGGCCCGCGCGCAAGGCGTGGCCAACTTCGAGCCGGCGTACCTGAAGCTGACCAATGGCAGCGACGCCAACGCCACGATCGAGATCACCGGCGAGGCCAGTGGCACCCTCGGTCCGCTTGGTGCCGTGGCATTGGACGTGGCCAGCGGCGACCTGCTGGCCTCCCAGCTGCCGGGGCAGCGCGACGCCAACCACGCCACGCTCAGCGCCGCCTACGCGCTGCACTTCGGTGAGTTCGGCAACGGCGTGGTGGTCTGGCTGTACTTCCTGCTCGGCCTCGGCGGTGCGTTCCTGTTCTACTCCGGCAACCTGCTGTGGATCGAGTCGCGGCGCAAGCGTCGCCAGCCGCAACAGCCGCGTGCCGGTGTGAACATGGCGCGGGCCACGGTCGGCGTGTGCATCGGCCTGTGCGTGGCGATCTCGGTCGCGTTCGTCACCGCACTGGTGCTGGAGCGGCTGGCACCGTCGGCGGTCGACCACGGCATCCGCTGGGCCTGCTTCGGCAGCTGGGCAGCCTGTGCGCTGTGGGCTGCACTGCGCCGCCCCGCGCAGGCCGCGCGCGAACTGCTGTGGGCCGCAGCGATCAGCACTGCACTGGTGCCGGTCCTGCACGGTGCACTCAATGGTGACTGGCTGTGGCGCGCCGCCGGGCGTGGCCAGTGGCCGCTGTTCTGGGTCGATGCCATCGCGCTGGCCATGGCCTTCGGCTTCGCCCGCCTGGCCGTCGCCAGCCAGCGCCGCGCCCGCAACGGCGATCCCAACAGCGTCTGGGCGAACTGAAGCGTCGCCGGGCATGGCCCGGCGCCAGCAGGCGACTCAATCACCGATGCGCGCCTTCTGCCACGGGGCGAGCATGGCGTTGAGCAGGCTGGCCTGCTCGTCGTCACCGGTCAGCTCCCACATGAACACCCCGGCCAGGCCCTGCTCGCGGGCGAACCGGGCACGCAGGCCGATCGAGCGCGGGTCTTCATAGCTGATGAAGATCTTCTGCCCGGCGTTGTACAGCCACGGGCTCTGCGCCTGCGGCTGCCAGTGCCTGGTCCAACCCGGCTGGTCGAGATAGCGCGCCTTGATCACCCGCCAATCGCCGGCGTCGGCCGGTGCGCTGTAAGGCTGATACAGGCCATCCGGCGCATCGCCAGTGACCTTGAAGCCGCGCCCGTAGAACGGCACGCCCAGCACCAGTTTGTCGGCCGGCACGCCATGTTCACGGTAGTACTGCACCGCCCCGGCCACGTTGTTCCAGCGGCGCAGCTCCGGCGCCAGCGGATCGGCCGGCACTTCATGCAACGGCGCATTGAAGGTCGACACCGACGAGAAGCCGGTGCCCATGTCGTAGCTCATCAGGTTGATGAAATCGAACACCTTCGCCAGCGCCGGCAGGTCGTAGCTCGCCACCGGATCATAGGGGCCATTGGTCTGCAGGCGACCGGCGGCCAGCGCGGCGGTCAGCAGCATCGGCTGCCCCGCCTTGCGCCCCCGCGCATCCAGTGCTGCGCGGAAGGCCTGGGCAAGCCGGGTCAGGTTGGCGCGATCCTGCGGGCGATGCGCCAGCTCCTTCGGTCCGCCACTGACCGGGAACTCCCAGTCGATGTCCACGCCATCGAAGCTGCCGGCGTGGCGTTCGAAGAACAGCGCCATGCAAGAGTCGACCAGGCGCTTGCGGCTGGCCTCGGTCAGCGCTGCATCGGAGAAGCCGCCTGCGCCCCAGCCACCGATCGAGATCAGCGTGCGCAGGTGCGGGTGCGCCTTCTTGAGTTCGGCCAGTGCGGCGAAATTCTTCGGCGCTTCCGCACCGATCGTGCAGCGCCCGTCCTCGATGGTGGAGAACGCGTAGAACAGGTGGGTCAGGCGCTCGGCCGGAATGCTCGACACCGGATAGCGCTCGGCCGATCCACCCGGGTAATAGGCGCCGAAGATCGGCGGCTGCGCGGGCGCTGCGTGCGCGGCATCGGGCAAGGCACCGGCAATCAGCACGGCAAGGACGGCCACGGTCTGGCGGAACATGGGATCTCCCGGTTCGAAGGCGCCGCCACGTTAGCAAACCGATGGGGCTGCGGTACGGATGTCGCGGCATGTCGTCCCATGGACAGGCGCGATCCGTGCAATCGTGACAGAACGATGGCCGCGTGGCGGGTCTCATGCACTGCGGCAGGACATGCAGCGACCTGGATGAGCGTCTCTCCACAACATCGAGGCAAAGAAAAAGCGGGCCGAAGCCCGCTTTTTCATTTGCGAAAGCGTGAGGACCAACGATCCTCACCCACCGCACGATCAGCAGTACCGACTATTCGGCGCTGGCGCCTTCGCCTTCTTCGACGGCCTTCATCGACAGGCGGATACGGCCCTGCTTGTCGACTTCCAGCACCTTGACCTTGACCACATCGCCTTCCTTCAGCTTGTCGCCGACCTTCTCGACGCGCTCGCTGGAGATCTGCGACACGTGGACCAGGCCGTCCTTGCCCGGCAGGATGGTGACGAACGCACCGAAGTCCATGATCTTGGCGACCTTGCCTTCGTAGATGCGGCCCGGCTCGACGTCCGAGGTGATCTGCTCGATGCGGGCCTTGGCAGCCTGGGCAGCAATGGCGTTGACCGACGCGATGACGATGGTGCCGTCGTCCTGGATGTCGATCTGGGTGCCGGTTTCCTTGGTGATGGCCTGGATGGTCGAGCCACCCTTGCCGATCACTTCGCGGATCTTGTCCGGGTGGATCTTGATGGTCAGCAGGCGCGGCGCGTAGTCCGACAGCTCCTCACGCGGAGCGGTCAGGCCGTGGGCCATTTCACCCAGGATGTGCAGACGGCCAGCCTTGGCCTGCTGCAGGGCCTGCTTCATGATCTCTTCGGTGATGCCTTCGATCTTGATGTCCATCTGCAGGGCGGAAATGCCCTCAGCGGTACCGGCCACCTTGAAGTCCATGTCGCCCAGGTGATCTTCGTCACCCAGGATGTCGGACAGGACCACGAAACGGTCGCCTTCCTTGACCAGGCCCATGGCGATACCGGCCACCGGGGCCTTCACCGGCACGCCGGCGTCCATCAACGCCAGCGACGAGCCGCAGACCGAGGCCATCGACGAGGAACCGTTCGACTCGGTGATTTCCGAAACGACGCGGATGGTGTACGGGAAGGCTTCCAGCGACGGCATGACAGCCAGCACGCCGCGCTTGGCCAGACGACCGTGGCCGATTTCGCGGCGCTTCGGGCCCATCATGCGGCCGCACTCGCCCACCGAGAACGGAGGGAAGTTGTAGTGGAACAGGAAGTTTTCCTTGTACTCACCGGCAACGGCATCGATGACCTGGCCATCACGGGCGGTGCCCAGGGTGATGGTCACGATGGCCTGGGTTTCGCCGCGGGTGAACAGCGAGGAACCATGGGTACGCGGCAGCACGCCGGTCTTCACGGCGATCGGGCGGACGGTGTCCAGCGCACGGCCGTCGATGCGGACCTTGGTGTCCAGCACCGAGTCACGCATGGTGCGGTATTCCAGCTCGCCGAATTCCTTCGACAGCTCGGCCGGGTTCCAGCCTTCGGCGGCCACGCGGCCCGCCAGGGCTTCGAACACGTCCTTCTTGATCGCCGAGATGGCGTCACGGCGCTGCAGCTTGTCGCGCACCTGGAAGGCTTCGCCCAGGCGCGGGCCGATGGCTTCCTTCAGCGCGGAGATCAGCGCGTCGTTCTTGGCCGGGGCTTCCCAGGTCGACGGCTTGGTGCCGGCTTCGACGGTCAGCTCGTTGATCGCGTTGATGACCTTCTGCATTTCGCGGTGACCGAAGGTCACGGCGCCCAGCATCACTTCCTCGGACAGCAGCGCGGCTTCGGATTCGACCATCAGCACGGCGTTGGAGGTACCAGCAACGACCAGTTCCAGCTGCGAGTCAGCCAGTTCACTGACGGTCGGGTTCAGGATGTACTCGCCGTTCTTGTAGCCGACCTTGGCAGCGCCGATCGGGCCCATGAACGGGGTGCCGGCCAGGGCCAGGGCAGCCGAGGCGCCGATCAGGGCCGGGATGTCGCCGTCGACGTCCGGGTTCAGCGACATGACCGTGGCGATGATCTGCACTTCGTTCTTGTAGTCTTCCGGGAACAGCGGACGGATCGGACGGTCGATCAGACGCGAGATCAGCGTTTCCTTCTCGGTCGCACGGCCTTCACGCTTGAAGAAACCACCCGGGATGCGGCCGCCGGCGTAGAACTTTTCCTGATAATCGACGGTCAGCGGGAAGAAGTCCTGGCCTTCGCGCGCGCTCTTGGCGGCGACGGCGGTGACCAGCAGTACGGTGTCGTCCATCTTGACGATGACCGCACCGCTGGCCTGGCGGGCGACTTCGCCGGTCTCAAGCGTGACGGTGTGCTTGCCGTACTGGAAGGTTTTGGTGATTTTTGCCACGGAGGGTGTCCTTGGGGATGCTGTCTGCGAATTTGGACCGTCGGCGACCCTTGCCGCCAGCGGGTGGCCGGATCGTTCCGGCCTGAATCGGGGATTGCGGTGCTACAAAACAAAACCGCGGCGCATCGCTGCGCCGCGGGGGATTCGTTGCTTAGCGACGCAGGCCAAGCTTTTCGATCAGGGCCTTGTAACGCTCGACGTCCTTCTTCTTCAGGTAGTCGAGCAGGCTGCGACGGCGGTTGACCATCTGCAGCAGGCCGCGGCGGCTGTGGTGATCCTTCTTGTGGGTCTTGAAGTGGCCGGTCAGCAGTTCGATGCGGGCGGTCAGCAGGGCAACCTGGACTTCCGGGGAGCCGGTGTCAGCGGCGCTGCGCTTGTTGTCTTCAATGACCTTCTGGGTGTCGATCGACATTTCTTTTTTCTCTGTGATGCGTGGCCGGCAGGAACGCGCTTCGCGCACCGCCAGGCTCGCCGTGGACTACGAGGATGAAACCTGCGCGAGGCAGGTTGCCGGAAAACGGCCGCGAAATTGTAACGGCCGGGGGCTTCCGGGACAAGGACCGGGGCTGAACCACCCTGCCCCGGTCAGAGGTTGAAACGGCGCTGCGGGGCCAGCAGGCCACTGTCGTCGACCTGGCCCAGGCCCTGGACAGCATCGTCCGGACCGAACACGGCCACCAGGCCACGCGGCCAGGACAGATCGCGCTGGCGCTGGCCGACGCAGAAGCGGTGGGCCTGGTCGGCATCCAGGTCGACCCGGGGGTACTCGGCCAGGCCGGCCGCCAGCGGCAGCAGCAGCGCGTCCATGCCCGCCTCGTCACCCGCCTCGACCATCGCCCGCAGCTGGTCCAGGGTGACCATCACCGGCTCACGGAACGGCTCGACCCAGAGCCGACGCAGTGCGCTGATGTGGGCACCACAGCCCAGCGCCTCGCCCAGGTCGCGTGCCAGGCTGCGGATGTAGGTGCCGGAGCCACAGGTCACGCGCAGCCGCAGCCGTTCCGGCTGCTGCTCGAGCACCTCGATGGCGTGCACCTGGACCTCGCGCTCCGGGGCCTCGATGGCCTCGCCGCGGCGGGCCTTCACATACAACGGTTCACCGCCCTGCTTCAGCGCCGAATAGATCGGAGCCCGCTGGCGGATGTTCCCCGTCAGTGGCGCCAGCGCAGCCTGCAGGGCCTCGGCGCTGATCGCCGGCACCGGGCGCTGCAGCAGTACCTGGCCCTCGGCATCATCGGTGTCCGTGGTCTGGCCGAGGACGATCTCGGCATCGTACGCCTTGGCCGAACCCAGCAGCAGGCCGGCGATCTTGGTTGCCTCGCCGAAGCATAGCGGCAGCAGGCCGGTGGCCAACGGGTCGAGGCTGCCGGTGTGGCCGCCCTTCTCGGCACGGAACAGGCGGCGCGCCACCTGCAGGGCGGCGTTGGAGCTCATGCCGGTCGACTTGTCGAGCAGCAGGATGCCATCCAGGCGGCGGAACTGAATTCGGGTCATGGCAGGAATGTGTAGGGCCGAGCCATGCTCGGCTGCCGCAGCGCGGTCTGCGTCAGACGTCGCACAGCCGGAATGCAACGACGCCGGGCATGCCCGGCGTCGCGCGGTTATTCTTCGTCGCTCCCGCGACGCTTCTCCGCGGCCAGCGTATCGGGCAGGTCGCGCAGGATGTTGTCGATGTGCTCACCACGGTCGACCGAGTCGTCGTAGTGGAAATGCAGCTCCGGCACGTGGCGCAGCTTCATCGCGCGGGCCAGATCCATGCGCAGGCGGTAGCCCAGCTCCTTCAGGCCGGCCACGGCTTCAGCCGAGCGTTCCGGCATCAGCGCGGTGACGAACACCTTGGCATGGGCCATGTCGCGGGTGATTTCCACGTCGGACACGCTCACCGAGGGCAACCCGTGCTCGCGCACGGCGTTGTGCACCAGGGTGCCGAGTTCACGGCGCAGCTGGGCGGAGACACGGTCGGTTCGATGGAAAGTCTTGGGCACGAGGAGCTCTTGGTTCAGTTGTCGCCCGACCAACGGTCGGGCACTACCTTTGATTCGATTGTCGCCCGACCAACGGCCGGGCGCTACAGGTACATGGTAGGGCCCGACCGTTGGTCGGGCCACCTTGCAGCATTACAGGGTGCGCGGCACTTCGATACGCTCGAAGCACTCGATCTGGTCGCCCGGCTTGACGTCGTTGTAGGCCTTCACCGCGATACCGCATTCGGTACCGTTGCGGACTTCCTCGACGTTCTCCTTGAAGCGACGCAGCGATTCCAGCTCGCCCTCGAAGATCACCACGCTGTCGCGCAGCACGCGGATCGGCTTGTTGCGCTTGACCACGCCCTCGATGACCATCGAGCCGGCAACGGCGCCCAGCTTGGAGCTGCGGAAGACGTCGCGGACCTCGGCGATACCGATGATCTCTTCGCGGATCTCCACGCCCAGCAGACCGGATGCCACCTGCTTCACCTGATCGATCACGTCATAGATGATCGAGAAGTAACGCAGGTCGACGCCGTTGGATTCGATGATGCGACGGGCCGAAGCATCCGCACGCACGTTGAAGCCGATGACGGTGGCCTTCGAAGCAGCCGCCGAGTTGGCGTCCGATTCGGTGATGCCGCCCACGCCGGAGTGGATCACGTTGATGCGGATGTCCTCGTTGGACAGCGCGACCAGTGCCTGGCTCAGGGCCTGCACCGAACCCTGCACGTCGGCCTTGATGACCAGGTTGAGGACCTGCTGGCCCTCGCCCTTGCCCAGGGTCGCCATGATGTCTTCCATACGGCTGCCAGCGGTGGCGACCAGGCGCGACTCACGGCGCTTGGTCTCACGCTGCTGGGCAACATCCTTGGCCAGGCGCTCGTCCTCGACCACCACGAAGTCGTCTCCGGCTTCCGGCACACCGGACAGGCCCAGGACCTGCACCGGGATCGACGGGCCGGCGAACTCCGGCTGCTTGCCGGTTTCGTCGAACAGCGCACGCACGCGGCCGTACTGGATACCGCACACCAGGTAGTCGCCCTTCTTCAGGCGGCCCTGCTGCACCAGCACCGTAGCGACCGGGCCGCGGCCCTTGTCCAGCGACGATTCGATCACCACGCCCGAGGCGCGGCCTTCGTCGACGGCCTTCAGTTCCAGCAGTTCGGCCTGCACCGACACCGCGTCCAGCAGGTCGTCGATGCCCAGGCCAGTCTTGGCCGAGATCTCCACCATCTGGATGTCACCACCGAACTCTTCGGCCACGACCTGCTCGGAGAGCAGCTCGTTCTTGACCCGCATCGGGTCGGCACCGGACTTGTCGATCTTGTTGATCGCCACGATCAGCGGCACACCCGCCGAACGGGCGTGCTGGATCGCTTCCTTGGTCTGCGGCATGACGCCGTCGTCGGCAGCAACCACCAGCACCACGATGTCGGTCAGCTTGGCACCGCGGGCACGCATCGAGGTGAACGCGGCGTGGCCCGGGGTATCCAGGAAGCTGATGACGCCCTTGGGCGTCTCGACGTGATAGGCACCGATATGCTGGGTGATGCCGCCGGCTTCGCCGTGGGCAACCTTGGTGCGGCGGATGTAGTCCAGCAGCGAGGTCTTGCCGTGGTCGACGTGACCCATGATGGTGACCACCGGCGGGCGCTGCACGGCTTCGCCCTGGTTTTCACCGGTCGAAGCCAGCAGCGCGTCTTCGGCATCATTGTCGTTGGCACGGATCGCCTTGTGGCCGAGTTCTTCGGTCACCAGCGCAGCGGTGTCGTGGTCGATGGACTGGGTGATGGTCGCCATCACGCCCATCTTGAACAGCGCCTTCACCACCTCGCCGCCCTTCAGCGCGAGCTTCTGCGCCAGGTCGGCCACGGTGATGGTCTCGCCGATCGCGACTTCACGCACGACCGGGGCGGTCGGGCGCTCGAACGCGTGCGGACCGGCATTGTTGCCACCACGCGACATGTCGCGACGGCCACCGGACTGGTTGCGGCCACCCGGACGTCCACGCGAATTGCTGTTGTTGCTGTTGCCACGACGCGCACGGTCGGCGGCCGACAGGTGCATCTGGCCGGCGAAGCGGTCGCCCGGGCCACGCTCGTTGCGCGGCGCGCTGCGGTTGTTGCGGTCGTCGTTGCGCGGCGGCGGCGGCGGAGCACCACGCGGCGCAGCCGGGGCGGCGGCCGGGGCGCGCGGCGGGCGCGGCGCGGTTTCGTCGATCGGAGCACGCTTGGGCTTGCTGGCGGCCAGTGCCTCGGCCGCCTTGGCCGCAGCCGCAGCTTCCTCGGCGGCCTTCTTCTCGGCCTCGGCGCGTTCCTTGGCGGCGGCCTCTTCCTCACGGGCACGGACGATGGCCTCGTCGCGCAGACGATCCTTCTCGGCCAGGGCCTGCTGTTCGGCGAGGTTGCGCGCACGCGACTCTTCCAGCTTGCGCAGGATGTCGGCGCGCTCTTCGTCCGGCGTCATGGCGCGAGCACCATCCTTGACGTAGGTACGCTTCTGGCGCACCTCGACATTCACGGTCGTCTTGCTGCGACCGGAATTGACCGTCACTTCCTGCTGCTTCCGGCGGTTGAGCGTGATCTTCTTCGCAGACTGATCGGACTCTTCCGGGGCCTGCTCGGGCTTGCCGTGCGAACGACGAAGGAAGCCCAGGAGCTTTACCTTCTCGGAGCTGGTCACGACCTGGTCGGGACCGCTGAACTTCATGCCGGCACCGGCCAGCTGTTCCAGCAGTTTTTCGACCGGCGTGTTGACCAGTTCGGCAAGCTTGCGGATGGTGGTTTGCTGCGACATTCGGATCCTATGATCTTGTGGGCGCCCCCCCGCATCTGGAGGTGGCGCGGATTCTACGCCCTGAGCGGCTCAGGGCCCTGTTCATTGCCGGCTCATTCGCCGCGTTCCAGTCGGGCGATCTCCTCGGCACGGGCGGCCAGGATCAGCGCAGCGGCGCGCGCCTGATCCAGTCCTTCGATGCCGAAGTCCATGACCTCGTCGGCGGCCAGGTCGGACAGATCCTCGCTGGTACGCACGCCGTGGCCGGCCAGCGCGTATGCGGTGGCTTCGTCCATGCCCTTCAGGGACAGCAGGTCCTGCGCCGGCTGGCCGTCTTCAAGGCCTTCTTCGACTGCCAGGGCCTCATTGAGCAGCGCATCGCGGGCACGAGCGCGCAGCTCTTCGACGATGTCCTCGTCGAAACCTTCCACGGCCAGCAGTTCGCCGACCGGGACATATGCGATTTCCTCGACGGTGCCGAAGCCTTCGCTGACCAGGATGCCGGCGATTTCCTCGTCCACTTCCAGCTTGTCCATGAACAGCTGGCGGGCGGCAGCCTGCTCGGCCTCCGACTTGGCGGTGACCTGGTCCTGGGTCATCACGTTGAGCTGCCAGCCGGTCAGGCGGCTGGCCAGGCGCACGTTCTGGCCGCCCTTGCCGATCGCCTGGGCCAGGCGGTCTTCGGCAACGGCCAGGTCCATCGAGTGCTTGTCCTCATCGACGATGATCGACTGCACTTCGGCCGGCGCCATCGCGTTGATGACGAAGTTGGCCGGGTTGTCGTTCCACAGCACGATGTCGACGCGCTCGCCATTGAGCTCGTTGGACACGGCCTGCACGCGCGAACCGCGCATGCCGATGCAGGCACCGATCGGATCGGTGCGCTGGTCGTGGGCCAGCACGGCGATCTTGGCGCGGTCGCCCGGATCGCGGGCGCAGGCCTTGATTTCCACCAGGCCCTGGCCGACTTCCGGCACTTCCAGCTTGAACAGCTCGATCATGAATTCCGGGGCGGCACGGCTGATGAACAGCTGCGGGCCACGCGGCTCCGAGCGCACTTCGGCCAGGTAGCCGCGCACGCGGTCGCCGGCGCGCAGCACGTCGCGCGGAATGCCCTTGTCCTTCGGAATGAAGCCTTCGGCATTGCCACCGAGGTCGACGTAGATGTTGCCGCGCTCGGCGCGCTTGACCACACCGGTGATCAGCTCACCCACGCGATCCTTCCATGCATCCACGACCTGCTGGCGCTCGGCTTCGCGCACGCGCTGGACGATGACCTGCTTGGCGGCCTGGGCAGCGATGCGGCCGAAGTCCGGGTTCTCGATCTGCTCTTCGATGTAGTCGCCGACCTCGACGCCTTCGGCCTCGTCGACGGCGTCCATCAGGCGGATCTGGCGATCCGGCGATTCCATGACCACGTCATCGGCCACCACTTCCCAGCGGCGGAAGGTTTCGTAGCTGCCATCCTTGTGGTCGATGACCACGCGGGTCAGCACTTCCTCCTCGGGATAGCGCTTCTTCGCTGCCGAGGCCAGGGCGGCCTCGATGGCATCGAAGATCACTTCACGCGGCACGCCCTTCTCGTTGGCGACTGCGTCGACTACCAGCAACAGTTCCTTGCTCATTGGCTCACTCCGCGCGCGGCTTCTTTGCCGCCGGCTCGTTGGAAGAAGAATTCGTGTTCGGCTTCGGACGCTTCGGCGCCGGACCGGTCGGCTTGCTCGGGGCCAGCCCCAGCGCCACCCAGTCGGGCATGATCCGTGCCTTGTCGATGTTGTCGGCCGACACGACCACTTCAGCCTTGTCGACGATGAAGGTGACGGTGCCCGCGGCCTCGTCGATCGCTTCGATGCGGCCCTGCAGGCGACGACGGTTGTCCTGCGGCAGCTTCAGCGTGACCTTGGCCGATTCACCCTGGTGGCGGCCGAACTGCTCCAGGTTGAACAGCGGGCGGTCCACGCCCGGCGAGGACACTTCCAGCGTGTAATTGCCGGTGATCGGGTCTTCGACGTCCAGCTGCGCCGAGACTTCGCGGCTGACCCGCTCGCAGTCGTCGACATTGATGATGCGCTCGGGCTGTTCAGCCAGCGGCACGTCGATGTAAAGGCGCAGGGTCGCACCGCCGGGGGCCGGCAGATACTCAACGCCCAGCAGCTCCAGGCCCAGCGACACAACGGTCGGGGCGAGCAGATTCGCGATGTCGGTTGCCTTGTCGCTCACAGCCTGCCTTGATCTCTATGGTTGGGTGCCGGCCTTGGCCGGCGTGGAAACATGACGCCCCGGAAACGACAAAGGGCCCGTTGGGCCCCTTTTCCGGAAAGACTCCGGTGACTGGATTCCGGTTGCAACCTGCATTGCCTGCTGGTTGCGGCCCTCCTTCCGGGTCCGGACTCCCGCTGGGAGGCCGCCTTCAGGGGTACTGCTAGGCCGCTGATGATAGCGGCTGCACCGCGCTGGTGCAAGGTGCGGGGCCAGGGCTCAGATCCCTTTTCCATACCGGCAGTCGAGCACGGCTCGACCCTACAAAAACGGAACCCGCCCAAAGAAAAACGCCCTCGAAGCAGGACTTCGAAGGCGATCTCCTTACTTGGTAGCGGGGGCAGGATTTGAACCTGCGACCTTCGGGTTATGAGCCCGACGAGCTGCCAGACTGCTCCACCCCGCATCAGAAGCGGAATTATGAGCGATGGCTCCAAAAACTGCAAGCCTTCCCTCATTCATCAAACCGGTTGGCGCCGATCGGACGTTGGTAGCGGGGGCAGGATTTGAACCTGCGACCTTCGGGTTATGAGCCCGACGAGCTGCCAGACTGCTCCACCCCGCACCGGAAGTGTTTGAACTGCTGCCCTGCTCTTTCGAGGAGGGCTACCGCAACGATGTTCTGGCTGAACCGCTGCAGTGACAACTCAGGCTGCGCATATTACACGAATCGCGCAGCTTTGTGTCAACTTTTATGCAAGATGCGCAAATGCCTGCTGGCACCAGACCATGATCGGGTTCCAGGCCAGGCCCAGGGCCAGCAGCGCCAGGGCATTGACGCCCAGCACCACACCCAGCACGCGGTCGTTGTTGCGCGGCATGGCCTCGCCCACCGGCTCATCGAAGTACATGACCTTGATGACGCGCAGGTAGTAGAAGCAGCCGACCACGGCGCACAGCACGCCCAGGATGGCCAGCCACAGCAGGCCGCCGTTGACGGCCGCGCCCAGCACCGCCAGCTTGGTCCAGAAGCCCAGGAACGGCGGGATGCCGGCCAGCGACGCCATGATGCACAGCACCAGGCCGGCCATCCACGGGTTGCGGGCATTGAGGCCCTTGAAGTCCTCGATGTTCTCGGCTTCAAAGCCGGTACGCGACAGCGCGATGATCGCGCCGAAGGCGGCGGTCGACATGATGGCGTAGGCCAGTGCGTAGAACAGCGCAGCGGCATAGCCCTGCGCGCCACCACCGGCGATGCCCATCAGCAGGAAGCCGATGTGCGAGACGGTGGAGAACGCCAGCATGCGCTTGAGATTGCTCTGCGCGATGGCCATCAGGTTGCCGATGACCAGCGAAACTGCGGCCAGGCCGGCGATCAGCAGCTGCAGTTCGGTCGACAGCGGACCCACGCCCATTTCCAGCAGGCGGTAGGCCATGCCGAAGGCGGCCAGCTTCGGCGCCGAGCTGATGAACAGTGCGATCGGTGCCGGGGCACCCTGGTACACGTCCGGCAGCCACATGTGGAACGGTGCGGCACCCAGCTTGAAGGCGACGCCGGCGATCATGAACACCGCACCGGTGATCAGCAGCACGCGCTCTTCCGAGTGCGGGATGGCGTCACGGATGACGTCCAGGTGCAGGCTGCCGGTAGCGCCGTAGATCAGCGACATGCCGTACAGCAGCAGGCCAGAGGCCAGCGAGCCAAGCACGATGTACTTCATCGCCGCTTCCGAGGCCAGGCCGTTTTCGCGGTTGCTGGCGACCAGGGCGTAGGAGCACAGCGCCAGCAGTTCCAGGCCCAGGTAGACCATCAGCAGGCTGCCGGCCGACACCAGGATCATCATGCCGGCGGTGCCGAACAGGATCAGCACCGGGATCTCGCCCTGGAACAGGTTGCGGTCACGCAGGTAACGCCAGCCATAGACCAGGGTCAGGCCGCTGAGCAGCACGATCCCGGTCTTCATCACGTCCGCGGCGGTATCGCGCACGAACATGCCATGGAAGACCTCGCCCTGCCCGCCCACGCCGGTGGCCAGCATGAACAGCACCACGGCCAGCGCAGCGAGCGAGAACAGGTGGGTGACGATCTTGTTCCGGTTGCTGACGAACAGGTCGAGGATCATCAGGGCGAAGGCGCTGCCGATCAGCACCAGCTCGGGAGCGAGCGGTGGCAGGTCAGCGGCGGTCAATGGCAGCAGCGGCGAGGTGGTCATCATCAAATCCTGGAATTACAGCAGCTTGCTGGATGCGATCTGCATCGCCAGCTTCGCGATCGAGGGCTCCATCAGGTCGGTCAGCGGCTTGGGATAGATGCCCAGGGCCAGCACGCCGATGGCGAACACGCCCAGCACCAGCCATTCGCGGCCGTTGATGTCCTTCAGTTCGGCAACATGGCTGTTGGCCACTTCACCGAAGAAGATGCGCTTGTACAGCCACAGGGTGTAGGCGGCGCCGATGATCAGGGTGGTGGCCGCGCCCAGCGCGATCCACGGATTACGCTGGAAGGCCGACAGGATGACCATGAACTCGCCGACGAAACCGCTGGTACCCGGCAGGCCCGCGTTGGCCATGAAGAACAGCATGGCGAAAGTGGCGAACCACGGCATCACGTTGACCACGCCGCCGTAATCGGCGATGCGGCGGCTGTGCATGCGGTCGTACAGCACGCCGACGCAGGAGAACATCGCGCCGGACACGAAGCCGTGCGAGATCATCTGCACCATGGCGCCCTGCAGGCCCAGGCGGGCGGCATCGGCGTTGCCGGCTTCACGCACCAGCCACAGGGCGATGAAGGTGCCCAGGGTGACGAAGCCCATGTGCGCGATCGACGAATAGGCGATCAGCTTCTTCATGTCGTCCTGCACCAGGGCGACCAGACCGACGTAGATCACTGCGATCAACGACAGCGCGATCACCAGCCAGGCCCATTCCTGCGACGCGTCCGGGACGATCGGCAGGTTGAAGCGCAGGAAGCCATAGCCACCGATCTTCAGGGCGATGGCGGCCAGGATCACCGAACCGGCGGTCGGCGCTTCCACGTGGGCGTCGGGCAGCCAGGTATGGACCGGGAACATCGGCACCTTGACCGCGAAGGCGATCAGGAACGCGAAGAAGATCCAGGTCTGTTCCTTGGCCGACAGCGGCAGCGCGTACAGGTCGGCCAGCTGGAAGCTGCCGCCCTTCATGTACAGGTAGATCAGTGCCACCAGCATCAGCACCGAGCCGAGGAAGGTGTACAGGAAGAACTTCAGCGCAGCGTAGATGCGGCGCGGGCCGCCCCAGACACCGATGATCAGGAACATCGGGATCAGCATCGCCTCGAAGAACACGTAGAACAGCATCGCATCCGTCGCCGCGAAGATACCGACCGTGACGCCTTCCAGGATCAGGAAGGCTGCCACGTACTGGTTCACGCGCTTGTCGATGGCGCTCCAGGCGCCGATCAGGGCGAGCACGCTGACCAGGGTGGTCAGCAGGATCAGCGCCACGGCAATGCCGTCCACGCCCAGGTTGTAGCCGATCTTGTACGCCGGGATCCAGGCATGGGTCTCGACGAACTGCAGACCGTCGATGCCCGCGTTGTAGCCGCTCAGCAGCGAGAGGCTCGCCACGAACGTCAGCACCGCTACGCCCAGCGACGCCCAGCGGGCGGTCTGCGCATCACGGATCGCAAGGATCAGGGCGCCACCGATGATCGGCAGCCAGATGAGGACACTGAGTAGAGGCCAGTTCGACACGTCTTCTTATTCCGTACAGGTCATCAACGCAGGTAATGCATCAGCACGCCCAGCAGGGCAATCAGGCCGATGATCATCGCGAAGGCGTAGTGATAGAGGAAACCGGATTGGGTACGACGCAGCACGCCGGCTGCGACGTCCACAACACGTGCCGAGAGATTGACCACGCCGTCGACGATGTTGCTGTCGATCCAGCGCGAGACCTTGCCCAGCTTGACGCTGCCACCGGCAAAGCCATCGATCCACAGCTTGTCGAAGCCGTACTTGTTTTCCAGTACCGACACCAGCGGAGCGAAGGTCTTGCGGGCCTTGCCCGACAGGTCCGGCTTCCACAGGTAGAACAGTGCGGCCAGCAGGAAGCCCGCAACGGTCAGCATGAACGCCGGAGCCATCATGCCGTGCAGCGCGAAGGCGACCGGGCCGTGGAACTCCTCGCCCAGGAAGCCGATGGTGTTCTTGGCCGGATCGTAGAAGTCGACCACGCCGGTGAAGAACGTATGCGCCTGGCCCTTGATGGCTTCGTGCGCGTGGTGGCCGGCCCAGTCGGTGCCGTACAGCATCGGACCGATGCTGAAGAAACCGATGGCGATCGACGGGATGGCCAGCAGGATCAGCGGCAGGGTCACCACCCACGGCGTTTCGTGCGGCTCATGCGGACCGTGGCCATGGCCGTGGTCATCGTGATGCGCATCGCCGTGGTGGGCGTCGGCGGCGTGGTGATCGTCATGGCCGTGACCATGATCGTCATGATGCACGTCGCGGAAACGCTCCTTGCCGTGGAAGGTCAGGAACAGCAGGCGGAAGCTGTAGAAGCTGGTGACGATCACGCCACCCAGCACCGCCCAGTAGCCGTAGGTGGCTACCCAGTTGTTGGACAGGTGCGCGTGCAGCTCGGCGGCCTCGATGATGGTGTCCTTCGAGTAGAAGCCGGAGAAGAACGGCGTACCCACCAGTGCCAGCGTACCGATCCACATGGTGATGAAGGTGATCGGCATGTACTTGCGCAGGCCGCCCATCTTGCGCATGTCCTGCTCGTGGTGCATGGCAATGATGACCGAGCCGGCACCCAGGAACAGCAGCGCCTTGAAGAAGGCGTGGGTCATCAGGTGGAACACGGCTGCCGAGTAGGCCGACACGCCCAGTGCAACCGTCATGTAGCCCAGCTGCGACAGCGTGGAGTACGCGACGACGCGCTTGATGTCGTTCTGCACGATGCCGATCAGGCCGGTGAAGAAGGCGGTGGTGGCACCGATGAACAGCACGAAGTTCAGCGCGGTCTGCGACAGCTCGAACAGCGGCGACATGCGGGTGACCATGAAGATACCGGCGGTCACCATCGTCGCGGCGTGGATCAGTGCCGAGATCGGGGTCGGGCCTTCCATCGAGTCGGGCAGCCACACGTGCAGCGGGACCTGGGCCGACTTGCCCATGGCACCGATGAACAGGCAGATGCAGATGACCGTGGCGATCGACCAGATCACCGGCTCGTTCAGCAGCTGCATGCCCAGGATGGTGCCGTCCCAGATCTGCAGCTGAGCGCGCGGGTCGGCCAGCATGCCGGCCTGCGAGAACACCTGCGAGTAGTCCAGGGTGCCGAACACCCACAGCACGCCGGCGATGCCGAGCAGGAAGCCGAAGTCACCGACGCGGTTGACCAGGAAGGCCTTCATGTTGGCGAAGATCGCGGTCGGGCGCTTGAACCAGAAGCCGATCAGCAGGTACGACACCAGGCCCACCGCTTCCCAGCCGAAGAACAGCTGCAGGAAGTTGTTGCTCATCACCAGGGTGAGCATCGAGAAGGTGAACAGCGAGATATAGCTGAAGAACCGCTGGTAACCCGGATCGTCCTGCATGTAGCCGATCGTGTAGATGTGGACCAGCAGCGACACGAAGGTCACCACCACCATCATCATCGCGGTCAGCTTGTCGACCATGAAGCCGACGTGGGCCGAGTACTGGCCGACTTCGAAGAACGTATAGATGTTCTGGTTGAACGGCTGCGCGCCGCCCCACAGCAGCTGGTAGAGCGTGTACATCGACAGGCCGCAGGCCACCGCGACGCCGAGGATGGTGATGGTCTGCGCGCCGAAGCGCTTGACCTGGCGACCGAACAGGCCGGCGATGATGCTGCCGAACAGCGGTGCAAGCACCACTGCGATCAACAGACTCTTGGAGAGAGTGATTTCCATCTGTGGATCAGCCCTTCAACGAATCGACTTCGCCGACATTGATCGTGCGGCGGGTACGGAACAGGGTCACCAGGATCGCCAGGCCGATGGCGGCTTCCGCGGCGGCGACGGTCAGGATGAAGAACACGAACAGCTGGCCGGACGGATCGCCCAGCTGGCGCGAGAAGCCGACGAAGTTGATGTTCACCGACAGCAGCATCAGTTCGATCGACATCAGCAGGACGATGACGTTCTTCCGGTTGAGGAAGATGCCGGCCAAGCTGATGGCGAACAGCACCGCGCCAAGCGCAAGGATGTGGCCAAGGGTAATCACGGCTGGGTCTCCTCGCCGGTGGCCGGCTTGCTGTTGCTGTGCACGACCGGTGCTTCGGCACCCATCTTGACCATGCGCAGGCGCTGGCCGGCCTTGACCATGGTCTGCTCGCCCGGGTTCTGGCTCTTGACGCCGGTACGGCGGCGCAGGGTCAGCATGACGGCGGCAACCACGGCCACGGTCAGGATGACGGCGGCGAACTCGAACGGCAGCAGGTACTCGGTGAACAGCGTGCGTGCCAGCCAGGTGATGTTGGAACTGTCGGCGGCGACCGCAGCGGCGTTGTCGGCCGGGAACGGCGTGACCGAGCGTGCCTTGACGCCGATCAGGATCAGCATCTGCGCCAGCATCGCCACCGCGACAATGAGCCCGACCGGCAGGTAGCGCACCCAGCCCTCACGCAGCTTGGTGGGGTCGATGTCCAGCATCATCACCACGAACAGGAACAGCACCATCACCGCGCCGACGTAGACCAGCACCAGGGCCACGCCGAGGAACTCGGCACCCACCAGCAGCCACACGCAGGCAATGGAGAAGAAGGTCAGCACCAGGCAGAGCACGGCGTGAACCGGGTTGCGCACGCTGATCACCGCACCGGCCGAAACCGTTGCCGCGATGGCGAACACCCAGAAAGCGATATTTACCCAATCCATCTCTCGACCTCAGCGGTAAGCGGCATCGGCGGCACGACGCTCGGCGATCTCGGACTCGAGACGGTCGCCCAGGGCCAGCAGCTGCGGCTTGGTAACGATGTTTTCGCCACGGTTCTCGAAGTGGTACTCGAGGATGTGGGTTTCGACGATCGAGTCCACCGGGCAGCTTTCTTCGCAGAAGCCGCAGAAGATGCACTTGAACAGGTCGATGTCGTAGCGGGTGGTGCGGCGGGTGCCGTCCTCGCGCTTGGCCGAGTCGATGGTGATGGCCAGCGCCGGGCACACCGCTTCACACAGCTTGCAGGCAATGCAGCGCTCTTCGCCGTTGGGATAACGGCGCAGGGCGTGCAGGCCACGGAAGCGCGGCGACTGCGGGAACTTCTCCATCGGGTACATCATCGTGTACTTCGGCTTGAAGCTGTACTTCAGCGTCAGCCAGAGGCCGGCCAGCAGTTCGAGCAGCAGCAGGCTCTTGAAGTAATGGGTAATCCTGTTCATCACTTAGACGCCCTTTTGAATCACGCCGAAGAACACCATGACGGCGGTAACCGCGATCCACAGAATGGCCAGCGGGATGAAGACCTTCCAGCCCAGGCGCATGATCTGGTCATAGCGGAAGCGCGGGAAGCTGGCACGGAACCAGATGTAGGCACTGGCGAAGAAGAACACCTTGACGAACAACCACGGTGCACCGCCCTTCCAGATCCAGTCGACCAGCGGCGAGACATTGCCGAAATCAACCCAGCCCTGGACCGGGCTCAGCCAGCCGCCGAGGAAGAAGATCGAGATCAGGAAGCTGATCAGGATCATGTTCGCGTATTCGGCCAGGAAGAACAGGGCGAACGCGCCGCCGGAGTACTCGACCATGTGGCCGGCAACGATTTCCGACTCGCCTTCCACCACGTCGAACGGCGCGCGGTTGGTTTCAGCCACGCCCGACACCCAGTAGATGACGAACAGCGGGAACAGCGGCAGCAGGAACCAGTCGAAGAAACCGGAGCTGCCGGCCTGCGCAGCGACGATGTTGCTCAGGTTCAGGCTGCCCGAGGCGATCATCACGCCGACCAGGGCGAAGCCCATGGCGATTTCGTAGCTGATCATCTGCGCCGAGGCGCGCATGGCGCCCAGGAACGCGTACTTCGAGTTGGACGCCCAACCGGCCAGGATGATGCCGTAGATGCCCAGCGAGGTCATCGCCAGCAGATACAGCAGGCCGGCGTTGGCGTTGGACAGCACGATCTGCGAATCGAAGGGCACCACCGACCAGGCCGCGAAGGCCGGCGCCAGGGTGATCAGCGGCGCCAGCAGGTAGATCGCCTTGTTGGCGCTGCTCGGCTGGACCACTTCCTTGAACAGCAGCTTGAAGACGTCGGCGAAGGCCTGGAAGATGCCCATGCCCACGTACATCGGGCCGTGGCGGACGTGCATCCAGCCGATCAGCTTGCGTTCCCAGACCACGTAGAAGGCCACCGAGATGATCACCGGAACAGTGATCACCAGGATCTTCAGGATGATCCAGATCAGCGCGCCGATGTCACCAAGGCCAAGCAGCCACTGGTGCAGCGGATCGACCGCGTTCAACAGCAATTCGTTCATGCAGCCACCACCGATACGCGAGCGGCACCCAGCGGCGCGGTCGCGCCGTGGCCCGATTCAATCCAGACCGAACCCGCAGCGACGCGGGCGTCGACCACCACCGGCAGGGTGGCCTTGCCGGCATCGGTGCCGACCTTGGCCATCTGCCCTTCCTGCAGTTGCAGGCGAGCGGCATCTTCAGCGTTCAGCACGATGCGCGGGGCGCTGTTGAGCGGATGCGACTGCAGCGCCGGCGCGCGACGGACCACCGCATCGGTGCGGTAGATCGCGGCGGTCGAAGCCACTTCCAGGCCTTCGCCGGCAACCGCCGGCTGCGCCGAAGCGGCGACGTTGACCGACACCGGGGCCAGGCTGGCACGCAGGCCGGCCAGGTCGGTGAAGTCGAAACCGGCCAGCGCCATGTCGCCGCCCAGTGCGCGCAGCACGCGCCAGCCTTCACGGGCCTCGCCGGGCAGCTTGCCGCCGGCACGGGCCGACTGCTCGCGACCATCAAGGTTGGTCAGGGTGGCATCGATTTCCGGCAGCGCACCGATCGGCAGGATCACGTCGGCAACGTCACGGGTCGAGGCGCAGGCAAACTGGCTGAAGGCCACCACCTGCGCGCCAGCCAGCGCCTTGCGGGCGGCCGGGGCGTCGGCGAAGTCCAGGCCCGGCTCGAGGCCGTACACCACGTAGGCCTGGCGCGGCTGCGCCAGCATCGCGGCGACGTCCTTGCCGGCCGGCAGCACGCCGGCGCGGGTGAGGCCGACGGCATTGGCACCCTGCGGGATGCGGCACAGCCTGGCACCGGTGGCGGCGGCGAAGTCACGCGCGGCGGCGCGAATCGCGGCAGCCTGCGGGTGGTTCTCGGCGATGCCACCAACGATCAGCACGGTGTTGTTGCCGCCCTGCACGGCCGAACGCAGCTCGGCGTTGGCCAGCGCGTCGACGAACTTTGACGGGGCAACGATCTGCTTGCCGGCAATGCTGAAGGCGAAGTCGAAGTCCACCGGATTGATGACGTGGATCTTCGCGCCCTTGGTGGTCTGCGCCTTGCGCAGGCGGGCGTGCAGCAGCGGCAGTTCGTGGCGGATGTTGCTGCCCAGAACGACGATGCGGTCGGCGCCTTCGATTTCGGCCAGCGGCAGGCCGAACACTTCGGCGGTTGCGGCGTCGGAGAAATCGCGGTTGTTGATGCGGTGGTCGATGTTGCCCGAACCCAGGCCCTTGGCCAGGCGGGCCAGCAGTGCGCCTTCCTCGTTCGAGGTCGACGGGTGCACCAGCACGCCCAGGTTGTCGCCCTGGTTGGCCTTGAGGATCTCGGCGGCCGCGGCCAGGCCTTCGGCCCAGCTCACTTCCTTCCACTCGCCATTGACCTTGCGCAGCGGCTTGACCGCACGGTCCTCGCTGTACAGGCCCTGGTGCGAGTAGCGGTCACGGTCGGACAGCCAGCACTCGTTCACCGCTTCGTTGTCGCGCGGCACGGTGCGCAGCACTTCGCCGCGACGCACGTGCAGGAACAGGTTCGAACCCATCGCGTCGTGGTAGCCCAGCGATTCGCGCGCGGTCAGTTCCCACGGGCGGGCGCGGAACTGGAACACCTTGTTGGTCAGTGCGCCGACCGGGCAGACATCGACGACGTTGCCGGACAGCTCGGTGGTCAGCGGCTTGCCGTCGAAGGTACCGATCTGCAGGTTCTCACCGCGGTACATGCCACCCAGTTCGTAGGTACCGGCGACGTCGGCGGTGAAGCGGACGCAGCGGGTGCACTGGATGCAGCGGGTCATCTCGGTGGCGACCAGCGGGCCCATGTCCTCGTCCGGCACCACGCGCTTGCGCTCGTTGAAGCGGCTGACCGAACGGCCATAGCCCAGCGACACGTCCTGCAGCTCGCACTCGCCGCCCTGATCGCAGATCGGGCAGTCCAGCGGGTGATTGATGAGCAGGAACTCCATCACCGAGCGCTGGAACTTCAGCGCCTTCTCGCTGCGGGTGGCGACCTTCATGCCGTCCATCACCGGGGTGGCGCAGGCCGGCGCCGGCTTCGGCGACTTCTCCACGTCCACCAGGCACATGCGGCAGTTGGCGGCGATCGGCAGCTTCTCGTGGTAGCAGAAGCGCGGAATGGAGATGCCGGCCTTGTCGGCGGCCTGGATGATCATCGAGCCCTTGGGCACGACCAGCGACTTGCCATCGATCTCGATGGTGACGTGATCGGGTGGGACGCTCGGATTTACGGGTTGCGCGCTCATGCAGCGGCTGCCTCCACCTTCTTGCCGTCAACCATCGAATGACCGTTGACGATGTAGTACTCGAACTCGTCCCAGAACTGGCGCAGGAAGCCCTGGATGGGCCATGCAGCCGCTTCGCCGAACGCACAGATGGTGTGGCCTTCGATCTGGCCGGCCACTGCCTTCAGCTGGTGCAGGTCTTCCATCGTGGCCTTGCCGGCGACGATGCGCTCCAGCACGCGGTGCATCCAGCCGGTGCCTTCACGGCACGGGGTGCACTGGCCGCAGGATTCCTTGTGGAAGAACTGGCTGATGCGGCAGGCGAACTTGACGCAGCAGACGCTGTCGTCGAGCACGACGATCGCGCCCGAACCCAGGCCGGAACCCAGTGCACGGATGGTGTCGTAGTCCATCGGCAGGCCCTTCAGCTCGGCTGCGGTCAGCACCGGCATCGACACACCGCCCGGGATCGCGCCCTTGAGCTTGCGGCCCGGACGCAGGCCACCGGCCATTTCCAGCAGGTCGTCGAAGGTGGTGCCCAGCGGCACTTCGAAGTTGCCGCCGTTCTGCACGCAGCCGGACACCGAGAAGCACTTCGGGCCGCCATTGGCGGTCAGGCTCAGGCCCTTGAACCACTCCGGGCCGTTGCGGATGATCGCCGGCACCGAACCGTAGGTTTCGGTGTTGTTGATCGTCGACGGCTTGCCGTACAGGCCGAAGTTGGCCGGGAACGGCGGCTTGTAGCGCGGCTGGCCCTTCTTGCCTTCCAGCGATTCCATCAGCGCGGTTTCTTCGCCGCAGATGTACGCGCCGGCGCCCAGCGCGCCGTAGATGTCGATGTCCACGCCGCTGCCGAGGATGTTCTTGCCCAGCCAGCCGTTCGCATAGGCGTCGGCCAGGGCCTGCTCGAAGTGCTCGAACGGCTCGTGGTGGAACTCACCGCGCAGGTAGTTGTAACCCACGGTCGAACCGGTGGCGTAGCAGGCGATCGCCATGCCTTCCACCACCGAATGCGGGTTGTAGCGCAGGATGTCGCGATCCTTGCAGGTGCCCGGCTCGGATTCGTCCGAGTTGCAGAGGATGTACTTCTGCATGTTGCCCTTGGGCATGAAGGACCACTTCAGGCCGGTCGGGAAGCCGGCGCCACCGCGGCCGCGCAGGCCCGAGGCCTTGACCATCTCGATGACCTGCTCCGGCGGGATCTTCTCTTCGAGGATCTTGCGCAGGGCAGCGTAGCCACCGGTCTTCAGGTAGCTTTCGTACGACCACGGCGTGTCGTAATGCAGGGTGGTATAGACCACCTGGTGCGGCAGCGGCGCGGGGCCGACCGGACCCTTGGATTCGTGGTGATGTGCCATGCCCTTACTCCAGCCCGTCCAGCAGCTCGTCGACCTTTTCCAGGGTCAGACGCTCATGGTAGTGACCGTTGATGACCATCATCGGCGCGCCACCGCAGCCGGCCAGGCACTCTTCCTCGCGCTTGAGGTAGACGCGGCCGTCAGGGGTCGATTCACCGTGCTTGATGCCCAGCTTCTTCTCGCAATGGCGCACGATGTCCTCGGCGCCATTGAGCCAGCAGCTGATGTTGGTGCAGATGGCCACGTTGTTGCGGCCCACCTTCTCGGTCTCGAACATCGAGTAGAAGCTGGCGACCTCGTAGGCCCACACCGGCGGCAGGTCCAGGTACTTGGCCACGCCGGCGATCAGTTCGTCGGTCAGCCAGCCCTGGTTCTGCTCCTGGGCCGCATGCAGGCCCTGCAGCACGGCAGAGCGCTTGCGGTCCGGCGGGAACTTGGACAGCCAGTGATCGATGTGAGCGCGGGTCTTGTCGCTCAGCACCACCATCGGGTCGACGTCGCGCGCCGCCTCGAAATTACCTGTCGCCTTCATCGGCCGACCTCAGCGAAATGCATAACGTGAAATTCCAGAAACTGCGGCGCCGGCTTGCGCCGGCTGCCTGCAGCGGGCGTTGGCGTGGCGGACGGCATTACCGGTCAACCTCGCCGAACACCAGGTCGTAGGTGCCGATCATCGCCACCACGTCGGCCAGCATGTGGCCGCGCACGACCGAATCGATCGAGGACAGGTGGGCGAAGCCCGGCGCACGCAGGTGCACGCGGAACGGCTTGTTGGCGCCATCGGAGACCAGGTAGCAGCCGAATTCGCCCTTCGGGGCTTCCACCGCCGAGTAGGTCTCGCCGGCCGGCACGCAGTAGCCTTCGCTGAACAGCTTGAAGTGGTGGATCAACGCTTCCATGTCGTCCTTCATGTCCTCGCGCCTGGGCGGAGCGACCTTGAAGTTCTTCACCATCACCGGGCCCGGGTTGGCCTTCAGCCACGCCACGCACTGCTTGATGATGCGGTTGGATTCGCGCATTTCGGCAACGCGGACCAGATAGCGGTCGTAGCAGTCGCCTTCCTTGCCCAGCGGGATGTCGAAATCGACGGCATCGTACTTGGCGTACGGACGCTTCTTGCGCAGGTCCCAGGCAATGCCCGAGCCGCGCAGCATCACGCCGGTCATGCCCCACTGGTGGGCCAGTTCGGGAGTGACCACGCCGATGCCGACGGTACGCTGCTTCCAGATACGGTTGTCGGTCAGCAGGGTTTCGTATTCGTCGATGCGCTTGGGGAACTCGACGGTGAAGTTCTCCAGGAAGTCCAGCAGCGAGCCCTCGCGCGAAGCATTGAGCTGCTTCAGCGCCTTGCCCTTGTGCCAGCGCGATTCCTTGTACTTCGGCATGTGGTCCGGCAGGTCGCGGTAGACACCGCCCGGACGGTAGTACGCCGCGTGCATGCGCGCGCCGGAAACCGCTTCGTAGCAGTCCATCAGCTCTTCGCGTTCGCGGAAGGCGTACAGCATCACCGCCATCGCACCCAGGTCGAGCGCGTTGGAGCCCAGCCACATCAGGTGGTTGAGGATGCGGGTGATTTCATCGTACATGGTGCGGATGTACTGGGCACGCTCCGGCGCCTCGATGCCCATCAGGGTCTCGATCGCGCGCACGTAGGCGTGCTCGTTGCACATCATCGACACGTAATCCAGGCGATCCATGTAGCCGATCGACTGGTTGAACGGCTTGGACTCGGCCAGCTTTTCGGTACCACGGTGCAGCAGACCCACGTGCGGGTCGGCGCGCATGATGGTTTCACCGTCCATTTCCAGGATCAGGCGCAACACACCGTGAGCGGCCGGATGCTGCGGGCCGAAGTTCATGGTGTAGTTGCGGATTTCCTGCCGGCTCTCGGCGGCGTTGCTGGCGAATGCTTCGCCGGCCTGGTGTACGTGGCTCACTTCACTGCCTCCTGCGCGCGCTCACCTTCTGCGGTCTGCAGACGGGCGTCGTCGCGGATCACGCGCGGCACGCCGACACGCGGCTCCACCGAGGTGACCGGTTCGTAGATCACGCGCTTCTTCTCTTCGTCGTAGCGGACTTCGACATTGCCGATCAGCGGGAAGTCCTTGCGGAACGGATGGCCAACGAAACCGTAGTCGGTCAGGATCCGGCGCAGGTCCGGGTGGCCCTCAAAGATCACGCCGTACAGGTCGAACGCTTCGCGCTCGAACCAGTTCAGGCCCGGCCAGATGCCGGTCAGCGAGGACACCACCGGCAGCGCTTCGTCAGGGGCGAAGCAGCGCAGGTGCATCATCAGGTTGTGCTGGTAAGAACGCAGCTGCGCGACCACCGCGAAGCGCTGGGTCGGCATGTGCTGCGGGCGGGCCCCGTCGGCACCGTTTTCCTCGGTGGGGAACTCGCCCCACGCGAAGCGGCCCTGGGCCTTGCCTTCGACGCCTCGGCTGAAGCCCTGCGAGGACACGTCGGCGGTGTCCCATTCGTCGGAGCCATAACCGAGGTAGTCGACGCCGCACAGATCCACGGCCTGCTCGAAACCAAACTCGTCACGCAGCGCCAGGGCGGTGGCGTGCCACTCGGCGGCAGGCACTTCCAGCGTCACTTCGCCGCGGGGTTCGACCACGATGACCTTCGCACCAGCGAAACGTGCGGAGAGTCGGTCGATGAAGGATGCTTGCTCTGCCATGGGGGCTTGGCGCGCTCTAGTCAGGTGAAGGGGTCAGCGGGCGATGGTCTGTGTACGCCAGATCTTCTTCTGCAGCTGCAGGATCCCGTACACCAGCGCCTCGGCGGTCGGCGGGCAGCCCGGGACATAGACGTCCACCGGCACCACGCGATCACAGCCGCGCACGACAGAATATGAGTAGTGGTAATAGCCACCGCCGTTGGCGCAGCTACCCATCGAGATGACCCACTTCGGGTCCGGCATCTGGTCGTAGACCTTGCGCAGCGCCGGGGCCATCTTGTTGACCAGGGTACCGGCCACGATCATCACGTCGGATTGACGCGGCGACGGGCGGAACACCACGCCGTAGCGGTCAAGATCCAGGCGCGCGGCGCCGGCGTGCATCATCTCGACCGCACAGCAGGCCAGGCCGAAGGTCATCGGCCACATCGAGCCGGTGCGCGCCCAGTTCAGCAGTGCGTCGACGCTGGTGGTGACGAAGCCCTTTTCCAGCAGCGGGTTGTCGCCTTCCGGCCGCAGGATGTCATCAACCCGGCCTTCCGGCGACGGGTTGTTCATGAGGCCATCGAGAGTCTGAATCACTCCCATTCCAGCGCTCCCTTCTTCCAGACGTAAATGAAACCGAGGAACAGCATGCCGACGAACAGGCCCATGGTGACCAGCGAACGGGCGCCCAGTTCCATGAAGACCTGGGTCCACGGCACGATGAAGATGATTTCCAGGTCGAAGACGATGAACTGGATCGCGATCAGGTAGTAGCGCACGTCGAACTTCATGCGCGCGTCTTCGAAGGCTTCGAAGCCGCACTCATACGGCGACAGCTTTTCCAGATCGGGGCGGCGGGGACCGAGGAATCGACCAACCAGCATCAGCGTAACGCCGATACCGGTGGCAACGATCAGAAACAGCAGAGACGGCAAATATTCGGCCAGCACAGCGATTCTCTCTTGCCTCTGCCGCCGCGCCTGCAGGCGCTTTGGCATGGGGGAGTGGACGGGAACCTGCCTGGCGCCTTGCGCGCCAGACGAACCCGCTTTACTTACAAATGGTGCCCAAGAGGGGACTCGAACCCCTACGACTTGCGTCGCTACCACCTCAAGGTAGTGCGTCTACCAATTCCGCCACCTGGGCAAACGATCACATCAGACTATCTTCCCGATGCGCCGCGTATTGTAACCGGCTTCAGTCTTTCTGGGAGCCTTCCGAAGGCTTTTCTTCACCAGAAACCGAAGATTCCGCCTGAGCCGGCACATTTGCGGCCGGAACCGGGGCGGCCGGAACCGCATCGGCCTTCGGGACGGCCGGCAGCTCGCCCGCCGGAGCCGCCGGAGCGGTCGCTGCCGGGGCGGACATCAGACCCAGATCCTGGTCGGCCGCCGGACGGGTACCGTGACCGGCATACCAGGCCATGAAGAGGCTGATGCCAAAGAACACGACAGCCAGCCACTTGGTGGATTTGGACAGGAAGTTCGAAGCGCCACGCGCACCGAACACCGTGCCCGAGGCACCAGCACCAAAGCCCGAACCTGCCGCCGCACCCGAGCCACGCTGCATCAGGATCAGCGCGATCATGGCCACAGCGACCAGCACGTAGACGACATTGAGGATCAACATCAGCATTGGAAACCGCCCTCGGACAATACTTCTAGGATTAGTTCGCGGCCGCCGCCCGTGCGATGGCCAGGAAGTCCGCGGCCACCAGGGAGGCGCCGCCGACCAGCCCACCATCGACATCCGGCTGCGCGAACAGTTCCCCGGCATTGTCGGGCTTCACGCTACCGCCGTAAACAATGGGCAGTGAATCAGCGATTCTAGCATCGATACGGGCGACTTCGCCACGGATGAACGCGTGCACCTGCTGTGCCTGCTCCTTGCTGGCGGTACGGCCGGTGCCGATGGCCCAGACCGGCTCGTAGGCGACCACGGCGTTGGCGAAACCGGCCGCACCGACCAGTTCCAGCACCGGCGCCAACTGGCTGGCGATGACCGTTTCGGTCTGCCCGGCCTCCCGCTGTTCCAGGGTCTCGCCCACGCACAACACCGGGACCAGGCCGGCATGCTGGGCGGCGGCGAACTTGCGCGCGACCAGCTCGCTGCTTTCATGGTGGTACTGGCGGCGCTCGGAGTGGCCGACCAGGCCATAGCGGGCCCCGACCTCAACCAGCATGGCTGCACAGACCTCGCCGGTGTAGGCACCCTTCTCATTGCTGCTCACGTCCTGCGCGCCGAACGCCAGGCCGGTCCCGCCGAAGTCCTCGACCAGCTCGCCCAGGTACGGCAGCGGCGGCAGGATCACCACCTCGACCCCGTCCAGCGGCAGACCGGCGGCCACCTGCCCCAGCAGTTCATTGGCGAATTGACGGCTGCCATGCAGCTTCCAGTTTCCGGCGACGATCTTGCGGCGCATGAGCGGGTGGCTCCTGTGTGAAGTCAGCCGGTCATGATACCCGCTGCGGCAAAAATCCGTTTCCTTGTAAGCGGTTACATGGATTTTCAGCCAACGGCGCAGCCCCTCGTGGCGGGGGGGGGGGGGCGGGGTTTGGTTGGTCGCGGAGAGCCCGGCTAGATCTGGGGCTTGGCCGGGCGGGTGGGACTGCGCAGGGGGCGCTGCAAGTACGTCCATGTAAGCTCGATCGCCGCTTGCTCGTGTGCGCTGTCCTGCGCACACGAGCAAGGCGCCATCGAGCCCCCAGGGGTGAGGTCGCTTTGCTTGCGAAGCACTGCTTCGCAAGCGCCCGAACGCACAGCCGCCAGCGGCTGGGCCGGTCTGGGGGTTCACGGCGTGTCCTGCCAACTCACGCCGCCCCGCCCAACACGCAGAAACCCAGAGCCGCTTTGGCTTTGGGTTTGCCGGCCAGCGGCCGGCACTACCGCGGGTGCAGGGTGCAACCCTGCAAAGAAAAAGGCCGCCTTTCGGCGGCCTCGCTTCTCTTTATTTCAGCTTGATCTCGCGCAGGCGCTCCTCGAGGAAGCCGTGGGCGGTGATCGGCTCCGGGTACCGGCTCGGGTTCTCCGGGGTGATGCACGAGGGCAGCACGTCGATCAGGAAGTCCGGGTTCGGGTGCAGGAAGAACGGCACCGAGTAGCGCGGCTGGCGCGCCAGCTCGCCCGGAGGATTGACCACGCGGTGGATGGTCGACGGATACACATGGTTCGTCAGGCGCTGCAGCATGTCGCCGATGTTGACCACGATGGTGTCCGCGTCCGAGGTGAACGGCACCCACTCGCCGTCGTGCGACTGCACTTCCAGGCCCGCGGCACTCGCACCCACCAGCAGGGTGATGAAGTTGATGTCGCCATGAGCACCGGCACGCACGTTCGGGATGTCGTCGGTGGTGATCGGCGGGTAGTGGATCGGGCGCAGGATCGAATTGCCGAAGTTGGTCTTGTCGGCGAAGAAATTCTCCGGCAGGCCGATGTGCAGGGCGAGCGCCGACAGCACGCGCGACCCCAGGTTGTCCAGCGCCTGGTACAGGCCGTACCCCCGCTCGCGGAAGCCCTCCACTTCGGTCGGCCACAGGTTCGGCGCCATCACGTCACGGTACTTGGAGTCGTCGGCGATCTCGCGGCCGATGTGCCAGAACTCCTTCAGGTCGAAGTGCTTGGAGCCCTTGGCGGTCTCCACGCCGAAGGGGGTATAGCCGCGGGCGCCGCCGCTGCCAGGCACGTGGTACTTGCGCTTGACCTCTTCCGGCAGGGCGAAGAAGGCCTTGAAGGCATCGTAGGCCGCGTCGATGTCGGCCTGAGGGATGCCGTGGTTGCGGATGCCCGCGAATCCCCATTGGCGATAGGCCGCGCCCAGCTCGGCCACGAAGGCCTCGCGGTCGCTGTCGAAACGGGTGATGTCGAGGGTGGGGATCTGGCTCACAGCGGTTCCTGGCTTGTCATTGGGTCTGGGGGGCCAGCGCATTCATGGCCCGCCTGAACATTGTGACAGATCGCCCGGGGGACGCCACTCGATACGAAGAAACAAACCGATACAATGCGCGACCCGCGCGCGGATTAACGCTTCCGTCACGTTGGGCCCGACCCTTTGCCCGCTTCCTGAATCCGCCCCGCATGTCCGCAGCCGCCCCTGCCGCACCCGCCCTTGAAGGTTCCACCCGGCGTTGGCGCCGGCTGGCCTGGTGGTCGCTGTTCGTCGCCGGCAATGCGGCCCTGGCTGCGGCGATCGCACTGGGCAACGTGCCGCTACGGGACAATCCAGGCGGCAGCGCGGGCCTGGCCTACCTCGCGATCGCCCTGCCCGGCCACCTGCTCGCGTTCGGCGCGCTGGCCGGCCTGCTGCCGTTGCTGCTGGGGCTGTGGCCACGCACTGCCCGTACGCTGAGCATCAGCGCCGTTCTCCTGCAGGGCCTGTGGCTGTGCCTGCTGCTGGTCGACGCCAAGGTCTTCACCCTGTACCGCTTCCACCTCAACGCCATGGTCGTGAACATGGTGTTCGGCGGCGCCCTGCAGGACCAGGTCGCCCTGTCCTGGAAGACCTGGCTGCAGGTCGCGCTGCTGGTCGCCGCGGTCTTCGCCGCCGAAGGCCTGCTGGCCTGGGCGTGCTGGAAGCTGCTGCCGGCAGCGCCACGCCGGCGACGGGTGCTGCAGGCGTGGGCAGCGGTCGCGCTTCTGATGGCCGGCGGCCAGCTGGCCACCGCCTACTACGACGCCCGCGGCGACCGCGATGTGATCGTGCAGTGGAACTACCTGCCGTGGGCGCAACCGATCACCGCCAAGAGCTTCATGCGGCGCCTGGGCGTGGTCAGCCGGCAGCAGGCCGGCCTGCCCGACCCGCGCCATGCGCAGCTGCAGTACCCGCTGCACCCGCTGCGCTGCCAGAACCCGCATCGCCCCAATGTGCTGATGGTGGTGCTGGAATCGCTGCGCCAGGACGTGCTGACACCGCAGTTGATGCCCAACACGTCGACGCTGGCGCAGGACGCGCGTGTGTTCGATCACCACTTCAGCACCGGCAATGCCACCCGCTACGGCCTGTTCGGGCTGCTGTACGGCCTGCCCGGTGGTTACTGGCCAAGCATGCTCGACGAACAGCGTGGCTCGCAGCTGTTCCAGGTGCTGGGCCAGCAGGGCTACGACCTGCACCTGTACGGCAGTGCGCCGTTGTACAGCCCGGAATTCGATCGCACCGCATTCGCCGATGTGCGCGACCAGCTGCACCAGGGGCCATCGGCACTGAAGTCCGACGGCCGCGACCGCGCGATCATCAGCGCGTTGCAGCAGGACATCCGCGCCAGCCAGGCGGCGCAGCGCCCTTGGTTCGGCTTCGTGTTCCTCGACTCCACCCACGCGCCCTACCACATGCCCGACGGTTACCCGCCCGTGGCGACGCCGATGGCCGCGGACATCGACTTCCTCAAATTCGGCCCGGAGCATGACCCGACGCCGGAACTCAACCGCTACCGCACCGCCGTGCACTACGCAGACAGCCTGATCGGCTCGCTGCTGGACGACCTGCGCGCACAGGGCCTGGCCGAGGACACCATCGTGCTGGTCACCGGCGACCATGCCGAAGAGTTCAACGACCTCAAGCTGAACTATTGGGGCCACAACGGCAACTTCTCCGACTACCAGCTGCAGGTCCCGTTCGTGCTGCATTGGCCAGGCATGGCCGCTGGCCGCGACGCCCGCACCAGCTCGCACGAAGACTGGGTACCGACACTGATGCGCCATGCGCTGGGCTGCGAGAACGCGCTGAGCGATTTCAGCACCGGCCAGGACCTGCTGGCCGAACCGCAGGGCCCGCGTGCCCTGGTGGTCGAAAGCTGGTCGCAGCGCGCGATACGCCATGGCGACGCGATCTACGTGTTCGACAAATTCGGCAACGCCACGGCGCTGGACCGGCACTACCTCCCGCTGCCCCAGCAGGCCCCTGATGCGGCTGCCGTACGCACTGCATGGGAAGCGTTGACCCGCTTCCGCAACCGCTGACCTCAAGGATCGATCCCGCATGAACCGTCCGCTGCGCATCCTGCACACCGAAGCCGCCAAGGGAATGGGCGGACAGGAGATCTACATCTTCCGCCACATGCAGGTGATGCGCGCGCGTGGCCATGAGGTGGCGCTGCTGTGCCAGCCCGAAGCACGACTGGCCAAGCTGGCCCGCGACGACGGTTTCACCGTGCACACCCTGCGCATGGGGGGCCTGCTGCGCCTGCTGCGCGGCATCTGGTCGGTCTCGCGCCTGGTGCGTCGCGAGCGCTACGACGTGGTCAACACCACCAGCCGCCGCGACGCGTTGATCGCCGCCGCCGGCGCACGCCTGGGCGGAACACCGCTGGTTATACGCTCGCGCCACCTGATGAGCCCGGTCAACTCGCTGCTGACCTATACCGGCCTGCCGCACCGGGTGCTGACCGTCAGCAGCTTCGTCAAGCAGCTGCTGGCCGAGCGCGGCATTCCGGCCGAGCACATCGGCATCGTGCCGCCAGTGGCAGTCCCGCCGCGCTGGAGCGAGATCCGCAAGGCCGATCCCTGGCAATGCCTGCAGGAGGTGCGCGCGGAAGTGCGCGCCGAGCTCGGCTTCGGCGAACAGGACATCGTGGTCGGTTGCGTGGCGGTGCTGCGCGAACCCAAGGGCCATGCCGACCTCCTGCAGGCGATGGTGCCGCTGTGCAGGACGCATCCGAACCTGCACCTGGTGGTGATCGGCGATGGCCAGCCGGTCATGGATCGGCTGCAGGCGCTGCGCGACGAGCACGGGCTGCAGCAACAGGTGCATCTGCTGGGCTACCGCGATGGCGCCTGCCGGCTGATGGCCGGCTTCGACGTCTTCGCGCTGGCTTCGCACAAGGAAGCGGCCGGTACCGTGTTCCTGGAGGCCGCCTATGTCGGAGTGCCGATCGTGGCCACGCGCGTGGGTGGCGTGCCGGAGATGGTGGTCGATGGCAGCAATGCCATCCTCACCCGATTGGGCGACAATGCAGCCCTGACAGGCGCACTGCGCCTGCTGGTGGAAGATCCGGAACGGCGACGGCAGATGGGCCGCGCCGGGTGGGACTGGATGCACGGCGCGCACCGGTTCACCCCCGATGGCCACGGTGAGACCACCGAACACTACTACCGCCAGTGGCTGAAGGAGCTGGGACATGGCTGATGCCCGAACCGTACCGGTGCTCATGCACCACCACGTCAGTCCGTCGCCGGGCATGATCACCGTGTCACCGGAGAATTTCGAAAGCCAGATCGCTTGGTTGGCCGGCAACGGCTGGACTTCGCTGACACTGGACCAGTACGCCGGCTTCCTGGCCGGCAGGCCGGTGCCGCGCAAGTCGATCGTGATCACCTTCGACGATGGCTACCTGGACAACTGGGTGTATGCGCACCCGATCCTGCAGAAGTACGGCATGCACGCAGTGGTGTTCGTGGTCACCGGCTGGATGGGCGAAGGCCCGGAGCGGCCCCATGCGGGGCTTGCCGGGGCAGTGCTGCCTGCCACGCCGGACCACCGCGGCTGCGAAGCGGCGATCTACGAGCAGAACCGCAGCGACGACGTGATGATGCGCTGGAGCGAAGCGCGCGCGGCCATCGCCGCCGGCACCTTCGAAGTGCATTGCCACACCCATACCCACACCCGCTGGCTGCGCCGCGACGACCTGGACCGCGCACAGCGCCGTGCCGGCCTGAGCCACGATCTGGCAGTCTCGCGCGAAGTCCTGCGGGACAAGCTCGGCGAGGTGTCCGATACGCTGTGCTGGCCGTACGGCGATTTCGACCAGGACCACATCGAGGTGGCACGCGAGCACGGCTTCCGCTACCTGCACACCACCCACCCGTTCGGCCGTAACGTGGTCGGCGGCGATCCGGAACGCATCTACCGCTTCGCGATCCGCAACCGCCCGGCCAGCTGGTTGCGCAAGCGCATCGCACAAAGCTACAACCCGCTGATCGCGCCGCTGTTCAATGGCTTCAAGGCGCGGCAGAAGAAAATGATGCCGGGGCCGTGAGCCTCGCGCAGCCCTGCCGCCTGAACGAAAAACGCCCCGGCTTTACGGGGCGTTCTTGTTTGGGCGCATGCACAGCTGCCTCAGGCGGCGGCTTCACGTACCGCCGCGGACAGGCGGTCCAGCGTGTCCTGCATCAGCGATGCATCATCGGCCTCGACCGTGACACGCACCACCGGCTCGGTACCGGACGGGCGCAGGAATGCACGGCCACGGCCTGCCACTGACTGCTGCGCGACGGCCAGCGCGGCCTGCACGCTGTCGGCCTGCACCGTTGCCTTGGCCGAGACATTGCCCAGCCGCACGTTGACCGTCTTCTGCGGCACCCGCACCAGTCCCTTCAATGCCTGGCGCAGGGTCTGCCCGCTGTTGCGCAACGCCACCAGCACCTGCAGCGCACTGACGATGCCGTCACCGGTGGTGGCCCGATCCAGGCACAGCAGGTGGCCGGAGGCTTCGCCGCCGAGCACCCCACCGCCTTCGATCAACGCCTGGTGCACATAGCGATCACCGACGTTGCTGCGCACGAAAGGAATCTGCAGATCGGCGAAGGCCTTCTCCACGCCGTAGTTGCTCATCAGCGTGCCGACCACCGGGCCGCGCAGGCGGCCTTCGGCTTTCCATGCTCGGGCCAGGATGTACAGCAGATCATCGCCGTCGACCGGGTTGCCCTGGTCGTCGGCCATCAGCACGCGGTCGCCGTCGCCGTCGAAGGCAATGCCGAGATCGGCGCGGGTTTCGCGGACCTTGGCCGCGAGATTGTCGATATGGGTGGAGCCCACGCCGGCGTTGATGTTGACGCCGTTGGGCTCGGCGCCAATGCCGATCACCTCGGCACCCAGCTCGCGGAACAGCAGCGGTGCGATCTGGTAGGTGGCGCCGTGCGCGCAGTCCAGCACCAGGCGTACGCCACGCAGGTCGAACGCGCGCGGCACGCTGGCCTTGCAGAACTCGATGTAGCGGCCGACCGCCTCGCGGCCACGCGACGCCTTGCCCAGCTTCTCCGATTCGACGGTGGTGAACGGAACGTCCAGCGCCGCTTCGAGGGCGAGCTCGGTGGCATCGTCGAGCTTCTCGCCCTGGGCGGAGAAGAACTTGATGCCGTTGTCGTAGTGCGGGTTGTGCGAGGCACTGATGACGATGCCGGCATCCACGCCCAGCGTACGGGTCAGGAACGCCACCGCCGGAGTCGGCATCGGCCCCAGCAGCTGCACGTCGGCACCGGCGGCCACCAGGCCGGCTTCCAGTGCCGCCTCGAACATGTAGCCGGAAATGCGGGTGTCCTTGCCGATCACCACGATCGGCCGGCGCCCGTCCTGGCCGCGCTGGGCGACCAGGACACGGCCCAGGGCGTTGCCCAGGCGCAGCACGAAGTCGGCCGAGATCACGCCCTGGCCGACCCGGCCACGGATGCCATCAGTACCGAAGTACTTGCGGCCTCCCATCAAGCCACCTCCGGCGCCGGCTGACGGCCCAGCATCGCCAGCAGGTCGGACAGGCGGTCGCGCAGCTCGCGGCGGTCGCAGATCTGGTCGATGGCACCATGTTCGAGCAGGAACTCCGAGCGCTGGAAGCCTTCCGGCAGTTTCTCGCGCACGGTCTGCTCGATCACGCGCGGGCCGGCGAAGCCGATCAGCGCCTGCGGTTCGGCGATGTTGATGTCGCCCAGCATCGCAAAGGAGGCCGAGACACCACCGGTGGTCGGATGGGTCAGCACCGAGATGTACGGCAGCCCGGCTTCACGCAGCTTGCCCAGCGCGGCCGAGGTCTTGGCCATCTGCATCAGCGAGAACAGGCCTTCCTGCATGCGGGCGCCACCGCTCTGCGAGAAGCACACGTAGGGCGCACCGATCTCGACCGCGGTTTCTGCGGCCAGTGCGAAACGCTCGCCGACCACCGAGCCCATCGAGCCGCCCATGAAGGCGAAGTCGAAGGACGATGCCACCAGCGCACGGCCCTTGAGCAGGCCGCGCATGGCGATCAGCGCGTCGTACTCGCCGGTGTTCTTCTGCGCGATCTTGATGCGCTCGCTGTACTTCTTCTGGTCCTTGAACTTGAGCAGGTCGGTCGGCCCCAGGCGCGCACCGATCTCGGTGGTGCTGTCAGCGTCGAACAGGGCGGCCAGGCGCGCACGCGCGCGGATCGCCATGTGATGGCCGCACTTCGGGCAGACTTCCAGGTTCTCTTCCAGTTCCGGACGGTACAACGCGCTGCCGCAGTTGCTGCACTTTTCCCACAGGCCCTCGGGGACACTGCGCTTCTTGCTGGGGGTGTTGTCGGTGCGGATGCCGGACGGCATCAACTTGCTGAGCCAACTCATGCGGGAGGACACTTCCGTTCAGGGCGGCCCGGGGGCCGCAAAGGCGGACAGTCTAGCTCCGCTTTCCCCGCCCGTGCACCCCCTTGCCAGCCGCGGGGCAGCCGGAAAAAACCATGCTGGGACGTACGTTTAGGTGCTGGGCGGTGCCGGCCGCCGGCCGGCAGCCCTTGCGTGCAGACCAATGGGTAGTGCCGGCCGCTGGCCGGCAGCCCTTGCACGCGAACCCTCGGGAGGATGCCGGCCAGCGGCCGGCACTACCGTTACGCGTCCAGCGCCTGCCGCAGCGGGGCGAGGAAGGCCCGGGCGTGCTGCGCGGCCTCTTCCGCCGAGCCCGCTTCAGCCAGCGCCGCCACCAGCGCGCTGCCCACCACCACGCCGTCGGCCTGGCGGGCCATGGCCGCGGCACTGGCAGCATCCTTGATGCCGAAGCCCGCCACCACCGGCACCGACGCGCGCGCGCGCAACGCCTGCAGGCGGGTACTGGCGGCATCGCTGTCCAGGCGCTCGGACGCGCCGGTGACACCGGCAAAGCTGACGTAATAAAGGTAGCCACGGGCCAGGGCCAGCAGCTTGTCGGCACGCGCCTGGCTGGTGGTCGGCGACGCCAGCAGGACCAGCGCAAGGCCGGCTGCGTCGAACGCCTGCTGGGCGTCGCCCGCTTCTTCCGGCGGCAGGTCGACCAGCAGCACGCCGTCCACGCCGGCATCGACGGCGGCCTTGGCGAAGGCCGCGTAGCCATGGATCTCCACCGGGTTGAGGTAGCCCATCAGCACCACGGGGGTCTGCGCATCGCGCTCGCGGAACTGCGCCACGGCCTGCAGCACGTAGCGGCTGCCGGCTCCCCGCGCCAGCGCGCGTTCGGAACTGCGCTGGATGGTCGGGCCATCGGCCATCGGATCGGAGAACGGCACGCCCAGTTCGATCACGTCGGCGCCGGCCTCGACCAGCGCGTGCATGACCGGTACGGTGGCCTCCAGCGAGGGATCACCTGCGGTGATGAAGGGAATCAGCGCCTTGCGCTGCTGTTCGCGCAGGCGCTGGAAGCAGGCATCGAGTCGGGATACGGACATGTCAGGTACATCCTTCGATCAGGTCAACGGCGCCGCTGGCGCCCCAGTACATTCGGGAGATGGTGCCGTCGACGATCTCCACGCGGATCGCCAGGTCGGAACCGGGGTCCTGCCAGAGCAGGCTCTCGCCGGCCTCCGCATCATCGCCATAGGGTTGCGTGGAAACGCCCTTGGGCAACTGCTGGAGTGCCTGCGCGCGTGGCATGCCCAGATGAAGGCCGAACGGCCCCGGCTGCAGCACCACCTGGCCGGAATCGTCAATGGGGGCCAGGTCGAAGCGCACCACGTCGCCGTCCTGCACCATCATCGCCACGCCCTCGGGCAGCGTGCCGCGCTCGTAGTACTCACAACGCCCAGCGGTCGACTCGCCCAGCCCGGCCGAGTGCCACTGCGCCTCGCCCTGCAGTTCGCTGAAGGGCTGGCCGATCAGCACCTCACCGGCATGGTCCAGGGCCACCGACACCACCGCCCGGGCCGCCTGGTCCTCGCCGCCATCGCCTGCCGTGGACATCGCCGCGTCCTCGATCGGGCGATGTGCGGCCTCATCGTCGTTGCTGGCCGGTTCGCGTGCCGGGGCGATCGCCGCAGGGGTGGCAGGGGCCGGGGCAAGCACCGGTGGATCGGGCGGCGTGCAGCCGCCCATGCCGATCACCAGCACCAGCGCCCCGCCGTGGCGCAGCACGTGATTCACAGCACAAGCCCTTCGCGCGCGGCGATGGTGTGCACGTCCTTGTCGCCACGACCGGACAGGTTGCACAGCACGATCTGGTCACGCGGACGCTCACGCGCCAGCTTGATCGCCTGTGCCAGTGCGTGGCTGGACTCCAGTGCCGGCAGGATGCCCTCGGTATGCGCCAGCAGGTGGAAGGCCTGCAGCGCTTCTTCATCGGTGATGCCGAGGTAGCGCGCACGGCCGGTATCGGCCAGGAAAGCATGCTCCGGGCCGACGCCCGGATAGTCCAGGCCGGCCGACACCGAGTGGGTCTCGATGATCTGGCCGTCGTCGTCGCACAGCACATAGGTGCGGTTGCCGTGCAGCACGCCCGGCCGACCGGCGGCGATCGATGCGGCGTGGCGGCCGGTACCGATGCCGTCGCCGGCGGCTTCGGCGCCGACGATCTCGACCTGGCGATCGTTGAGGAAGGCGTGGAACAGGCCGATGGCGTTGCTGCCGCCGCCGACGCACGCGGTGATCGCATCGGGCAGGCGGCCGTACTCGGCCAGCATCTGCTCGCGCGCCTCGCGGCCAACGATGGCATTGAAGTCACGGACCATGCGCGGATACGGATCCGGGCCGGCCACGGTGCCGATGATGTAGAAGGTGTCCTGCACGTTGGTCACCCAGTCGCGCATCGCTTCGTTGAGCGCGTCCTTCAGGGTGGCCGAGCCGGAGGTGACCGGCACCACCGTCGCGCCAAGCAGCTTCATGCGGTAGACGTTGATCTTCTGCCGCTCGATATCGGTGGCGCCCATGTACACCACGCATTCCAGGCCCAGGCGGGCGGCAACGGTGGCACTGGCAACGCCGTGCTGGCCGGCACCGGTCTCGGCGATGATGCGCGTCTTGCCCATCCGCGCGGCCAGCAGCGCCTGGCCGATGGTGTTGTTGATCTTGTGCGCGCCGGTGTGGTTCAGGTCTTCGCGCTTGAGCAGGATCTGCGCGCCGCCGACGTGGTCGCTCAGGCGCTGGGCGTGGTAGATCGGGCTCGGCCGGCCCACGTAATGGGCCAGGTCGCGGTCGTAGGCCGCCTGGAATGCCGGATCCTGACGGGCCTGGTCATAGGCCTGGGCCAGTTCCTGCAGCGGACCGACCAGGGTTTCGGCGACGAAGCTGCCGCCGTAGCGGCCGAAATGGCCCTGGGCATCCGGGAAGGCGTGGTAGTCGGCAATGGGGGAGGCAGACATGGAAGCGACCGCTGGTATCGAGACAGGTGGATACTCTAGCGCACGGGTCTTGACCGTAAAATGGATATTATCTGGCGCATATCGTCAGGAAATCTCACATGAGCCGCTCCCTGCTGCCACCGCTCAATGCGCTGCGTGCGTTCGAGGCCACCGCCCGTCTCGGCGGCGTTGGCCGCGCCGCACACGACCTGCATGTCACCCATGGTGCGGTCAGCCGGCAGCTGAAGCTGCTGGAAGACCATCTCGGCCTGGCGCTGTTCCAGCGTGCCGGTCGCGGCCTGCGCCTGACCGCTGCGGGCACGCGGCTGCAGGCAGCGTGCAGCGAGGCCTTCGGCGGCATCGAAGACTGCGTGCGCGAACTGCGACGGCCGGCGGCGGCCCCGGCGCTGGTGCTGGGCTGCAGCGGCAGCGTACTGGCGCGCTGGATGATTCCGCGCCTGCCTGCGCTGCAGGCCGCCCTGCCCGGCGTGCGCCTGCAGTGGTCAGCGCTGGATGGCAGCTTCACCGAGGCACAGGCGGCCCTGGATGCGGTGCTGCTGCTGGCGCAGGGGCCGTGGCCCCGGGGCTGGCAGGTGCGTGAGCTGGCGCCGGAACGGGTCGGCGTGGTGGTGGCGCCCTCGCATCCGGCGGCGCAGCGGCTGCGGCATGTACCGCCCTCGGCGCTGCTGCAGGAGACGCTGCTGCACACCAGTTCACGGCCGCAGGCGTGGCCGGCGTGGGCGCAGGCGCACGCTCTGGACCCCGCGAAGCTGCAGCTGGGCACGGCCTTCGAGCATCTGTATTACCTGCTGGAGGCAGCGGTAGCCGGGCTGGGCCCGGCGATCGCACCCGAGCCACTGGTGGCCGAGGACCTGGCCGCCGGGCGACTGGTCGCGCCGTGGGGGTTTGCCGCCACCGGTGGTTTCTGGGTGCTGGCGCGACCGGACGGACCAACGGATGCGCGCGTGGATGCGCTCGCCGACTGGCTGGGCCAGCAACTCCGCTGACAACAAAAAGGGGACGGAGGGAATTAAGTCGCAAGTGGCACAAACGACTTAATTCCCTCCGTCCCCTTTTTTCAGCTGGCGGTCGGTGTGGCCAGGCGCTGTTGCAGGTCTTCGCGCAGGCGCGACAGCTCGACTTCGGCCTGCTGCCGCTGCTGCATCCCTTCGCGATGGATGCTGCGCACTTCTTCCACCGTGGCGATCAGCTGGTCGTGCACATGGCGCAGCGTGGCCACGTCGATCACGCCGCGCTGGTTGCTGCGCGCGGTATCCACCGAGGCCTGGCGCAGCAGGTCGGCATTGCGGCGCATCAGTTCGTTGGTGGCATCATCGATGGCCGTGGACAGTTCGACCGCAGCCTTCTGTTCGCCCAGCGACAGCTGGATGGCGAACTGGCGCTTCCACGACGGAATGGTGATGTCGCGGACGGTGTTGAACTTCTCGATCAGCTGCAGCGCGTTGGCCTGGATCAGGCGGATCATCGGCAGCGACTGATCGGCGGCGTGCTGCATCAGCTGCAGGTCCGACACGCGCTTCTCGATCAACCGGATCGCATTGTCGATCTCGCCCTGGCGGATGCGCTGCTGGGGGTCCTCGCTGCCCTGCCCGGCCAGCTGTTCGGCCTGCAGTTCGGCCAGCCGCTGCTTGCCCGCTGCCGCATACAGGCCGAGCGCACGACGTTCTTCGCGGACGATGTCGTGCATGCGGTCGAACTCGCCCACGCGCTTGCCCATCAACGCCTCCTGCACGCCGACGTCGGCCAGCAGCTGTTCGATCTGCGCGTTGGTGTCGCTGAACTTCTGCACCAGCTCGCCCTTGGAGGCCCGCATGCGGTCGATCAGGCCACCGATCACCGGCACCTTCGAACGCTGGGCGAAGCCATCCAGCTTCAGGCTGCGCGCGATGCGCACCACCTCGCCCAGCTTCTCGCCACTGGCATCCAGGTCACGATTGCGGACCTGGTCCAGCAACTGGCTGGAGAACGCGGCGGTGCGCGTGGCCGCCTCGCGGCCGAACACCTGCAGGTTGCCCGGGCGCAGATCGTCCAGTTCCAGACGGATCTCGGCGATGCGCGGCAGATCCTCGCGGACCAGTCCCAGCGCCTGAAGCGCACCTTCATCGAGCGCAGTGGCGGTGGTCGTGCCGGGTACGAGGGCAGCGGGGGTCTGGCTGTCCTGGGTCATCGGGCAGTCTCCTTGCAGTTGGGTAAGCGGCAGCGGCGGCCGGCTCAAGGCAGTCTAGCCTGAGCCGCGGCCACCTCGTCATCGATCTGTGCGTGCAACGTGGCAGCCTTGCCAGCCAACGCAGCGCCCGCAGCGGCCTGGCCCGCCAGTGCAGCCTGCCGCCAGGCCGGCAGCAGCACGTCATGGATGCGCGCGAAGCGTTGCAGCAGCATGTTGTCCTGGTCCTGCAGCAGCTGCCATTGGCCGGCTTCCAGGCGGCGCAGCGAGGCCAGCCGGCGAAGATGGTCCAGCCGATGCGACAGCGCGGCCTGGCCGGCGATATCCAGCGTCGCCAGCCGCGACGCAGCCAGTTCGGCCCAGCCGTCCAGCGCCGCGGCCGCCGCGGAATGCTCAACGATGGCCAAGGCCCGCAGCTGCATGTGCTGCTGCAGGTGCTGGGCCTGCTCACGCGCCTGCAGGGCCAGTACGCCCAGCTGCGACTGCAGCGCGTGCCCCTCTGCTTCGCGAGCGACATCGCGCCCCAGCAGCCGCCCCCACCAGCCTTCCTGTTGCCGGATCTGCGCCGGATTGCCGGCCTGCAGGGCCAGCGCGATGCGTGCCAGCGCGGCGACCAGGCGCTCGCCCGCACCCGGTGGCAACGGCGTCTCGCGCCGCGCCAGCGCCTGCAGCAACGGCGCACCGTAGTCGGCCAGCGCGGCGACATCGACCGTATCCGGCAGCATCGGTGGCGGCAGGGGCACGCGCGTGGTCACGGCAGCGGCGGCGGCTTCGGCGTGGATGCCGGCATGCCATCGCCGTCTTCCGGTGGCAATGACTCGCCATAGAAGTGGCGCATCAGCGCCTCATCCAGCGCCCGCTCCTCCGGCGTGGCGGCGCGGCGCGCGCGCGCACGCTGCGCCACCACAGCGCTCGGCGTGCCCCGTTCGACCTGCTGTCGCGCCCAGCCGGCGAACGCGGCCAGGGTCTGCGACACCTGCACCTGCTGCGCCTGCGATGCCGCCAGCAGCTCCACCAGTGGCGCCAGGCCCGCCTGCAGGTCTTCGGCCAGGGCCGTGGACGGCACGCTGGGGGCTGCCGCGACCGGCGCCGGCGCAGCGGCGGGACGCGCCTCTGAAAGGCGATCCAGGGCCTCCAGCAGCGCCGGCCACGGCGCCGGGTCCGCAACGGCGATCGCTTCCGGCGCGGGCGGTGGCAGCTGCAGCGCGGTGGCGATATCGGCCAGCTGCGCCACCACGCGCCCGCCGACATCGCTGTCGTCGGCCCCCATGGCCTTGTTGCGCAGGAAGTCGCGCTTGATCTGTGCCCAGCGCTGCGCCTGCGTGTCATCCAGTACGCCGCGCAGTTCGGCCAGCTTCAACAGGTTCTCTTCGGCGCCGGTGGTCAACAGCTGCGCCTCGCCCAGGTAGTGGTCGGAGATCAACTGCTGCAGTTCGTCCTCGTTCATCACCGGGGAGATCTTCTCGGCCAGCTTGTTCATGTTGCGGTAGCTGCCCTGCAGGCGGAACGGCGGCTCGGTGCGGTAGCGGTCGTCCTGTGCGGCACTGGCGATGTACTGCTGGTTGACCCGGTAGACCACGTCGCGCACACGCAGCATGCGCTGCAGGGTGGCGGTGATCTCGTTGATCTCCGCGCTGCTGTAGGCGTGGCTGAGGCCGTTGGTCGAGACCTCCTTGCCCATCGCGCGGTCGACCAGTACATACAGGTCGGCCATGTCGCGAGTGGCCAGCGGCGCCAGCACCGGATTGGAGGTCAGGCTGTTCTCGATGTAGCTGAGGGTGAAGGCAGCCTCCATGCCACCGAGCACGTCACCGAGGTTGTAGATGTCGGCACGGTTGGCCAGCATGTCCGGAATCTTGAACACCTCGCCGGACTCGGTGTACGGGTTGCCGGCCATCACCACGCAGAACTTCTTGCCGCGCATGTCGTAGGTGCGCGTGCGACCGCGCCACACACCCTCGATACGGCGGGTGCCGTCGCACAGCGAGATGAACTTCTGCAGGAACTCGGGATGGGTGTGCTGGATGTCGTCCACATACAGCATGGTGTTGTTGCCCATTTCCAGCGCCAGGTTGAGCTTCTCCAGCTCCTGCCGCGAGGTCGCGTCCGGTGCCTGGGCCGGGTCCAGCGAGCGCACCTCATGACCCAGCGCCGGGCCGTTGATCTTCATGAAGACCAGGCCCAGGCGGTGCGCCACGTATTCCATCAGCGTGGTCTTGCCATAGCCCGGGGGCGAAATCATCATCAGCAGGCCCATCAGGTCGCTGCGTTTGTTCTCGCCGACCGTGCCCATCTGCTTGGCCAGGTTGTCACCGATCACGCCCAGGTAGACATCGTTGATCAGCTTGTTGCGCACGAAAGACGACAACGGCCGCGCCTTGAATTCGGAAAGGCGCAGGGTCTCGCGCTCGCGACCGATGATGCTCTGGCGCAGCGCCTGGTAAGCATGGAATGCCGGCACGAAATGGCGCAGGTGCTGCTGCAGGCGCGCGAGGAAGTCATCCAGCGACACCACCAACGTGCCATTGCTGATGCGCGCGTGTTCGCCCAGCAGGCCACTGACCTCCGCCTGCAGTGCGGCATCGCGGGTACGGGTGCGCAACTGGCGCTGCACCAGCAGCAACGCGGCGGCTTCGTCGACATAGCCGGCATGCTGGGCATGCGCCGGCATCCGCGCCACTGCGCGCAGCCACTGCCCAGCCAATGACCAACGCGTAGCCAGTGGATCCTGGCCACGTTGCAGGGCACGCTCGACCGCCTCACGCTGCCCCGCCTGTTCCAGCTGCTGGGCCAATGCCTCCAGCAGCGCCACCGCGTGGCGGCTGCTGCCGAACACCGGATCGCCTGCCGCCAGTTCTTCGCCCAGATAGGCGGCTGCAGCCTCCGCGGCATCGGCGTCGAACGGCAACGCGTGGGATTGCGCATACGCCAGCAGCGCCTCGGCCATTTCTGTGCGCAACGCCAGACGCCCTTCGTCGGACCCAAGCAGGCGTGCCAGCGCCTCGGCGCCCACCTGCCGCGCCGGCCATTGCGCCACCGCCTCGCGGCGCTGCTCGCCTGCCCAGAACAACAACGCCAGCGCACGTGTCCGTGGTGCATGGCGCAGGCTGCCAGCGGCTTGCTGCAAGGGCAGCAACGCACGCAGGATCAGCGCGGCATCATGGTCATGGATGCCACGCTCATAGCCTTCGCGATAGCGCGGCGCGGCAAACGCACGCACGCGCTGATCCAGTGCTTCCGGGTTGGCGACGTCGTGCTGCAGTGCAGCCAGATCGAGGCCATCGCGCCCCTCCTGCGCGGCCAGCAGCAGGCTGCCGGCCAGATACTCGCCGCGGTACAGCGTGGGCGATTCCGAGTCGAGGGTGACCGGCCAGAACGGCTTGAGTGCGTCCAGCTCCGGATCGTGCAAGGTCTCCAGGAAGTCGGTGCCGGTCAGATGAATGGCCAACGCATCGCCACGCGGCAACAGGGTCAGGTCCAGTGCCTGCGTATTGACGCTGAAGCGATGGCGCGGGCCGAGCCGCACCACGTTGCCGCCGGCTTCGTACAGGTCACTGCGGTCGCGCAGCTGGCGCACCGCCTGGTCACGCACGCCCTTCAGCCGCGCCTCGATGTCGTCGGCCTTGACGTTGTCGTGCAGCGTGCGCAGGCGCTCGGCCAGCTCACGCAGCTTGAGGATCAGCGGATCACCGGCAAAGAACGCGTTGAGCTCATCGGCGGTGGCGAAGCGCTCGGTGCGCCTGGCCAGGCCGTCGAGGATCCGATTGGCCGCGTCCAGCACCGAACGTGCCTTGCGCTGGCGGTCATCCAGCAACGCCTGCTTGTGCGTTTCGAAGGCCTCGACCAGCTCTTCGCGCTTGCTCAGGATGTCGCCGAGGAACTGCTCGTGTTCGCCGAACTGGCTCTCCAGTTCCTCCAGCTGCACCAGCAGGCGCGACAACTGCTCGTCGGCACGTTCGGGGTCTGTGGACAGCGCCAGCGCGCTGGTGATCGACTGCGAGAACAGCGCGAACTGGGCGGCGAACTGCGCCACGGCCTCGGCCGAACCGAGTGACCTGCGGCGCTGGTCAGCACGCGCGCGGGCCTGGTTGAGGCGACCGTACAGCACCGAGATCGACTCGACCACGCGGGTGCGCGCAGTGGCATCGTCCACCTTCAGGCCGGCCATCAGCTCGGACAGCATGTCCAGGTCGGACGCCATGCCACGCAGGCCTTCCAACTGCTCGTCCAGCTGGCGCGCCGTCTGTGCCTGCTGCGCGGCATCATCCAGCGCCTGCAGGCGCGTGGCCAGCGGCGCCAGCGCTTCCTCGCCGGCGAGGAAGTCACCGGTGGCGGCGCCAACACGGTCCTGTGCCTCCACCAGTTCGACGGTCATCGCCTCGATGCGCGCGGTGTCGACGTAGCGCAGCTCGCGGAGGGTCAGCAGCCGCCCGCGCAATGCGGTGATCGCGTTGAGGGCCTCGACGAAGGCCTGCACCTCGCTCCAGTTCTGCGGTTGCAGCCGGCCCAGCAGTGCCTTGTGCGCGGCCTCGGCCTCCACCATCGCCTGCGCCGATTGCTGACGGATCGACTGCACCTTCTCGTATTCGTCCAGCACCGATTCGCCGGTCGCACTGATCTGCCGCAGCAGCGCCTCGGCGCCATCGCAGGCCGCATCACCCAGCCAGTGGTGCGCATCGAACAGGCGCCGCGTATCAGCCACCAGGCGCTGGTAGCGCTGTACCGACACGTCCTGGCCATCGATCTCGCGCGCCAGGTTGAACAGGTTGGAGATGCCGCGCACCAGCTCGGCGTTGCCGATGCGGCCCATGAACGTGTTGCCGGGCGGCCGATTGGCGGCGAACTCGTCACTGCTGAACGGCGTTTGCCAGACCTGCATCGGATGGATGCGGGTCGGTTCGCTGCCCTCGGCATGGAACAGCACCATGCGCCCGTCCTGCATCAAGGCGTAGCCATGGCCGAACACCGGGTTCTGCAGCACGCGCTGGATGGTGTTGTAGACGAACAGCGCCGAGCGCCCGCCTTCGCGCTCGTAGAAGATGTACAGCACGTCCTCGCCGTTTGGCGAACGGATGCTGCGCTTGAACTGCATGCCGGCCATCGAGGCATCAAATGCCTTGTGCTCGCCGCCCTGCAGGTAATAGCCACCCGGGAAGATCACGCCATGGTCTTCGGGCAGCTGCACGCAGGCCTGCACGATCGCATCATTGCGCACGATGCCGCCGGTCAGCGTGTTGTAGATCAGGCCGCGCCACTCTGTCTCGCGGTACGGCAGCACCTTCAGCAATACCAGCGAGCCGACCCGGGCGAACTCGAACTGGGCGTCGTCCAGCGACTGCGTGCTGTCCTCCACGGGTTCGCTGTAGATGCCCTGTCCGGTTTCGGTGTTGTTTTCGACCTTGATGGTGAGGTCGCCGCCGGTGGTCTCAACGAACAGGGTGTCGAGGATGTTCAGATGCGAATGGCGGCCGTTGACCGCCAGGTCGCGGGTCGCCCGGGTCCATTCGAAGTCGAACGGCGGCGGCAGTGCGATATCGCGCTCACCGCGCGCATCCAGGTAGGTCAGCTCGCCCTCGCGCGACAGCGCCCAGCGGAACACGCGCACGTCGCTGCTGCGCTCGCCGATCTGGAACGAGGCCAGCAGCTTGTCGCCGACCACGATCAGCTGCAGCAGGCGCGCGTGCTTGTAGTAGGCATACAGCTCGTTGAAATCGTGCACGAAGCCGGGCTGGTCGAGGAAGCTGCCCTTCAGTTCCAGCGCAGCGACGTCGTAGCCGTCGCTGCCCTGCACCAGCCGGTACAGACCGAACACATCCTCGATGCGGGTCTGGGTCTTCAACCCGATGAACACGTTGTAGCCGAACAGCAGGCGGTCCGGGCCCACCTGCACGATGTCACGGCCGACGCAGTTGTTGTCGCTGCGGATGCGGAAGCGCCCGACCACCTCCAGGCGGCTGTCGCCGAACTCGGCCAGGCGCTGGCGGTTGAGCGTTTCGGCCAGGCCCTGCAGGCGCTGGCCCTGCTCGGCCAGGCGGCGGCGCAGGACTTCGTAGGCGCCGCCCTGGGCGACAGCCTGGTCGACGGTGCTGCCGCCGGCCTCCGGTGCGGTGGATTCGGCGGACGGATGGGTTTCAGACATCAGCAGGTTTCCGGCTCACGGGCGGACGGCCGCGGTTGCGGCCGGCGCGGGCGGGCGATGGCCGCGGCGGCCATCGCCCGATGCATCAACGGGCGCTGTCGACCACGGTCGCCGACACGGTCGGTACCGCGTCGGCATCCTCGGCGATCTGGCGCGGTGCCGGTTCGGCCACGGCCACGCCCAGGTAGCGCTGCATCAGCTCCTGCACGATCGGGCTCTTGCCGGCGAAGCCTTCGATCGACTTGCCCAGCGACACCGCCTTGACCAGGTTCTCGAACATGCCGCCGTCGCCACCGACCAGGTCGATATCGGCGTTGCGCAGCGCGCTGGCGATGACATTGGCGTTCTCGCGCGAGACCTCCTTGCCGGCTTCGATCGAGGCCAGCGCCTGCTTCAGGCTGTTGTCCAGCATCATGCGGAACTCTTCATGGCCACGTGCCTGGTCACTCAGCGAGGCGATGGCTTCGAACTTGCGCACCAGGCCCTCGGCCTCGGCCAGCAGCTTCTTCTGCACCACCCCGGCTTCGGCATTGCCCAGCGACTCGGTGGCGCTGGCACGGGCCAGGCCCATCTTTTCCTCACCCTGCGCCTGCGCCTGCAGGGTCTCGGCCAGCACGCGGGCTTCGTTGCTGCCCTGCTTCAGGCTGGCTTCGGCCTTGGCTTCGATCACGCGGGCCTCGGCGATGCCGACCTTCTCGATGGCCAGCGCCGAGGCTTCACGCACCTGCGCTTCGGCCAGGCCCGGCGCTGCCTGTTCGGCGCGCAGCGCGTCGGCCAACAGGCGCTTGGCTTCGGCCTGCTTGCCGGCCGCTTCGTGCTCGGCCTGGGCCAGCGTGGTCAGTTCCACCGCGCGATGCTTTGAAGCGGTTTCGCGCGCTTGCGCTTCCTTGACTTCGCGCACCAGCGCTTCCTGCGCCTTGGCCTCGGCTTCCAGGATCAGCACCTGCTTCTGGCGGTCGGCCTCGGAGACTTCGCGCACTTCCTTGATGCGCTCCTCTTCCTGCGCCACGGTCTTGTCGATGGAGATGCGTTCACGGGTGATGTTGGCCACGTCCATCTTGCCCTGCTCGACCACCTTGTCACGCTCCACGCCCTGCAGCTGCACTTCACGATCGGTGGTGACCTGCTCCAGCTGGCGTGCGCGCTCCACGCGCTCGGCCTCGATGGCGACGGCACGCTGGCGGTTCTGCTCGGCCACTTCCACTTCGCGCAGGCGGTTCTGGTCGCGGATCTCGATCAGCTGCTGCGCTTCGATGCGGGCGTTCTCGGACAACTGGCGCTGCTCCTCCTGCACCTTGGCGGTCTCGGCCTCCTCGCGTGCGCGGATGGTCTCGATCTCGCGCTTCTGCCGTGCTTCGGCTTCGGCCTGCTGGCGTTCCAGGGCCAGCAGCGCCTCGCGCGCTTCCACGTTCTTCTTGGTGATGGCGAGCTTCTCGTTCTGCTCCAGCTCGTTGGTCACCACGTTCTGCGCGGCGGTCAATTCGGTGATCTTGCGGATGCCCTGCGCATCGAGAATGTTGAACTGGTCCAGCAGCGATTTCGGGGTCTGCTCCAGATAGTCGATCGCCACGTCCTCGAGAACGTAGCCGTTCAGATCATTGCCGATCACCGCGATGATCTCGTCGCGGAACTCCTGGCGCTTCTCGAACAGTTCGGTGAAGTCGAACTTCTTGCCGACCGTCTTCAGCGCTTCGGAGAACTTGGCGTTGAACAGCTCGTCGACGGCATGCTTGTCCGATGCACGGTCGGCACCGATGGCCTTGGCCACGCGCAGCACATCGGCCTGGGTCTCGTTGACCCGCAGGTAGAACGCCACTGCGATATCGGCACGCATGTTGTCGCGGCAGATCAGGCCTTCCTTGCCGCGGCGGTCGATCTGCAGCGTGATCAGGCTGATCCGCATCAGCTCGGCGCGGTACAGCACCGGGATGATCAGCGCACCGGTGAAGTGCACCTTGGGCGTGGAGCTCATGTCGTTGACGATCAGGGCCACGCCCTGGTCGACCTTGCGGTAGAAGGCCTTGAACAGGCCGGCCAGGCCGAGCAGTGCGACCAGCAGCACGGCTACGCCGATCAGGAAGGGGGCCATGGTTGCCAACGTCATCAGTGATTCTCCTTGTTGCCCGGAAGCAGGTTGTCCTGGAAGTCGAGGGCGACCGCGTCGGCGCGGACCACCCGGTAATGGTGTTGATCAGCCACGTGTTCGATCAGCACGATGCGCTCGCCACGCTGCAGTTCGATCTCGCTGCGCACCTGCAGCACCAGTCCGGCGCCGCCATCGTCGAAGGTGGCGTGACCGCTGCGGGCATCCACCTTCGGCGAGGCAACCACGCCGGTACGCCCCAGCAGCGAGGCCTGCGCCACCGGGCGCAGGCGCAGCAGGAACCTGCGGACGGGGCGCAGCAGCAGTGCGGTGAACGGCACCGCCGGCAACGGTGCCAGAAGGGCCACGACCGCACCGATCGCCCAGCGCAGCAGGTCCGGCAGCGGCAACAGCACGAACAGATGGACGAAATAGGTAACGATCCAGGCGAAGAAGCCCAGCAGCGTCACCACAAGCATGAGGGGAACCCCACCCAGGCCCCAGCGCGCCAGCAGCGCGGACAGTCCCTGCAGATCATGTGGGTCGCCATGCAGCGCCCCATCGGCGCCGGCATCGCCAAACCCGTCGTCGACCAGGCCGAAGGCCGCCAGTGCCCAATACAGCACCGCCACCGCCAGCACGATGCTGTACGGCAGGGTCGGGAAACCGAACACGACGGTGAGGAACTCCTGCATCGCTTGCCTTCCTGGGCTGTGGGCGGCGGCCGCCCGTTCGGGACGCGCCGGACGCGCCCCGTCGATCCCCGCGCCGGCCCTCATGGCAGGCGCGCTTGGGTCCATCCTATGTGAAGAATGCGTGCAGGCTCAAATCCAGGTCCAAATCACGGCAGATAGTGACGCCAATCACTCCAGAACCGCGCAATCGGCACGACGCACTTCTTCGACAAAGGTGCGCATCCTGTAGCCATCCTTGATGCCCGGCTCCAGTTCGATGCCGCTGGAGACATCCACGCCCCACGGCAGGGTGGCCAGCACGGCGTCGTAGACGTTTTCCGGATTCAGGCCACCGGCCAGCAGGAACGGCCGGTGCAGGCCGGTCGGAATGCGGCCCCAGTCGAAGGCCACGCCGGTACCGCCGCCGCCGCCCGGGGCATGGCTGTCGAACAGGAAGCCGGCGGCGCTGGGATAGCGCAGCTGCAGGGTGCGGGCGTTGATTTCTTCACGCCCCCCCATCGCGATCGCCTTCAGGTAGGGCATGTTGAAGCTGCGGCAGAAGCTCTCGTCTTCCTCCCCGTGGAACTGCAGCAGGGTCGGCCGTACCGTGCGCAGCACCTCGCGCACTTCTTCCTTGCTGTTGTTGCGGAACAGCGCCACTACGTCGACCATCGGCGCGATCGCCTGGCGCATCGCGCGCGCCTCGGCCGGGGCAACCCGGCGGCTGCTTTCGCGGGCAAAGATGAAGCCCACCGCGTCCACGCCCAGTTCACCGGCCAGGCGGACGTCGCCGGCCCGAGTCATGCCACAGAACTTGATGCGTGTGCGGTAGTAGGAGCGGCTCATAGCGTGACCTCGGCGGGCAGGTGCCAGTTGTCGGGGTACAGGGGCCCAAGGAACACCAGGCCCTGCGGCGGTGCGGTGGGACCGGCTACGGTGCGATCGCGCCCGGCCAGCAGTTCGGCGATCCATTCCACCGGCTTCTCGCCACTGCCCACCAGGATCAGCGATCCGACGATATTGCGGACCATGTGATGAAGGAATGCATTGCCCTGCACGGCGACCTCGATCACCTCGCCCTGGCGGCTGACCTGCAGTGACTGCAGCTCACGCCGGGCGTGCAGCGCCTGGCACTGCACCGAACGGAACGCGCTGAAGTCGTTCTCGCCGAGCAGGGCCTGGCCGGCGGCGTGCATCAGGGTCTCGTCCAGTGCGCGGCGCTCCCAGCTCAAGGTCTGCCGGTCCAGCGCGGGCCGCACTTCGCGGTTGAGCAGGCGGTAGCGGTAGCGGCGTGCGCGCGCGGAGAAACGCGCGTGGAAATCCTCGGCCACCGGCACGCACCAGCGCACTGCGATCGAGCGCGGCAGGCGGGTGGTAGTGCCCAGCATCCAGGCGCGCGGATCGCGCACCACGTCGGTATCGAAATGCACGACCTGGCACTGGCCGTGCACGCCGGCATCGGTGCGGCCGGCACAGACCACCTGCAGCGGCGAATCGGCCACCGACGACAGGGCCTGCTCAAGGCTGGCCTGCACGCTGGGGCCGCCCTCGCCGAGGTTCTGCCAGCCCCTGAAATCGCTGCCGTCGTACTCGACGCCAAGCGCGTAACGCATGTGCTACCTCAGATGTTGCGGGAGGGGCGGCGCTCAGGCCGGATCGCGCTCGGACCAGACCGCCAGTTCGTTGCCACCGGGCTCGACGAACTGGAAACGGCTGCCGCCGGGGAAGGAAAACACCGGCCGCACGATCTCACCGCCAGCGTCAAGCACCGCCGCTTCGATCGGTGCCAGCTGGTCAGCGTACAGCACCAGCAGCGGCGCACCGGCATCGCTGGCACGCAGCGGCTGGCCGCGGAAGAAGCCGCCCTGCAGGCGGCCGTCGTCGAACGCGGTGTAGTCGCTGCCATAGTCGACGAACGACCAGCCGAACGCCTTCTCGAAGAAGGCGCGGCTGGCTGCAGGATCCGTGGAAGCGAATTCAACGTAGTCGATGCGGCGCTCGCGGCTCATGGCGGGATCCTTGTCGGCAGGGTCGATCACGGCAGGCGGGCCAGCAGTTCGCGGGCCTGGGCCTGGCAGTGCAGGTCCCCGCCCTCGGCCACTTCCTGCAGCAACGTCCGCGCGGTCTGGGCATCGCCCAGGTCGAGGTAGGCGATGGCCAGCTCAAGGCGCTCCTGCCCGGCGCGCGGCGCCCAGCCGGCATCGCTGGCCGGTGCCGCAGTACCGTCTTCATGCGCCGCGGCGGCCAGCGCGTCGTGCGGCGCCGCGCCTGAAGCCTCGCCGTCATGGTGCTCGGCCGGCAGGTCGAACACGCCGCGGAACTGCGGCTGCTGTTCGGCGTGCAGCGCGTAGTCCGGTACTGCCACCTCACCAGGGGCCGCCTGCGCGAGCGGCTCATCCTGCACGGCGGCGGCCGGCGCGGGATCCTCCTGCGTGGTCACCGGCTCGTCCCAGCGCGGCAGGTCGGTCACTGCCTCGGGCAGCTCCACCACTTCGTCATCGCGCAGCGTCTGCGCCTGCCAGTCAGCCTGGGCGGCGACGTCGGCGACCGGTTCGGCAACCACGTCATCCTGCCCCCCGGTTTCGCTCGCCCAAGCCGGCATCGCCGGCTCCTGGCGGCCCGCTTCGGGCACCACCGACGACCACGAGGACTGCTCGGCCAGCGTATCCAGCGCCGCGCCCGCCGGTACCGCAGCGGCCAGGCCGGCGGCATCGTCTTCTTCCCGCAGCGGCGGCAGCGGCGACGGCTTGCGACGACGCAGCAGCCAGGCTGCACCGGCCGCCAGCAGCAGCACCGGCAGCCCCAGCCAGTACCACGGCGTTGCCGCATCGCGGGTATCCGGTGCCTGCGCCAGGCGCTGCTGCGCGGCGGCCAGGTCGTTATCCTTCATCGCGATCAGCGACTGCTGCTGTTCCTTGAGTTTTTCCAGGTCGGCCACGCGCTGCTTCAGCTCGCCAATCTCGGCATCGCGGGTCGCGATGTCCTCGCGTGCCTGGCGCAGTTGTTCATTGCCCAGCATGTCACCCTCGCTGCCGGCTCCAGTGCCGGTGGTTGTGCCCGCGCGCGCGGCGTCGGAAGCCAGTGCCGGGGCGATTTCAAGTCGTGCCCCATTGGCCGCGGCCGGGGAAGAAGCGTTCGTGGTTGCCGCCGCGGCCGCCGGGGCGACGGTACCCGCCGGTTGCGGCACGGTGCGCGCCTGCCGCCACTGCGCGGCGTGCTCGCGCACCAGCGCTGCGGCCTCGGCGGCATCGACCGCCGCCAGTGCATCGCTGTCGGGCATGCGCAGTACGGCGCCTTGCTTGAGCAGGTTGACGTTGCCGCGGATGAAGGCCTCGGGGTTGGCCCGCAGCAGGGCGATCATCGCGCGGTCGCGGCTGACCTGGTTGCCGCGGGCCACCGCGCTGGCGATCTGCGACAGGGTCTGCCCACGCTGGACGATGACGCTGCCATCGGCTGCCTGCGCGGCAGCGGGTGCAGCCCCTGCACGCGGGCGAGCCGATGCAGGTGCCGGCGCTGCCGCAGCGGACGGCGCAGGTGTGCTTGCGCTCTCCGCAGCGGCCGGTGCAGGTGCCGGTGCAGCGTCACGGACGATGGTGTTGGAGAGGGTACCAGCCGGCGCGACGATTTCCGGTTCGGCCACCGCCAGTGCGCTGGAGGGCGCATCAACCAGTGCCGAGTATTCGCGCACCAGGCGGCCCTGGCCCCAGTCGGCCTCGATCAGGAAGCTCAGCGACGGGGTTTCGACCGGCGTCTGGGAGGTCACCCGCACCACCGCCCTGCCCTGCGCATTGCGGGTCAGTTCGAACTGCAGCTCGCTGACCAGCCCGGCCGGCCGCTGCAGGCCGACGCGTTCGAAGGTGACCGCAGAGGCCAGCGCGACGCGCAGGTTCTCCAGTTCGGACGGATCGGCCGAGACTACCGGGATTTCGGCCAGCAGGGGCTGGCCCGGCTTGGACAGGACACGGATGTCACCCAAGCCCAGGGCAAGCGCCGAACTGCTGGCCAGGGCCAGCAGCGCGGTGGAAAGATAGAGGAGCGGGCGCTTTGCGCCCCTGGCCCGTTTATTCATGGGCGACACTATAAAGCGTGCGGACCGGGGTCCGCACCCACCGAGGGGGGACCTTCGGTAGTGCCGGCCACTGGCCGGCAGACACGCACGCCCCCATCACGGCAATGCCGGCCAACGGCCGGCACTACCGGTGAGGCAACCGCTGTGATCAGCGCTGTTCGGCGGCGACCAGCTCGGCCAGCTGCACGGCGTTCAGGGCAGCGCCCTTGCGCACGTTGTCCGACACGATCCACAGGTTCAGGCCACGCGGGTGCGACAGGTCCTCGCGGATACGGCCGACATACACCGCATCGGTCCCCGAAGCATGGGTAACCGGAGTCGGATAACCACCGGCCTCGTGACGATCCACCACTTCGATGCCCGGCGACTGCTCCAGCAGCGCGCGCGCTTCAGCGACGGTGACCTTGTCGCGCGTCTCGATCGCCACCGACTCGGAGTGGCCGTAGAACACCGGCACGCGCACCGCGGTCGGGTTCACCAGGATGCTGTCGTCACCCAGGATCTTGCGGGTTTCCCAGATCAGCTTCATCTCTTCCTTGGTGAAGCCATTGTCCTGGAAGTCATCGATGTGCGGGATCAGGTTGAAGGCGATCTGCACCGGGAAGCGCTGCGGATCGATCTCCTGGAAGCTGAGCAGCTGGCCGGTCTGCTTGCCCAGTTCCTCCATCGCCGAGCGGCCACCGCCGGACACCGACTGGTAGGTGGACACATTGATGCGTTCGATACCGTACTTGCGGTGCAGCGGCGCCAGCGCCACCAGCATCTGCATGGTCGAGCAGTTCGGGTTGGCGATGATGCCGCGCGGACGGTTGGCGACCTGCTCCGGGTTGACCTCGGACACCACCAGCGGCACGTCATCGTCGTAACGGAAGGCCGAGGAGTTGTCGATCACCACCGCACCGGCGGCGGCGAACTTCGGTGCGTATTCCTTGGACACGCTGCCGCCAGCCGAGAACAGCGCGATCTCGACACCGGTCGGATCGAAGGTGGCCAGGTCCTGGACCTTGATCTTCTGGCCGTTGAATTCGATCTCGCCGCCGGCCGAACGCTCGGAGGCGAGGACGCTCAGGGTGCCGACCGGGAAATCACGCTCGGCCAGGATCGACAACATGGTCTCGCCAACGGCGCCGGTGGCACCGACGACGGCGACGTGGAAACTGCGCTGTGCATTGCTCATGGGGAACTCTCACGAAAACGGGAATGGGGGAAATCACGCACGACAGCTGGGTTCGGGGAACCTCCTCAAGCGGGGCGCGCGGAGGTTCCCTATCGTTTCCCGGTTTTTTTGCCCAGCGTCACGCGCGCGGCCATCGCCGCGTCAGCGTTGATCGCGCTCGGCATCCGCGACGGGCCGCTGTCCAGGCCGAGCCCGGCAGCCAGATTATCCACGGCCAGCTGTACCATCGCCGTGCGCGTGGCCAGCGAGGCGCTGCCGATATGCGGAGTGAGCACCACGTTGCGCAGCGCCAGCAGCTCCGGGCGCACCGTCGGCTCGCCCTCGTACACATCCAGGCCGGCGGCCGCCAGGTGGCCGTTGGCCAGTGCGTCGGCCAGCGCCAGTTCGTCGACGACGCCGCCGCGGGCGATGTTCACCAGGGTTGCCGTCGGCTTCATCTTCGCCAGCGCAGCCGCATCGATGATGTGATGCGAGGCCGGCGTGTAGGGCAGCACCGTGACCAGATGGTCGGACTGTGCCAGCAGTGTATCCAGGTCCACGTAGGTCGCGCTGAGCGACGCCTCGGTATCGGCCGACAACCGTGAACGGTTGTGGTACAGCACCTTCATGCCGAAACCGTGCGCGCCGCGGCGGGCGATGCCCTGGCCGATGCGGCCCATGCCAAGGATGCCCAGCGTGCTGCCATGGACATCCGCGCCCAGCATGGTCTGGAACGACCACTGCTGCCACTGCCCTTCACGCAGCCAGCGCTCGGACTCGGTGATCCGGCGCGCGGTTGCCATCATCAGGGCAAAACCGAAATCGGCGGTGGTTTCGCTCAGCACGTCCGGCGTGTTGCTGGCCAGGATGCCGGCCGCGCTGAGCGCGTCGACATCCAGGTTGTTGTAGCCGACGCCGACGTTGGCGATCACCTGCAGCTGCGTGGCCGCCGCCACCTGGGCCGCACCGATGCGCTCGTTGAGGGTGATGATCGCGCCGTCGGCGCTGGCCAGCTGTGCGGCGATCTGGTCCGGCGACCAGGCGGTGACGGTGTCGGTGCTGCGCAACTGCACGCGATCGCGCAGCGGCGCGATGGCCGCCTCGATCAGCGGCTGGCTCACCCACACGGTCGGCCGCGTGTCAGCCATCGATCTGCCCGGGAATGCGCGGGGTGATCGTGCCGACATCGCCGCACTGCGCGCGATGGCGCAGCGCCTGGTCCATCAGCACCAGCGCCACCATCGCCTCGGCGATGGGCGTGGCGCGGATGCCGACGCAGGGATCGTGGCGTCCGGTGGTGATCACCTCGACCACGTTGCCGGCCGTATCCAGCGACGGGCCCGGCAGGCGCAGGCTGGAAGTCGGCTTCAGGGCGATCGACGCAACGACCGGCTGGCCGGTGGAGATGCCACCGAGGATGCCGCCGGCATGGTTGCTGGCGAAGCCCTGCGGGGTCAGCAGGTCGCGGTGTTCAGTGCCCTTCTGCGCGGCGCTGGCGAAACCGTCGCCGATCTCCACGCCCTTCACCGCATTGATGCTCATCAGCGCAGCGGCCAGTTCGCCATCAAGCTTGCCGTAGATCGGCTCACCCCAGCCCGGCGGCACGCTGTCGGCGACCACGTCCACGCGCGCACCGACCGAATCACCGGACTTGCGCAGCGCATCCATGTACGCCTCGAGTTCCGGCACCTGTGCGGCGTGCGGCCAGAAGAACGGATTGTCTTCCACCGCCGACCAGTCGAAACCGGCCGGGGTGATGTCGCCCAGCTGCGACAGGTAGCCACGCACGGTGACGCCGAAACGCTCGGCCAGCCACTTCTTGGCGACCACGCCAGCGGCCACGCGCATGGTGGTCTCGCGTGCCGAGGAACGGCCACCACCGCGCGGATCGCGGATGCCGTACTTGTGCCAGTAACTGTAGTCGGCATGGCCCGGGCGGAACTGCTGGCCGATGTTGGCGTAGTCCTTGCTGCGCTGGTCGGTGTTGCGGATCAGCAGCGCGATCGGGGTGCCGGTGGTCAGGCCCTCGTATACGCCGGACAGGATCTCGACCTCGTCGGCCTCGCGACGCGCGGAAGTGTGCCGGCTCTTGCCGGTCGCACGGCGCTGCAGGTCGTGGGCGAATTCGGCCGCGTCCAGCGCCAGCCCCGGAGGGCAGCCATCGATCACGCAGCCGATGGCCGGCCCGTGCGACTCGCCGAACGTGGTGACGGTGAACAGCTTGCCGAACGAATTGGAGCTCACGGGCGCTGCGCCGCCAGTTCGGTGATGCGTGCGCTGTGGGCGATCAGCTCGCGGCATTCGACCGCGAAGATGCCCATCTGGCCGACCTTGAATTCGATCCAGGAAAAATCGACTTCCGGCAGCAGCTTGACCAGATGCTGTTCGGACTCACCCACTTCACAGATCAGCAGACCGTCTTCGCTCAGGTGCAGCGGGGCGTCGCGCAGGATCTTCAACACCAGGTCCAGGCCATCATCACCGGCACGCAGGCCCATTTCCGGCTCGTAGGAATATTCCTGCGGCAGGGCATCAGTCTCGTCGTTGGTGACGTACGGCGGGTTGGTGACGATCAGGTCGTAGTGGCGGCCGGTCAGGCCATTGAACAGGTCCGACTTGATCAGGGTGACGTTGTGCGCCTGCAGGCGCTCCTTGTTCTCCTCGGCCAGCGACAGTGCGTCGTCACTCAGGTCGACGCCGTCCACTTCCCAGTTCGGGTAGTAGTGGCCCATGGCGATGGCGATGCAGCCCGAACCGGTGCAAAGGTCCAGCGCACGGCTGACATCGCGGCCGGCCAGCCACGGCTCGAAGCCGCATTCGATCAGTTCGGCGATCGGCGAGCGCGGCACCAGCGCGCGCGCGTCGCTCTTGAAGCTCAGGCCGGCGAACCAGGCCTCACCGGTCAGGTAGGCGGCCGGGATGCGTTCATCGATGCGACGCTGGAACAGCTCCAGCACGCGCAACTTTTCGGCCTGCAGCAGGCGTGCCTGGCCGTAGGCCGGACCGAGGTCGTGCGGCAGGTGCAGGCTGTGCAGCACCAGCTGGGTGGCCTCGTCCAGCGCATTGTCGTAGCTGTGCCCGAAGGTCAGCCCGGCTTCGTTGAAACGGCTGGTGCCGTAGCGGATCAGATCGATGATCGTATGGAGTTCGGCGGCCGTTTCAGCGGTCATGGCGGTACTGCGGGCAAAGTGGCCCCCGATTATAGGGGCTGGCGCCCGCGGCGGCATCCGTTGCGGCGGAAACGATCGGGCCGCAGCCGGTATGATGGAGCCCATTTCGCGCGGGAGCCCCCATGTTCAATCGCAACGCCGGCATCATCCTGCTGATCGCCCTGGCCGCGGGGCTCGGCCTGCTCGCCGCCCAGCAGGTGTTCGCGCCGAAGCCGCCGGCCAACGCCCCGGCCACCGAAGCGATCACCCTGTACCCGCAGCCGCGTGAACTGCCCGACTTCAACCTGGCCCAGTCCGACGGCACCCGCCTGATCCCGGGCGAGCTGAAGGGCCACTGGACCCTGGTGTTCCTGGGCTTCACCTTCTGCCCGGACGTCTGCCCGACCACCCTGGCCGAGCTGGCCGGCGCGCAGAACCAGTGGGAAGCCCTGCCCGACAGCCTGCGCCCACGCGTGCTGTTCATCTCGGTCGACCCGGACCGCGACAGCGCCACCCGCCTCGGCGAGTACGTGCACGGCTTCCACAAGGACACCCTGGCTGCCACCGCCGATATCCCCTCGCTCGAGCGCTTCGCCACCTCGCTGGGCTTCGTGTTCCAGAAAGTGCCGGGCAAGCATTTCGACGAGAACGCCGAGGATTACACCGTCGAGCATTCGGCCAGCCTGGCCGTGCTCGACCCGCAGGGCCGCCTTGCCGGCCTGGTGCGCCCTCCGTTCAACGCGCCGGCGATCGCCCGCGACCTGCACAAGCTGACCGAGAAAACCGCCCCATGAGCCTCACCACCGCCCTGACGTACGCCCTGCCCCATCGCCTGCTGTCCTCGATGGCACGCTCGCTGGCGTACTCGGACGATCCGCGCGTGTCGCGCTGGCTGATCGACACCGTCACCCGCAAGTTCAACGTCAACCTGGACGAAGCGGCCAACCCGGACCCGCGCAGCTATGCGACCTTCAACCAGTTCTTCACCCGCGCGTTGAAGCCGGGCGCCCGCGTGGCCGACGCCGATCCGCGCAGCCTGGTGATGCCGGCCGACGGCAGGATCAGCCAGCTCGGCAGGATCGAGGCCGGCCGCATCTTCCAGGCCAAGGGCCAGTCGTTCACTGCCGCCGAACTGCTGGGCAGCGCCGAGGATGCCAAGCCTTACAACGATGGCCTGTACGCCACCGTGTACCTGTCGCCGCGCGACTACCATCGCGTGCACATGCCGTGGACCGGCACCCTGCGTGAAACCGTGCACGTGCCAGGACGCCTGTTCAGTGTCGGTCCCGCAGCCGTCAACGGCGTACCGCGCCTGTTCGCACGCAACGAGCGTCTGGTTTGCCACTTCGACACCAGCTTCGGCCCGATGGCCAGCGTGATGGTCGGCGCGCTGCTGGTGTCCGGCGTGGAAACCGTGTGGAGCGGCGAGGAGATCCCGGCCTACGGCGACCGCATCACCCGCAAGGACTACCGCGGCCAGGGCATCAAGCTGGAGCGTTTCGCCGAGATGGCACGCTTCAATTACGGCTCGACCGTGGTGGTGCTGCTGCCGCCGGGCGTGGCCGAGTTCGCACCGCATCTGGATGCCGAGCATCCGGTGCAGCTGGGCCAGGCGCTGGCAAAACTGCGCTGACCGTAGATCCACGCGATGCGTGGATGAATTCAACGGGATGCCGGCCAGCGGCCGGCACTACCGGGTCTGTAGAGCCGAGCATGGGCTCGGCTCTACAGACGCAAGACGATTACTGCAGGACCGGTGCCGGGCCGACGTCCATGCCGTCGTAGTCTTCCACGCCGTGCTCCGCGGCCAGCGCCGCGAATTCCTGGTTGCGGCGGTCCAGCGAGGCTTCGTCGTGGATTTCCACGCGCTCCACGTGCAGCACGTGGAACGGCGCGTCGCCCTCTTCCGGCTCCTGCTCGAAGAGTTCCACGAACGTGTAGCCCTGCGCCTGCAGGTGCTGGGCCAGCGCCTGCAGCGGCTCGGCACTGGCGTGGACGAAGAAATACCCCCACAGCAACGGGCCGTTGATGTCCCAGTCGGTGTTCTCGCGGAGGTTGGCGAACAGGTTGCGGGTGGCTTCGAGGTCCATACGGATTCCAGTGGTCTTGGGAATTACTTGTCGCAGCCCTGCAGCTTCAGCGTCTGGCCCTGGCGCAGGCTGTAGGCCGGAGCCTTCAGGCCGTTGGCGCGGGCCAGGGTCGGCAGGTCGCACTGGAACTTCGCGGCGATGGCGCCCAGGGTCTCCCCCCGGCCCACCTTGTGGCTGCGCGCCGGCTTCGGCCGGGCGGCCGGCGCCGGGCGCGGTGCCGCCACTGCAGCCACCGGTGCGGTCGGCACGCTGGTGGATGCAGCCGCGTCGGCAACCGGCACCACGCCGCCCACGGCGACGCTGCCGGTGTAGCTGGCCGCGGTCGGGCGCTTGATCGCCGCGTTGAGATCAGCGGTGATCAGCGTGCGGGCGAGGTCGGCACGCGGACCACTGACACAATTTCGCTGGTACAGGCCGGCGATGCGGGTGGTGGCGTTGATCAGCGTACCGGCCGGAATCCAGCCATCGGCTTCATAACGCGGGTTGAGGTTGCGCAGCGCGCGCATGTAACCATCACGGGTGCCGTGGCTGCCCAGGCAGATGGTCAGTTCGTAGATGGTGGTGGACTTGGCCAGCCGCAGCGTGGCCGGCTGCGCGCTGATCTTCGGGAACTCCACGCCGTACTGCTGCGGGTGCAGGAAGATCCAGGCCGCGGCGATCACCATCGGCACGTAGTCCTTGGTCTCGCCCGGGAACTGGTTGTAGACGCTGTCGGTCCAGAAGCTCTGCCCACCGCTCTGCTTGAACACGCGCGCAGCACGGCCTTCGCCACCGTTATAGGCGGCCACCGACATTTCCACGTTGTTGTTCAGTTCACGCAGACGCTCGTTGAGGTAGCTGGCGCTGGCCTCGGCGGCGCTGCGCGCGTCGAAGCGGGTATCGAAGCCGGTGCCGTCCGGGCCCAGGCCGAAACGGCGGCCGGTGGCTGGCATGAACTGCATCAGGCCGGCGGCGCCGGCGCGCGAGGAAGCATGCACACGGCCATTGGATTCCTTGGCCATGATCCCGAACAGCAGCGCCTCGGGCAGGCCACGCTTCTCCCACTCCGGCCACATCACCGCGCGCAGGTTCTGGTAATTCTCGTAGCTGGTCAGCAGCGCCGGGCGCATGTCGGTCAGCCAGCGGCGGATGCCGGCCTGCACCGCCGGGTTGTACTCGACCATCGTGTCGAAGGCGTGCCGCTTGTCGTTCAGCAGCGCGGCAGCGCGCGCGGCCTCGGGCACGTCGGCGGTGAGCGGGCCGATGTGGTCCGGGTCGGCTTCCAGGCGGTCACCGCCCTCGTCGGCCACGTCATCGCTGGCGGCGGCATCGGCGTCGTGCTTGAGCAGCCGCTTGTAGCTGGCCAGCAGGGTCCCCATCTGGCAGCCCTTCTGCTTGACGCAGTCGTTGAGGACATCTTCCATGTCCTCCAGCGCGGCATCGGCCTCGTTGCTGCCCTTGGGATCGGCGTTGGCGACCAGCAGCAGGGCATCGCCGTAGCGCTTTTCGGCGGCGGTCATGCGCTGCTGCAGCGCATCCACCTTCACCTTGTCCCGGGCCGAAACCCGCTGTGCGTAGGCGTCGGGCGCCAGGGAAACCAGGCCGGCCAGGGCCAGCAGCGGCCAACCGCGGGAAATCAGGACAGGAACGGGCATTGATGGCACTGTGTGCGAAACAGGCAGGCAGAGTAGCGGCGCCGCCAAGGTCCGGGCAAGCCGACCTTCGGACCGTCACTGCCGGCGGTTAACATTGGACTATTCATCACAAGGGCTGGACCATGGATCCGATTCTGCTCGGCAAAGGCATTACCGACGATATTGCCGTCACCCTGCTGCCGAAACTCGGCAACCGCCACGGTCTGGTGGCCGGCGCCACCGGTACCGGCAAGACCGTGACCCTGATGACCCTGGCCGAGGGCTTCTCGCGACGGGGCGTGCCGGTGTTCCTGGCCGATGTGAAGGGCGATGTCTCCGGCCTGGCCGTGCCCGGCAGCGGCGCCGAGAACCTGCTCCAGCGTGCCGCCGAGATCGGCGTGGCCGACTATGCGCCGGCCGCCAGCCCGACCCTTTTCTGGGATCTGTACGGCAAGCTGGGCCACCCGGTGCGCACCACGGTCAGCGAGATGGGCCCGACCCTGCTGGCGCGCATCCTCGAATTGAACGACACCCAGGCCGGGGTACTCGACATCGTATTCAAGTTGGCCGACGACCGCGGCCTGCTGCTGCTGGACATGGACGACCTGCGCGCCCTGCTCGGCCTGGTCGCCGAGGAGCGCAAGGACATTTCCACCGAGTACGGCCTGGTCAGTGCGCAGTCGATCGCGGCCATCCAGCGTTCGGTGCTGCGCCTGGCGCAGGACGGTGGCGAGAATTTCTTCGGCGAACCGGCGCTTGAACTGGCCGACATCATGCGGGTCAACCACGACGGCCGCGGCATGATCGGCATCCTCGCCGCCGACCAGCTGGTGCTCAAGCCCAGGCTTTATTCCACCTTCCTGCTGTGGCTGCTGTCGGAACTGTTCGAGCAGCTGCCGGAAGTGGGCGACCTGGACAAGCCGAAGCTGGTCTTCATCTTCGACGAGGCGCACCTGCTGTTCGATGATGCACCGCCGTCGCTGGTGCAGCGCATCGAGCAGGTGGTGCGCCTGATCCGTTCCAAGGGCGTGGGCGTGTACTTCTGCTCGCAGTTCCCCGACGACGTGCCGGGCAACATTCTCGGCCAGCTGGGCAATCGCGTGCAGCACGCACTGCGTGCGTTCACCCCGCGCGACCAGAAGGCGGTGAAAACCGCGGCCGAGACGTTCGTGCCGAATCCGAAGCTGGACGTGGCCAAGGTACTGAGCCAGCTCGGCACCGGCGAGGCGCTGGTATCCACGCTGCAGGACAAGGGCGTGCCGATGCCCGTGCAGCAGACGTTGATCGCGCCGCCGCGCTGCCGGATGGGACCGATCACCGAGGCCGAGCGTGCACAGGTACGCGCCGGCAGCCCGGTCGGCAGCCGCTACGACACCGCGGTCAACCGCGAATCGGCCGCCGAGCTGCTGGCCCAGCGTGCACAGAAGACCGTCGAACAGGCCCAGGCGCCGGCCGCGCGCAGCCGCGAGCAGGACGACGCACAGGAAGGCGGGTTCGGCCAGGCCATCAAGGACGCGATCTTCGGCACCAAGCGCCGCCAGGGCATGATCGAAACCATGGCCAAGCAGACCACGCGCACTGTCGGCACCAAGCTGGGCAACCAGATCGTGCGCGGCATCCTCGGTGGCATCTTCGGCGGCAAGCGCTGATCTGCCACGGCCGGGGTCAGAGCCCTTTCCGCTGGAAAGGGATCTGACCCCAGGGTCGGATCCCTCCCGCCAGGGAGGGCTCCGACCCCGCTCCCCGTTCGTCATCCAGAAAAGAAGCCGTATTGCATGTCCCGTTGGCGTCCCCCCGCAGAAAAAAGCACCGCCCTGATCACCGCCTCCGGGCATGCGCGACTGAAGGCCGAACTGGATGAGCTATGGCGCGTGCGTCGCCCGGAGGTGGTGAAAGCGCTCGCCGCCGCTGCCGCAGAAGGCGACCGTTCCGAGAACGCCGAGTACACCTACCGCAAGAAGCAACTGGGCGAGATCGACCGCCGCGTGCGCTACCTGACCAAGCGGCTGGAATCGCTGCGCGTGGTCGATACCACGCCAACCGATCCGCTGGCAGTGTTCTTCGGCGCGTGGGTGGAACTGGAGAATGTGGACAGCGGCGACACCAGCCGCTATCGCATTGTCGGTCCGGATGAGACCGATGCGGGCCTGGGCTGGATCAGCATCGATTCCCCCCTGGCGCGTGCGCTGCTGAAGAAGCGGCTGGATGATGAGTTCTCGGTGGAGCTGCCTGGCGGGCAGTTCACCTTTGCGGTGATCGGGGTGGAGTACGAGCCTGTGTAGCGTCGAGCCATGCTCGACCTCGCTGTCCATGCGGAGCCGAGCCCATGTTCGGCTGATGCGCCGCGCAGCCGAGCATGGGCTCGGCTCTACAACGGCGGTGGGTATGTGCGCCCCGCACGCAACGGGCGGAAATAATCGGCATTGCGATAGAAGGCGGAATCCTGCACGCCATGCCAGCCGGGAATACCGGCCAATGGCAACGGCCGCAGCTGCAGCGGATCGGTCACTGCCCTGCCCTCGGCGATGGCCGCGGTCACCGCGTCAACACAGGCCGCATCGGCATCGCTTTGCACCACCACGCACTTGCCCACCAGCAATCGCCCCGGCAGCAGCGCCTGCTCCATCAGCGCATGCCCGAACATCGCCACGATGGCGATGTCGCCGCTGTGCCAGCGCGTCGGCTCGAACACTGCAGGCCAGTCATGCTCATCCCATGCGCGCAGCACAGTGCCATCGCGCACACGCACGATCACGCCGGCTTCGTCGAACTGGGTCAAGGCGGCCTGCGCGCGGTTGCGCTGGCCGGGTGGCATCGCCTTGATATGCAGGCACTGCCGCACGTTGAGCGCTCGCTTCAGCTGCGGCTGTGAGGCCCACACCAGCGCATTGAACAGGTCGTGCCAGTTGCCGGCACGGGTGGCGATGCGTCCCTGCGCGATACGCACTTCGTAGTGCAGGCCATCGGCCAGCAGCGCGGCGTCCTGTTCAACCAGGCGCTTGCCCGGCACGGCCAGGCGTGCATCTAGCGCCGCGATGGACGGCCACGCGGTGCCGTCCAGAAGGTCACGGAAGTCATCAAGTCCGGCAAACAGCGGATGCTCGAACCGCCGTGCAGGCACCGCCGCACGTGGCGGCGGTACGAAGCGCCGTGAACTGCCGCCGTTGCCGGTGGCGGCCGTCGCTGCGGTCACAGCACCTTGAGGTCGAACGCCGGACGGGGGGCGGCCGCCAGCGCGTCACCGTACAGGTCGTGCTCGTCGCTCTCGGTGATCTCCACGTCGACGAATTCGCCCACGCGCAGCGGCACCTGGTCGGCATTCTGGATGTGCACCAGGCCGTCGATCTCCGGGGCATCGGCCTTGGAGCGGGCCACGGCGATATCGCCTTCGATGGCGTCGACCAGGCACTGCTGCACGGTGCCGATCTTGGCTTCCAGGCGTGCGGCGGAAATCTGCGCCTGCTTCTCCATGAAGCGGGCCAGACGCTCCTGCTTCACCTCTTCCGGCACGGCGTCAGGCAACTCGTTGGCGGTGGCACCCTCGACCGGCGAGTAGGCGAACGCACCGACGCGATCCAGCTGCGCCTCGTCGAGGAACGACAGCAGTTCCTCGAACTCGGCTTCGGTCTCGCCCGGGAAGCCGACGATGAAGGTCGAACGCACAGTGATGTCCGGCGCGATACGGCGCCAGTTCTGCACGCGCTCCAGGGTCTTCTCCACCGCGCCGGGGCGCTTCATCAGGCGCAGGATGCGCGGGCTGGCATGCTGGAACGGGATGTCCAGGTACGGCAGGATGCGGTTCTCGGCCATCAGCGGCACCACTTCGTCCACGTGCGGATACGGGTAGACGTAGTGCATGCGCACCCATGCATCCAGCTCCGACAGGCCTTCGCACAGCGCCTTCAAACGGGTCTGGTAGGCCTTGTCGCGCCACATCCTTTCGGCGTACTTCACGTCCACGCCGTAGGCCGAGGTGTCCTGCGAAACCACCAGCAGCTCGCGCACGCCGCCACGCACCAGGCGCTCGGCTTCACGCAGCACCTCGTCGACCGGGCGCGAAACCAGCTTGCCGCGCATCGACGGAATGATGCAGAAGCTGCATTTGTGGTTGCAGCCCTCGGAAATCTTCAGGTACGCGTAGTGCCGCGGAGTCAGCTTGATACCGTAGTCGGGCACCAGGTCCACGAACGGATCGTGCTTGGGCGGCAGTGCTTCATGCACCGCTTCCATCACGCTCTGGTAATCCTGCGGGCCGGACACCGCCAGCACGTTGGGGTACGCCTCGCGGATCTGCTCCGGGCGCTTGCCCAGGCAGCCGGTGACGATGACCTTGCCGTTCTGGTTCATCGCCTCGCCGATCGCGTCCAGCGACTCGGTCACCGCCGAATCGATGAAGCCACAGGTGTTGACCACCACCACGTCGGCCGAATCGTAGGACGGGACGATGTCGTAGCCTTCCGAGCGGAGCTGGGTGAGGATGCGCTCGGAATCGACGAGGGCCTTCGGGCAGCCAAGGCTGACGAAGCCGACTTTGGGGTTCAGCTGGGACATGGAAATCGCGGGACTCTGGGGGCCTGGGCCCCTGCCGGCATGGCAGGGGTTCCTGGGGGCCGGGGCCTGAAAGGGCGCCAGTATACCGGGGTTGGCGGCGTCGCTCTGAACGGCCAGCCGCCCGATCGCGCACAGCCACTGACACCGCGCTAACCCGCGCAGCAACGACAATGCAGCCCTGTCCCCTGCAACGAGAGTAGATGACGATGGCCGAATGGATCACCCTGGATACGCATCACGGCCCGGTACGGGCGTGGCAGGCCCTGCCGGAAGGCACCGCGCGCGGCGGCCTGGTGGTGGTGCAGGAAATCTTCGGCGCCAATCCGCATATCCGCAGCGTGGCCGAGCGCTTCGCGGCGGAAGGTTATGCGGTGCTGGCGCCCTCGTTCTTTGACCTGCTCGATGGCCCCGACGCCGATCCGGACGCGCTGCCCTACGACGCCGAAGGCGTGAAGCAGGGCCTGGAACGGGTCGGCGCGCTGGGCATGGAGCGGGCGCTGGAAGTGGTCCGCGCCGCGGCCACCCGGCTGGCCCCCTACGGCAAGGTCGGCACCGTCGGCTACTGCTGGGGCGGTACGGTGGCGATGCTGTCCGCAGTGCGCCTGGGGCTGCCGTCGGTCAGCTACTACGGCGCACGCAACGTCCAGTTCCTTGATGAGACACCCAAGGCGCCGGTGATCTTCCACTTCGGCGCCCAGGACCGCAGCATCCCGCCGGAAGCAGTGCAGGCCCACCGCGAGAAGCTGCCGCAGATGGCCACCTACGTCTATCCGGCCGATCATGCCTTCAACCGGGAGGTCGGACATGCGTATGATCCAGACAGCGCCGCCCTGGCGCTGCAACGCACCCTGGACTTCTTCTCGGAGCATCTTGGATGAGCGAATTCGAACTCGATTCACGCCTGGCCACCGATAGCGTGCTGGTGGCGGAAGGACCGTTGTCGCAAGTGCGGCTGATGAACGACGAACGATTCCCCTGGCTGGTGCTGGTACCGCGCCTGGCCGGGGTCACCGAGTGGATCGAGCTGGACGGCGAGCAGCAGGACAAGCTGCGCACCGAGCTCAACCGCGCCTGCAAGGCCCTGAAGGGCTCCGACGGAGTGGAAAAGATCAACATCGGGGCGCTGGGCAATATCGTGCGCCAGCTGCACTTCCATGTGATCGGCCGCCATGACGGTGATCCGGCCTGGCCGGGCCCGGTCTGGGGCAGCGGCCCGGCGCACCGCTACGAGCCGGCGGCGCTGGACCAGCATGTCGCCTACTGGAAGGAACGGCTAGGATATCCGGCCCTGTCCTGAGCCTCCGCCGACCCGATGCGATTCAACCTCGTTGCCGCCGTCCTGCTGATCCTGATCGGCCTGTTCATGCTCGCCAGCAATCTCGGCTGGACGCACCTGAACCTGTCCAAGCTGCTGCTGACCTGGTGGCCGGTGGCCCTGGTGGGTGTCGGCATCGCGATGCTGTTCGGTCGCGGCAAATAAGGAAGGCGGCGCATTGCGCCGCCTTACTTCATGTAGAGCCGAGCCATGCCCGGCGGCCCGGCATTGAAGCCGAGCATGGCTCGGCTCCACAAATCGCCTGCGATCTTCAGGTCCGCGGCAGGGTCACGCCGGTCTGGCCCTGGTACTTGCCGCCACGGTCGCGGTACGACGTCTCGCAGATGTCATCGGCAGCCGCCTGGAAGAACAGCATCTGCGCCACGCCTTCGTTGGCGTAGATGCGCGCCGGCAGCGGCGTGGTGTTGCTGAATTCCAGGGTGACGTGGCCTTCCCATTCCGGCTCCAGCGGCGTCACGTTGACGATGATGCCGCAGCGCGCGTAGGTGCTCTTGCCCAGGCACACCACCAGGGTATCGCGCGGAATGCGGAAGTACTCCACGGTACGCGCCAGCGCGAAACTGTTCGGCGGGATGATGCACTCATCGCCGACGATATCCACGAAGCTGCCCGGATCGAAGTGCTTGGGATCGACGATCGTCGAGTTGATGTTGGTGAACACCTTGAACTCGCGCGAGCAGCGCACGTCATAACCATAGCTGGACGTGCCGTAGCTGACGATGCGCTGGCCGTTGGCCTGCTTGACCTGCCCGGCCTCGAACGGCTCGATCATGCCGTGCTGCTCGGACATGCGGCGGATCCAACGGTCACTCTTGATGCTCATGCTTTGTCCTGAGGGGATACGAGGGGGCGCGAGGATTCTAGCAGGGGGCCGGCCTGCCCCGGCGGCCCCTGCACCTGCACTTACAGCAGCGAGGACAGGATCGGGATCGAGGCCCGCGGGCGCTTGCCGACTTCCTCGATCAGGCGCTGCGCGGCATGGCGGTAGGCCTGGGCCGGTGCCGAATCCGGCTGGGCCACGGTGATCGGCGTGCCCGCATCGCCCTGCTCGCGGATGCCGATCTGCAGCGGCAGCGACCCCAGCAGCGGCACGCCGTACTGCGCGGCCATGCGCTCGCCGCCGCCCTCGCCGAACAGGTGCTCGATGTGCCCGCAGCTGCTGCACGTGTGCACCGCCATGTTCTCGACGATGCCCAGCACCGGCACCTCGACCTTCTCGAACATCTTCAGCGCCTTCTTCGCATCCAGCGTGGCGATGTCCTGCGGCGTGGTGACGATCACCGCACCGGCCAGCGGAATCTTCTGGGTCAGGGTCAGCTGGATGTCACCCGTGCCCGGCGGCAGGTCGATCAGCAGGAAATCCAGGTCGTCCCACAGGGTATCGTTGAACAGCTGGGTCATCGCCGAGGTGGCCATCGGGCCGCGCCAGATCATCGGGGTGTCTTCTTCGATCAGGTAGCCGATCGACATGGTGTCCACGCCGAACGCACGCAGAGGCTCGATGCTCTTGTTGTCCGGGCTTTCCGGGCGGCCGGACAGCCCCAGCATGGCCGGCACGCTGGGGCCGTAGATGTCGGCGTCGAGCACGCCCACCCGCGCACCGAGCTGTTGCAGCGCCACGGCCAGGTTCACCGAGGTGGTGGACTTGCCGACGCCGCCCTTGCCCGAACCGACCGCGATGACATTGCGGATGCGGGCATGCGGCGCAAGTCCCTTCTGGACCTGGCTGGCATGGGGACGGCGGGGAGAACTGTTCACAACGAGCACCGGCGGAGTCAGGGGGATAACCCAACATCATACAAGCTGGACGTAACCTGACTGAAATTCAGGATTGCGACGGATTCGTGCACAGATTGTTAAGTTCATGTTACGTTCGATCAGCACTGTTTTGAGCTGCGGAGCCCGCTGTTCCGGCCCGCGCGATGGCGCATGCGCAGTGCCGTTTTTGTTTTTTGCTCTCCATTGGAACTACATGAAACACGTCAGCAATACCGCACGTCGCAACACGCTCGCCGTCGCCCTGATTTCCGCTCTGATGGCCGCCGCCCCGGCAATGGCCCAGGACAAGGCGACCAACCTGGACAAGATCACCGTCACCGGTTCGCTGATCCCGCAGACCCAGGTCGAAACCCAGACCCCGGTGATGTCCATCACCGCCGAAGACATCCAGACCCGCGGCTTCAGCAGTGTTGCTGAAGTGCTGCAGCAGTCATCGCTGACCACCGGCGGCCTGCAGGGTGGCCAGACCTCGGGTGCGTTCACCCAGGGCGCCGAAGCCGCCGGCATGTTCGGCCTGAATCCGGGCTACACCAAGTACCTGATCAACGGCCGCCCGATGCTCTCGTATCCGGCGCTGTACAACGGCAGCGAGTCGTTCAACAACATCAGCGGCATTCCGATCGACATCGTCGAGCGCATCGAAGTCCTGCCGGGCGGCCAGTCGTCGCTGTACGGCTCGGACGCGATCGCCGGCGTGGTCAACATCATCCTGAAGGAACGCATGGACGGCGGCACGATGTCGATCCGTGGCGGTACCTACACCGAAGGTGGTGGCAGCAACATCCGCTTCAGCGCCGCCAAGGGCTTCAACGCGTTCGACGACCGCTTCCACGCGCTGGTCAACGTGCAGATCGAGAACGGCAGCCCGATCTGGGGCTACCAGCGTGACATCACCAAGCAGAACAACCCGGTCGGTTACACCGCGCAGCTGCCGTCGAACGACTTTGCCGTCATCGGCAACGCCGACAACAAGCTGTACATGATGGACCCGACCCGCTGCGCCAACGTGGCAGGCCTGTACGACGGCACCACCACCGTCGGCAAGCGTGCATCGGGCGAATCCTGCGGCTCGGTGTACAGCGCCGGCTACAAGACCCTGAAGAACGGCAAGAACAGCGGCCAGTTCTACTCGTCGATGACCTTCGACGTGAACGACAACTTCCAGCTGTTCGCCGACGTGCTGTACAGCAAGGAAAAGACCGAGTTCACCTCCGGCTCCAGCGCCCTGTGGTGGGGTACCAAGTCGGTGATGGGCGGCTTCTACGACCAGGGCCTGGGCAAGGTCGTGAACCTGCAGCGCGCCTTCGCGCCGGAAGAAATCGGCCCGGGCCACTACAACAACATCCTGAACTCCGATGAGAGCCGTTCCTACCAGGTCACCCTGGGCGGCAAGGGCATGGTCGGCGACTGGGACTACAGCGCCAGCTTCACCCGCGGCGAATACCGCCTGGACCAGAACCGCTTCGCGCGCTGGAAGGACAAGATCGAAGGCTTCTTCGGCGACACCGTGCTGGGCCCGCGCCTGGGCACCACTGCTGATGGCTTCGGCATCTACAACCCGAACTACACCGCCTTCTACTCGCCGATCACGCCGGACCAGTTCGCCAGCTTCACCGGCTATGGCACCCACCGCAGCAAGACCTGGCAGAACCTGGGTCGCGTGCAGGTGACCAACGGCTCGCTGTTCTCCCTGCCGGGCGGCGACGCCGGCCTAGCCGTCGTGCTGGAAGGTGGCAGCGAGGGCTGGGACTACTCGCCCGACCAGGCCTTCGTCGATGGCAACGCGTGGGGCGCCAGCGCCGTGGCCGGTGCCGGCCACCGCAGCAACTACGCGGTGACCAGCGAACTGCGCATGCCGGTGTTCGAGTCGCTGACCGTCAGCGCCTCGGGCCGCTATGACGCCTTCAAGATCGCCGACAAGACCGTCGACAAGGCCACCTACAGCATCGGCCTGGAATACCGTCCGGTGGAAAGCCTGCTGCTGCGCGGCAAGTACGGCACCGCGTTCCGCGCGCCGACCCTGTCCGATGCCTTCCAGGGCATGAGCGGCTCGTTCGCCTCCGGCCAGAACGACTACTACCGCTGCAGCCAGATGGGTTACGCGCTGCGTGACGAAGCCTGCTCGTTCTACAAGACCACCTCGGTGTACAGCGAAAAGTCCGGCAACCCGGACCTGAAGCCGATCACCGCCGACGTGTGGAGCGCAGGCGTGGTGTGGGCCCCGGTGAGCAACTTCTCGCTGTCGGTCGACTACTACAACTGGAAGATCAAGAACGAGGTCAAGACCCTGAGCACCGACCAGCTGCTGCTGGCCGAGTACCAGTGCCACAACGGCCTGCCGAACAACACCTCGGCCAGCTGCCAGAACGTGACCGACTGGGTGACCCGCGACGCCGGTGGCAACCTGACCCGCGTTTACACTCCGAAGCTCAACGTGGCCAGCCAGAACCTGGAAGCGGTGACCGTCGGTGCCAAGTACCAGCAGGACCTGGGCCGCTTCGGCTCGCTGATGTTCTCCGGCAACTACACCAACATGCTGAAGCGTGAAGTGGTGGCCCTGCCGGGTGCGCAGAAGCTGGACCTGCTGAGCGATCCGTACAACATGTGGTACTACGACAACTTCGCCAAGGTACGCGGCGACGTGTCGGTGGGCTGGGCCATCTCCAAGTTCACCACCACCGTGTACGCCAACTACGTCGGCAGCACCCCGAACTACCTGGCCTACACCGGCCGCAGCTATGACTACGTCCACGCCTCCGGCGCCAAGGCCGGCAAGTGGGGCTCGTACACCACGTACAACATGAGCCTGAACTACCAGGCACAGGACGATCTGACCCTGTCGCTGATGGTCAACAACGTGTTCAACAAGCTGCCGGAAGGCCAGCGCTACAACTACCCGGGCAACGAATCGACCCCGTTCAACGACGGCTTCTACAGCGTCTACGGCCGTCAGATCTCGGCCCAGGTCAAGTACGACTTCTGATCCCGTCGTATTCCGGACGCCGTGTCTGGACCAGGCCCCGCTTCGGCGGGGCCTTTTTTTTGGGCACCACTGCGCCCCGCCCCTGTCCGGCCTATAGCAGAAAGTGTGATCCACAACGCACAAACGTCCGGGTTACCGGGAACGCTGATCCGGGACAACGCATTGATCTACAAGGCATATCGGTCATGCTGACATGCTCCCTTGCACGTCGCCATCTTTTGAAACATGCCAAAACAAATCGCCTTATTCATTGATTCTGAAGCGTTTTTTCATCTCCCAACGGCACCTTGATGTGACAGGCCCGTGTTGGCAGCGTTAACGACGTGTTACGGTCGACCTGAATGGAGTCACACTGAACGAATTGTTAATGCGCAGGGAATGCGCCGCCAAGACATTGCTCACTACGGGGATCCACCATGTCTCGCCAACGTTCCACGCTCTCGCGCCACCCTCTGACCCTCGCCCTGCTCGGCACCCTCCTGGCCTCCGGCACCGCCCTGGCCCAGGACGGCAATGCGCCGACCCAGCTTGATCGTGTGACCGTCACCGGGTCGCTGATTCCGCAGACCGAGATCGAGAACCACACGCCCGTCCTGACCGTCACCGCCGAGGATATCCAGACCCGCGGTTTCACCAGCGTCGCCGATGTCCTGCAGCAGTCCTCGCTGTCCACGGGCGGCCTGCAGGGTGGCCAGACCTCCGCATCCTTCACCCAGGGCGCCGAAGCGGCGGGCATGTTCGGCCTCAGCCCGGGCTATACCAAGTACCTGATCAACGGCCGCCCGATGCTCTCGTATCCGGCGCTGTACAACGGCGGCGATACCTTCAACAACATCAGCGGCATCCCGATCGACATCGTCGAGCGCATCGAGATCCTGCCGGGTGGCCAGTCGTCGCTGTACGGCTCGGACGCGATCGCCGGCGTGGTCAACATCATCCTCAAGGAGCGCATGGATGGCGGCGTGCTCAACGTGCGCGGCGGTGCCTACAGCGAAGGTGGCGGCAACAGCTTCCGCTTCAGCGGCGCACGCGGTTTCAACTCCAAGGATGACCGCTTCAATGCACTGGTCAACGTGCAGTATGAGAAGACCAGCCCGATCTGGGGTTACCAGCGCGACCTGACCAAGGTCAACAACCCCGACGGTTACAGCCCGCAGTACGTCTCCAACGATTTCCTGGTGCTGCTGCCGGCCGCCAACAACCGCTACGCGATGATGGACCCGAACCGGTGCGCCAACGTGGCGGGCCAGTTCGACGGCACCACCGTGCTCGGTACCCGCCCGACCGGCCAGGCCTGCGGCTCGGTCTACGGCACCGGTTACAAGACCATCAAGAACGGCAAGGAAAGCGGGCAGATCTACAGCTCGGCCACCTTCGACGTGAACGACAATTTCCAGCTGTTCGGCGACGCGCTGTACAGCCTGGAGGAGGTCAAGTACGCCACCGGTTCCGGTTACACCTGGTGGGGCACCTCCTCGGGCTGGGGCCGCTTCTACGACCAGGCCAGCGGCCAGTACATGAACCTGCAGCGCGTGTTCGCGCCGGAGGACATCGGCGGCGGCGGTTACCGCGACATCATGAACACCGACCGCAACAAGGCCTACCAGGTCACCCTCGGCGGCCGCGGCACCGCAGGCAACTGGGACTACAGCCTCAGCTTCACCCGTGGCGAGTACAAGCTGACCGAGCGCAATTTCGTGCGCTGGAACGACCCGATCAACGACTACTTCGAGCAGCGCGTGCTGGGCCCGGTGCTGGGTACCACCAGCACCGGCTACAACATCTACAGCCCGAACTGGGAAGCGTTCTACGCACCGCTGCCCGCCGGTGACTTCCAGAGCTTCACCGGCTACAGCTACAGCGAAAGCCGCACCTGGCAGAACCTGGCCCGCGCCCAGGTCACCAATGGCTCGCTGTTCAAGCTGCCGGGTGGCGATGCCGGCTTCGCCGTGGTTCTGGAAGGCGGCAGTGAAGGCTGGGATTACACGCCCGACCCGGGCCTGATGGACGGCAGCGTGTGGGGGACCACTGCCGTATCCGGTGCCGGCCATCGCAGCAACTACGCGGTGACCACCGAACTGCGCATGCCGCTGCTGGAAACGCTGACCGTCACCGGCTCCGGCCGCTATGACGCCTTCAAGATCGGCAGCAACACCGTGGACAAGGCCACCTACAGCGTCGGCATCGAGTTCCGCCCGATCGAAAGCCTGTTGTTCCGTGGCAAGTACGGCACGGCGTTCCGCGCACCGACCCTGTCCGATGCCTTCCAGGGTCGCAGCGGTTACTACGCCAACGGCTCCACCGACTACTACCGCTGCGGCCAGCTGGGCTACGACCCGGCCAACACCACCGGCTGCCCGTACGACAGCGTCTCGGTGTTCGGCACCCGCTCGGGCAACCCCGACCTGGAGCCGATCACCGCCGACGTCTGGAATGCAGGCGTCGTGTGGGCACCGATCAACAACCTGTCGCTGTCGGTCGACTACTACAACTGGAAGATCAAGAACGAGGTCGATACGCTCAGCTCCGACCAGCTGCTGCTGGCCGAGTACTACTGCCGCAACGGCCAGTCCAACAACACTTCGGCCAGCTGCCAGAACGTCGATGACTGGATCACCCGTGATGCATCGGGCGTGCTCGACGAGATCTACACGCCGAAGATGAATGTCGCCCGCCAGAACCTGGAAGCACTGACCGCCAGCTTCAAGTACGTGCAGGACATCGGCCGCTTCGGTTCGCTGCAGTTCTCGGCCAACTACACCGACATGCTCAAGCGCAAGCTGCAGCCGCAGCCGGGTGACGAGTTCCTGGACCTGCTGCACGACCCGTATGCGATGTGGGTGTATGACTCGTACGCCAAGGTACGCGCGGACGGTTCGATCGGCTGGGCCAAGGACAACTGGACCACCACCCTGTATGCCAACTACATCGGCAAGACGCCGAATTACATGGCTTACGTGGGCAACGGCTATGACTACGTCCACAGCTCCGGCTACAAGGCAGGCAAGTGGGGTTCCTACACGACCTACAACCTGAGCGTGAACTACCGCGCGATGGAGAACCTGACCCTGTCGCTGATGGTCAACAACGTGTTCAACAAGATGCCGGACAACCAGCGCTACAGCTTCGCCGGCACCAGCGGCCAGCCGTACAACAACTACCTGTACAACGCCTACGGGCGCGCGATCTACGTGCAGGCCAAGTACGCGTTCGGCGTGAAGTAATCCCGCAACCGCAGCAACGGAAAAGCCCCGCCATGGCGGGGCTTTTTCGTGTCCGGCCTGAGCGGATGGAAGAACAGGCCCTGGTGGAACAGGGCCTGCCCTCGTCCGGCCCGCCGCTCAGCGGAAGCTGTAGCGGAGGCTGGCCATGTAGCGGCGACCCAGCGCGTCCAGTACGTACGGGAACGGGCCGATGTCGTCGGACAGGTTCAGCACCGACAGGTTCAGGCGCGCATTGTCGGTCAGGTGGTAGCTGACATTGGCATCCCAGGTCGTCCAGCTGTCGCGCTTGAAGTACTGCCGGCTTTCCGGGGTTGCGGTCAGGCTGAACTGCGAGCCGCTCGTGTAGTTGGACGTCACGCCATAGCTCCACTTGCCGATGGCATGCTGCGCCGTCCAGCGGAACTGGCGCTTGGGCTCTTCGAACGTACCCACGCGCTCCACGAACGGCACATCCGCATTGGCGGCCTGGCCACGGTTCTTCGGCATGTAGCCGTAGAAGCCCAGTGCCACCTGGCCGAACCGGCCCATGTCCCAGTTGTAGTCCACCTCGGCCGTCCAGCCGCGGAACATCAGCACCGGGCCATTGCCGTATTCGGTGCGGATATCGGTGGCCGCACCCGTCAACGGATTGCGCGTGACCAGGCTGCAGAAGCGGTTGGCGTTGGGCACGTTGGACGCATTGAAATCCGGGTTGTCGAAGCAGCCAGTGATGATGTCGGTCGGGCTCAGGCTGGTGATCACATCGGTGATCTTGATGTCATACCAGTCGGCGGCGACGCGCAGGCCCTTCGCCCAGTCCGGTGCGAACACGATGCCCGCTGTCCAGGATTTGGCCTTCTCGTTCTTCAGGCCGGTATAGCCGTTGACCGAGCCGAGGGTGTTGGTCGGCGACGCCTGGAAGGTCGCCGGGTCCGCACCCGGGTAGGCCTGGAAGAAGGCCTCGCAGTTGCGGCGGCGAATCGCGGGATTGGTGCCGCCGTTGATGGCCGACACCGAGCAGACTTCCGGGATGTTGTAGTACGCCGGCTGCAGCGAGGTATAGAGCTCGGCAATCGACGGGGCACGCAGCGACTGGGTCTTGCTGCCACGCAGCTGGATTCCCGCGAACGGCTCGTACTGGATGCCATAGGTGTACGCGTTGAAGCCACCAGCCACCGAGTTGACCACGCGGCGGCCCTTCAGGGTCACGTCCAGGCGATGCAGGCCAGGCAGATCCCAGTCGGGGTTGAACAGCGGTGCCAGGAACTCGGCGAAGATTTCATTGGTGTGATAGTCGCCCTTGGCGCCCTGGATCGGCACCGAACGGCCCTGCCCCAGCCGCTGGTACTCGCTCGGGGTGAACGAGCCTTCTTCGCGCCGATGTTCCACGCCTGCGGCGAAGGAGAACTCGCCGCCCGGCAGGTCGAACAGGCCACCGGTCACCGACGCGTTGAACACGGTCTGGCGCGTCCGCGCCTTGGCCAGGGTCGGCGTCGATACATAGGCCAGTGCTTCAGGCGATGCCTGGTTCTCGCCAAACAGATTCAGCGGACGGCAGTTGGGATCCGCAGTGGTGCCGCGGGCGGATGCATCACAGACGATGTTGCCGCTGGCATCGCGCTTCACGTTGAGTGCATTGATGAAGTTCTGCTGGATCAGGCCGGTGCCCTTGTAGTCGAAGTCGCCTCGACCGTGGGTCAGACTGGTTTCCCAGTTGAAGCGGCGCTCGCCGATATCGAAGAAGCCGTCCAGGCCGAGCACGATACGGCTCAGGCGCGTATCGGTACTGGCGTTGTTCATGCTCAGGTCACGCGAAGAGCGCGACAGGCGGAACGAGGTGATGCCATTCTCGGCCAGGATGCGACGGGACTCCGCGCTGAGGAACGGATTGTTCGCACTGAACAGCATCGCGCCGCTCTGGTCGCCACTGCCATCGGGGTTTGCGGCGCCGAAGCCGGCAGCGTTGTAGACGTTCTGGTCCAGTGTCTCGCGCGCGGTGGCGCTGTAGTGCGACAGTTCGAAGAAGCCACGCACGTTGTCGTTGAAGTCGAAGCTGCCGGTCGAATAGACCGTACGGCGTTCGAGGTCGGCGATCAGTGGGACGGTCTCGTTGAGGTTGAGGCCATCGCCACCGGACGCGTTGCCGCTGGGATAGGAGATGCCCGGATCGTAGGCAACCAGATCGCCCTTGTCGTTGAAGTGCCAGAGCTTGTTGTTCGGGCCAAAGCCGTTCAGTTCACCCGTGGCATTGCGCTGGTAGCTGCGCCGCACCTGGATGTCCGACGGCATGATCAGGCCACCGAAGGTCATGCTGGAGATACGCCGGTTGCGGATCCAGACCTGGTCGGCGATGCCGTCGGCCGGCCCGGTGTTGAACGGGATGCTGGGGTCGATGCGACCGTCGTTGCCCGGCGTGCGCCACGGCTGGAAGCGCGCCACGTTGGCTGCCGTCGGATTGGTCTGCAGGCTGTAGCCGTTGCGGTAGAAGTCGCGCTGGAGCGCGTTCACGCCTTCGCTGTTGTCCAGTTCGGCAGCAATGGTGAAGTGGCCACGTCCGTCGGCGAAACCGCTGCCGAAGATGGCAGACCAGGAGTAGCGGTCGTTGTCGTTCTTGGTGGTCCTGCCAAAACCCAGCTCGACCTCGGCGCCCTCGAACTTGTCACGCAGGATGATGTTGTTCACGCCTGAGATGGCGTCGGAACCATACGTGGGCGCACCACCGATGCTCAGGCTTTCCACGCGCTCGACCATCACGGTCGGAATCGCGTTCATGTCGACCTGGATGCCCGAGCCGCCGCCGGCGCCGAACACGGTTGGCGGGGCCGAGGTCACGAAGCGGCGACCGTTGACCAGGGTCAGCAGGCGGTTGCTGCCCAGGCCGAAGCGACTGGCGAAGTTCACGCCCGCGCCGAAGCCGGCCTGGTCACCGCGTGAGGACACGCCGGCGGACACACCGGGAATCTTGGTCAACGCATCGATCAGGTTGGTGTGTCCGTACGCATCGATATCCTGGCGGGACACCACAGCGGCTGGTTCCAGGGTGTCATAGCCGGCACGGTAGATGTGCGAGCCCGTTACCGTGATGCGGTCCAGCTGGGTGGCCGCGGCTTCATTGGAAGCCTTCTTCGCGCTCTCAGCGGTTTCCTTTGCAGTTTCTCCCTCCTGCGCGAAGGCAGGCAGGGCGACGGCAAGCAGAATGGCCGAGGAGAGCGCGAGGCTCAACGGATTACGGGGTAGTGGGCGAGTCTTCTGCATGTCTCTCTCTCTGAAAAAGTGAGGGCACAAAAAGCTCTGCATCGGCAAAGCAGAGGAAATGTAGTCAGCAACTGTTCACGTGCCGATAACGGAATTCATACACATAACGACACGAAACGGCAACATTCAGCAAAAGTTCAATTTGATATGACACGTAGGGAAATGAAGCATGAGCATGTGAATCTGCGCGGGCGCTGATTAAAATAATCGCTTCCAATCAAAGACTTGCGCCGACATCACGCCCCGCCTGTCGCGGCCATGGCGCTTGTGGACAGCGGCCTGGACACGTCGTGTCCCGCCAGGCGCGCAACACCTGCCTGCGTACAAACGCGAGTACGCGTTCATCATCAATTCACCCGCTGGACAGCACACGGGCGGCCTTCGCTCCGCGCTGCGGCGACGCCTGATGTGCCTTCCTGCAACGCCTCCTGGCGCGTGCACGCCCCTTGCGCAGGGACATGACCTTCGACACCCTTGCAGGTCTGGCCGGCGGCGTATCGTTCGGCCCACGGTCGCACCTGCGGCCACTCCCTGACTCACTCGGCCTGGAGGCCATTCAAGTGACCCGTACTCCCAAGATCGTGCTGCTGACCCTGGCCGTTTCGGCCGCGCTGGTTGGCTGCGGCAAGACTGAAACCCCGGCCAAGGATGCCGCCGCCTCCGCCCCGGCCACCGCCGAAGCCACGACCTATAAGCTGGACGACAGCAAGCTGCCCGCCTACAACGCCTTCCAGCCGAGCGACCTGGACACCACCAAGGACGCCTGCACCGCCTTCGGCGACTACGTCAACAGCAAGTGGCTGGCCGCCAACGAAATCCCGGGCGACCGCACCAGCTGGGGCGCGTTCACCATCCTCGACGAGCGTTCGGTGGCCGTGCAGCACCAGCTGGCCGAACAGGTTGCGCAGGTCAAGAATCCGAACCACATCGAGAAGATCGTCGGCGACCTGTGGGCCACCGGCATGGACGAAGCCAAGATCAACGCGCAGGGCATCGAGCCGCTGAAGCCCGACCTGGCGGCCATCGACGGCCTGCAGGACAAGGCGGCGATCGCCAACTACCTGCGCAGCAGCGCCGCCAAGGGTGACAACGTCCTGTTCGGCTTCGGTGCCGAAGCCGACTTCAAGAACTCGGCCATGAACATGGCCTACGCCAGCCAGGGCGGCCTGGGCCTGCCGGATACCACCTATTACACCGATGCCAAGAACGCCGACAAGCTGAAGGCCTACCAGGCGCACGTCGCCAAGGTGCTGGAGCTGTCCGGCGTCGCCGCGGCCGACGCGGCCAAGCAGGCCGAAGACGTGGTCAAGTTCGAAACCCGCCTGGCCAAGGCCTCCAAGTCGCGCGTCGAGCTGTCGCGCAACGTCGAGCTGTACTACAACCCGGTCACCCTGGCCGACGCCGACAAGCTGACTCCGAACTTCAGCTGGACCGAGTTCTTCAAGTCGCAGGGCGTGGCCGCGCCGGAGAAGTTCTCGCTGGCCATGCCGGCCTTCCATGAAGAAGTGAGCAAGGCGCTGGGCGATACCGACCCGTCGGTGTGGCGCGCCTACCTGCGCTTCCACACCGTGGACAGCGCCTCGCCGTACCTGGCTGACGCCTTCGTGCAGGAGAACTACGAGTTCTACGGCAAGACCCTCAACGGCCAGAAGGAACAGAAGCCGCGCTGGAAGCGCGTGCTGGGCACCATCGAGAACGATGCCGGTGAAGCCTTCGGCCAGCTGTACGTGAAGGTCGCCTTCTCGCCGGAAGCCAAGGCGAAGATGGAAGAACTGGTGAAGAACCTGGCCGCCGCGCTGAAAGACCGCATCCAGGGCCTGAGCTGGATGAGCGAGGAAACCAAGGCCAAGGCCATCGCCAAGTGGGAGACCTTCACCCCGAAGATCGGTTACCCGGACAAGTGGCGCGACTGGTCGGGCCTGCAGACCCAGCGCGACAGCTTCCTGGGCAACGTGCGCGCGGCCAACGAGTTCAACTACAAGTTCAACCTGTCCAAGATCGGCAAGCCGGTGGACAAGACCGAGTGGGGCATGACCCCGCAGACCGTCAACGCCTACTACAACCCGCTGCAGAACGAGATCGTGTTCCCGGCCGCCATCCTGCAGCCGCCGTTCTTCGATCCGAAGGCCGACGACGCGCTGAACTACGGCGGCATCGGTGCGGTGATCGGCCATGAAATGACCCACGGTTACGACGACCAGGGTGCACGCTTCGGGCCGACCGGCAACATGGAAGACTGGTGGACCCCGGCCGACAAGAAGAACTTCGAAGGCCTCACCGGCAAGCTGGTCAAGCAGTTCGACCAGTACAAGGTCGACGGCCAGGCGGTGAACGGCCACCTGACCCTGGGCGAGAACATCGCCGACCTGGGTGGCCTGGCCACCGCCTACGACGCGCTGCAGAAGGCCACCGCCGGCAAGGAAGATGCGAAGGTCGATGGCTTCACCCGCGACCAGCGCTTCTTCTTCAACTGGGCCACGGTGTGGCGTACCAAGTACACCCCGGAAAACGCCAAGGTCCGCCTGGCCACCGACCCGCACGCCCCGGCGCAGTTCCGCGCCATGGGTGCGCCGTCGAACCTGCCGACCTTCGCCGCCGCGTTCCAGTGCAAGGCCGGTTCGCCGATGGCCCGCACCGGCGAGCAGCAGGTGGTGATCTGGTAAGTCGCGGCTGACGTTGCGGCGTACCTGCAAGGGCCCGGGAATTCCCGGGCCTTTGTTTTTCACAGCGCCCGTCATCCACGCATGGCCCACGCCGTTGGTAGACGCCGACCTTGGTCGGCGCACGGCTTGGCGGAGCCACCGTGATGCGTGCATGCCGCGCCCATGCCCGGCTTGCTATAGTGCGCGCGCCCTCAATCCATCACGGATTCGTTCCACATGCCCAACTTCCGTCCGCTTGCTATCGCCCTGGGCATCAGCCTGGCGACTCTGGTCCCGACCCACGATGCGTTTGCCGCCGCCAAGAAGAAGGCCGCACGCGCCCCGGCCGTCAGCGCCCAGTGCAGCGACTTCTACGACGCCACCAATGCAGGCTGGCTGAAGGCCAACCCGGTGCCGCAGACCGGTGCCACTACCGCGCTCGGCCAGCTGGTCGACCGCAGCCGCCAGCAGCAGCGCGACCTGCTCGACGCCGCGATGAAGTCGCCGCAGGGCAACGTGCAGAAGCTGCTGGGTGACTTCTGGGCCAGCGGCCTTGACGAAGCCGCCGTGGAAGCGGACGGTTCCAATCCAATCGCCCCGCTGCTGACCCGCATCAACGCCATCAAGAAGGCCAAGGATGTGCCGGCCTCGATCGCCGCGCTGCACCAGGTGGGCATCCCGGTCGCCTTCAACTTCGGCCCTGACGTCGACCTGAAGGCACTGGACCGCCACATCGGTTACTTCATGCAGGGCGGCATGGGCCTGCCGGATCCGGCGTTCTATACCCGCACCGACGCCGATACCGTGGCGCTGATGGGCCGCTACCGCAACTACGTCAAGCAGATCCTGGCGCTGACCGGCACCCCGGCGGCCAAGCTGGATGCCGAATCGCAGGCGGTGATCGCACTGGAGACCGAGCTGGCGCGCAACGCGCAGTCGCTGGCCGGCATCAACAACCCGTTCAACAACTACGCGCCGATCTCCACCAAGGAGCTCAACAGCCGCTACCGCAACCTGCAGCTGGACGCGTTCCTGAAGGCACAGGGCGTGGATGACGACCTGGTGTCGCTGGCCGATCCGGGCCTGTTCAAGCAGCTCGATGGCATGGTCACCAAGCTCAAGCCGGACCAGTGGAAAGCCTACCTGCGCTGGCGCGTGGGCGATTCGATGGCGCCGTACCTGTCCAAGGCCTACCGCGACGCCGAGTTCGAATTCCGCGGCCGCGTGCTGCGCGGCGAAACCCTGCCACCGCAGCGCTGGGAAAGCGTGCTCGATGCGATCAACGTGGCCGCCGGCCCGATGGTCGGCCGCGAATATGCCGCGCGCTACCTGTCGGCCGAAGATCGTCGCCAGGCGGCGTGGATCGTCGACAAGCTGCGCGAAGTACAGATCGAAGCGGTCAAGAACAACAGCTGGATGAGCGCCGAAGCCAAGGCTGAAGCGCAAGCCAAGCTGGCTGCGCTGAAGATCGAGATCGGCACGCCACTGCGCGACCTGGACTACAGCGTGCAGCCGATGGGGCGCGGCTCGTTTGGTGGCAACATGCTGATTGCTTCGACCTGGCGCCACCGCGAGGAAATGAAGCGCATCGGCAAGGGCAATGCCGACCGCCGCTGGGACGTGCTGCCGCAGCAGCCGTCGCTGGCCTACGACCTGGCGCAGAACCGCCTGATCGTCACCGCCGCGATCCTGCAGGGCCCGGTGTTCAACGCCAAGGCCGACACCGCCGACAAATTCGGCAGCTTCGGTGGCCTGGTCGGCCATGAGCTGACCCGTGCGATCGATGCCAAGGGCGCGCTGGTCGATGCCAAGGGCGAGCTGCGCAGCTGGTGGACCCCGGCCGACAAGACCGCCTGGACCCTGCTCGGCAATCGCGTGGCCGCGCAGTACAGCGCCTACGACTTCCCGGGCGTAAAGGGTGCCAAGGTCAACGGCACGCTCACCCAGGAAGAAAACCTGGCCGACATCGCCGGCCTGGAGCTGGCATGGGCGGCGTATGCCGCGCAGGAGCCCAAGGCCAAGCAGGCACAGCAGCAGGGCTTCTTCCGCGCCTGGTCGACGCTGTGGGCACAGCAGCTGTCGCCGAACGAGGCCGCGCGCCGCCTGACCGCCGACATCCGCGCACCGGGCCTGTGGCGCAGCAACGGCACGCTGGCCAACCTGCCGGCGTTCGGTGCCACCTTCAGTTGCAAGGCCGGGCAGCCGATGCAGCGCAGCGAAGCCGACCAGATCAAGGTCTGGCGCTGAGGTCTGATGGTTTGTTATTGATGAAAGGGCGCCTCCGGCGCCCTTTCTTTTGCGGAAACGGAGAGAAAAGGCCCTGACGGATCGGGGCCAAACCAACCTTTGCGGAGAGAGAGAACCGCTGTTCGCGCAGGTCAGAAGTCGTATGAGGCGCTCAGTCGCACTGTCCGCGGTGGTGTGAAGTAGCTGCCCATACCGTAGATGTTGGAGACCGTGTCCGGCCCGGTCTGGTACTTGGCAGTGGACTGCAGCTGGCGCCGCTGGTTGAGCACGTTGAAGATGTTCAGTCCCAATCCAAGCCGGTTGTCAGCAAACCCGGGGCGATACATCACGCCCATGTCCAGCTGCGCCGTCCACGGCTGCCGGCCCGCGTCGCCGGGACGCGAAGGCTTGCCATTGCAGTAGTGGTAGGCCGAGCCGTAGCCATTGAGTGGATCGGTCTGATCACTGCCGTAGTAGCCCAGACAGCTTTTCGGCATGCCTGACATCACCCGAACCGTGGCAGAGGCTGTCCATTCGTCATCGATCTGGTAGGCACCGAACGCCTTGAACTGGTGCCGGCGATCATTGGCGAGGTAGCCGCCGGCGTACTCCATCAACGCCGCCGCATCCCAGTCTTGGGTCTTGGACACATCGCTCTGGCCGATATCCGATCTCACCTGCCCTTCGGTGTTGCCGAAGCTACGCGACCAGGTATAGTCCAGGCGGCCGGACCAGCCGTCGGACATCGGACGTTCGATGAACAGATCCAGTGCCACGTACTGGCGCTTCGCCTTCTTGCCGTCGTAGCCCCAGTCTTTCGAACTCATGCTGACCGGTGTGTAGCCGGAGCCATCACGGTGCCGCAGCTGGAAGGTGTTGGTGGCACCCGGATTGAAGATCACGCAGCCGGGCAGATCGAAGGTGTCGGCATCCAGACCCATGCCCGCAAGTCTGTCGACGAAGCGGTCTGAATCGCAGGTATCGTCAATGGCCGACTGCAGCTTGCGGTAGGTGACCTTGGCACCGCTGTTCCAACGGCTGCCCAAAGTTTTCTCGAAGCCCAGGATCAGCTCGTCCTGGTACTGCGACTTCAGGTCGGTCGGCGCGACGGCCAGCGGATCGGGCGCCTGCCCGTACTCGCCATTGGCCGACACCGGACCCGGCCCCAGTGATGTGAGGCCGGTCGGGTTGCCGTTGGCGTCGATGCCGGTATAGGCGAAGTATTCGCGCGTGTAGGTCGATGCGGAGGCGCCGCGGATAGCCACGCTGTTGGGCAGCGCCAGGTAGTAGCGGCCCAGGTTGGCAAACAGCTTCAACGAAGCATCGCCGAATACATCCCAGCTGGCGCCCAGGCGTGGCGCCCACTGGTCGCCGCTCTCCACGTAGGCGCGGCCGTCGCTGTTGAAGTTGGTGAAGCGGTCGTTGCGAAGGCCAAGCGTCAGCAGCCAATCGGGTGTCAGCTGCCAGCGGTCTTCCAGGTAGTAGGCCCGCTGCTTCACCGACATGCTGGTGGTAGTGGAGAAAATGTACTTCTGCACGAAATAGCCCTCGCCCCCCGGCGGGGCGATGCCGAAGCCCGGGCTGGGCGATGCGCCCGGATTGCCACGCGAATAGATCCAGGCATGACCGGGGCCCGTCATGGACTGCCCTTCGTTGTTGGCCCGGTAGGTCATGTTGTCGACGCCAGCAATCAACTCGTGGTTGCCGATGCGGTATTGCAGGTCCATGCGCAGCCCGTGGGTCGTGCTGCCCGCATCAGGTGCCTTGCTGTAGAGATCGGGCTGGTCGTTGCGGATCGGCGTGCCGCCGTTCAACGAGGGATCCTGGTTGCCGGCACCACTGATATAGGGGGTGCCCGAGCCCAGCGGATTGAATTCGAGGTTGCTGGTACGCGCGCGCCCCCACACGGCACTGAAGGTCAATGCATCGTTGAGGTAACCGGTGTACTTGAAGATATCGACGTCGGTACTGGACTTGACCAGGTTGGGGAACGTACCGGTGCGATCCCGCTCGGACAGCGTCTTGTAGTCAAACTCCCGGTAGTAGCCAGCAGTACGATCTGTGTCCTGGAAGCGGGTGTACTCCAGCGTATTGCTGTCGTTGATGTTCCAATCGATTTTGCCGTAGAACTTCGGCGTGTCAACGCGGTAGTGGTTGCGCACCTGCTGCGCGGCGGCCTCGTTGGCTGTTGCAACGCCCTCGCGACGGTTCGATTCGGCAGCAAGGTGGATGAACAGCCTGTCTTCGATCAACGGGCCACTGACGTAACCGCTGTAGGTCGTCGTGGTTGCCTTGTCACCGCGCCGGTAGCGGTACAGCGTGCCCGGCTTGGACGGATTCTCGAAGGCATATCCTTCCGGAAGGGTCATGTCCGGGTAGTTCACCGATGCCGGAGACTCGGCCAGCCCGGCCGGCGACCAGGTGACCTGCGCACCGAACCGCCACGCGTTGGTGCCACGCTTGCCTACCTGATTGATGACACCGCCGGTGGAACGGCCATACGCCGCGCCGTAGCCGCCGGTGAAAGTTTCCTGCTGGTCGATGGAGCCGTACGGCAGGCTGATGCCGCCCAGATAGTTGAGCGGGTTGGTGACGTTGAAGCCGTTGAGGTAGTAAGCATTCTCGGTGACGCTGGCGCCGCCGAACGACAGCACCGAGCGCGAGCCATTGCTGAAGGAGCCACTTCCAGCGACCACGCCCGGCGCCAGCAGCGCGATGGATTCAGCGCTTCGCCCCAGCGGCAACACGTCCAGCTGCTCGGAGGTGATGACCGACTTAGAGACGGTGTGGGTCACATCGATCTTCGGCATGTGGGCGACCGTGACATTGACCGCATCAAGCGTGGTCGCCGGGCCTTGTGCGGCGAAGCTCACTTCGGTACCGCTGCCCACGCGCAGCCGCACATCATCGCGTTGTTCGATGATGCGCCCGTCGCGCTGCAGGCTGATGCTGTAGCGCCCCACCGGCAACGCACCGAAGCTGTAGCGCCCCTGGGCGTCGATGATGGCCGTGCGCTTGAGGCCACTGTCGCTCTGCGCAACGACGGTCGCGCCTTCGGAGCCGCTAGCATTGCCGTACAGCGTGCCGGTCGTGCTCTGCGCGGCAACGCTGCCAACGATGGAAAACAATATTGCCGAAAGTGCGCTGCGCTTGAGCACGCGATGTATGGATGCAACTGCCATGAATCCCTCTCCGTTGATGGAACTGCCGGGGAGTTATAGGCACGGGTCTGCCGCGCAAGGCAGTGCTGCAACCGGCGATGAATCGGGTGGAAGACGCCACGATGCAAGCCTCGGCGCAGCCCAGGGTTCAATCCATGCACTTGAAAAGCCTGGATATTCAGTGGATCAAGCAACGACAGGTACGGAGGCACGAAGCACGCCACGACAGACAACATACGTCACGCCACAGTGCTGACGCACAACATGCAGCGCCCAAAGCGACAGCATGTCGTTCCGATTCCGACACACCCGGCGCAGACATGTTCGCCTGCGTCACCCGTCACGCAGGCTGCAGCGTGCCCCGGTAATGCACGATGCACCTGACCAGCGGCGCGCCGATTTTCTACATCGAACACGAACTGCCCGTCCACGTCGTACTCGAAGCTGATGTCGCCAGGCAGCAGTGCGCGTGGCAGCGGAATGCCCCCGCAGCGGCCAGCGTCGTGGCATCAACTGCCGGCGCCCCACCCGCCACCGGCGCAAGGCCGACCGAGACCGCGCCGAAACGCTTGACCACCGGCGCGTCATCACCACCACGGCCCTTGGTCTGCAGGGTCGGGCCGCTCGGCCTGCAGCGCCGGCGCCAGAGTACGACAGGCCACCAACAGCTCCAGCTCCGGCAGGTCCGTCAGCAGGTGGATCAGCCGCCCACCAAGCACCCCGATCCATTTAGGATCAGGAGCTGCACGCTTCGTCCTTCGTGGTGCCAATGCCGGGAACTGCTTTCCCCTGCGCTGCAGCACGATGCCGCATTAACACCAGGCGTGCTATCGCTGCGCCTTCGTCCGCTGCGGAGCCCGACCATGGCCCACAAGAACACCATCTGCGTGTGGTACGACAAGGAAGCGCTCGAGGCCGCCACCTTCTATGCCAGCCTCCTGCCCGACAGCGCTGTGACTGCAGTCCATCACGCACCCGGCGACTACCCCGACGGCAAGGAAGGCAACGTACTGACGGTCGAATTCACGGTCTGCGGCATCCCCTGCGTCGGCCTCAACGGCGGCACCGCGTTCAAGCACAGCGAAGCCTTCTCCTTCCAGATCCAGACCGAGGACCAGGCCGAGACTGACCGCTTGTGGGACGCCATCGTCAGCAACGGCGGACAGGAGAGCCAGTGCGGTTGGTGCAAGGACCGATGGGGCGTTTCCTGGCAGATCAGCCCACGCCTGCTGATCGAAGCGGTGACCAGCCAGGACAAGGCACTGGCCAAGCGCGCCTTCAACGCGATGATGCCGATGAAGAAGATCGACATTGCCACCATCGAAGCGGCAATCAAAAAAGGGGACGGAGGGGATTAAGTCGTTATTCCCCATTGCCGAGGACCCCATGCGACTTGCGACTTAATTCCCTCCGTCCCCTTTTTCCGAGGTGTTGATGTCCTGGGATGCGATCATCATCGGTGGCGGCCACAACGGCCTGGTCTGCGCGGCCTATCTCGCGCGCGCTGGCAAGAAGGTGCTGGTGCTGGAACGTCGTGGCGTTCTGGGCGGTGCTGCGGTCACCGAGGAATTCCACCCCGGGTTCCGCAACTCGGTGGCGTCATACACGGTGTCATTGCTGCAGCCGAAGGTGATCGACGACCTGCAGCTGCACGCGCATGGGCTGCGCATCATCAATCGCCCGGCCAACAACTTCCTGCCGCTGCAGGATGGCCGTTACCTGCTGTCGGCACCGGGCCACACCCAGGCCGAGGTCGCGAAGTTTTCCGAACGGGATGCACAGCGGCTACCCGAATACGAAGCGCGCCTGGAGATCTTCGCTGATGTGCTGCGCGCCTGGGCCCTGCGCGCGCCGCCGGACCTGGGTGCAGCAGGCGGTTGGCGTGCGCTGCCCGCCCTGTGGCAGATGGGCCGCCTCGGTCGTGAACTGGCCACGCTGGATGCCTCGCTGCGGCAGGAGCTGCTGGACCTTTTTACGCTGTCGGCGGCCGAGTACCTGGACCGCTGGTTCGAAAGCGAGCCGATCAAGGCGCTGTTCGGCTTCGATGGCATCGTCGGCAACTACGCAAGCCCGTATACACCGGGCAGTGCCTACGTGCTGCTGCACCACGTATTCGGCCAGTGCAATGGCATGAAAGGTGCGTGGGGCCATGCGATCGGCGGCATGGGCGCGATCAGCCAGGCCATCGCCACTGCCGCGCGGGAGGCCGGGGCTGAGCTGCGCGTGGATGCCGGTGTGCAACGCCTGCTGATCGAGCAGGGTCGTGTCGTGGGCGTGGTGCTGGCCAATGGCGAAATCCTGCGCGCACGCGCGATGATCGCCAACGTCAATCCAAAGCTGCTGTACGAGCAGATGCTGGCACCGGAGCAGGTACCGGACGCAACGCGAGAACGCATGGCGAACTGGCGCTGCGGTTCCGGCACGTTCCGGATGAATGTCGCGCTGTCGCAGCTGCCGGACTTCCGCGCCCTGCCCGGTCCCGGCGATCACCTCAGCGCCGGCATCATCATGGCCCCAAGCCTGGATTACATGGACCGTGCCTGGCTGGATGCGCGTCGCAATGGCTGGTCACGCGAACCGATCGTGGAAATGCTCATTCCCAGCACGCTGGACGATTCGCTGGCGCCGCCGGGGAAGCACGTCGCCAGCCTGTTCTGCCAGCACGTGGCGCCGGTGCTGCCCGGTGGGCGTCACTGGGATGATCATCGTGAAACGGTGGCCGATCTGATGATCGCCACCGTTGAACGATATGCGCCGGGTTTCGCTGGCAGCGTACTGGGCCGCCAGGTGCTGTCACCGCTGGATCTGGAGCGCACCTTCGGCCTGATCGGCGGCGATATCTTCCACGGAGCGCTCAGTGCCAACCAGTTGTTCTCGGCACGGCCGATGGTTGGCCAGGCTGGCTATCGTGGTGCCCTGCCCGGCCTGTATCTGTGTGGGTCGGGAACACATCCCGGGGGTGGCGTGACCGGCGCGCCAGGTCACAATGCGGCGCAGGTGGTGTTGCAGGATCTGTAGAGGCATGCCGACCAACGGTCGGCACCTACCGCGTCAAATGATCCTGGCCAAGGTGTGCCAACCAAGGTTGGCTCCTGCCCCGCGTGAAGCGAGGCGCATCGCGTCTCACTTCACGCTGCGCAGATGGTTCGGGCGCTTCGGTGGGCCCGGCGGGCGGCGCTTGTTGAACGGCGGCTGCCCGCGCCAGTAGCGGATCAGCAACCAGCCGAACAACATGCCGCCCAGGTGCGCGAAGTGGGCCACGCCCGGCTGCCAGCCGGTCATGCCCAGCACCAGTTCGCCCACGCCGAACAGGATCACGAAGGTACGCGCCTTCATCGGGATCGGTGGGAACAGCAGCATCACCCGCTGGTTCGGGAACAGCATGCCGTAGGCCAGCAGCAGGCCGAACACGCCGCCGGAGGCACCCAGCACCGTGGCCGGGTTCTCCAGCAGCGTACCCACCAGCAGCTGGCAGACACCGGCACCGGCAACGCAGACCAGGTAATACAGCAGGAAGCGCTTCTCGCCCCAGGTCTGCTCCAGTGGCGCACCGAACATGAAGACCGCCAGCATGTTGAAGAACAGGTGGCCGAAGCTGCCATGCAGGAAGCCATAGGTCAGCAGCTGCCACGGCTGGAAGTTGCCGCCCGGCGAGAACGCATCGAAGCCCTGCTGCAGCGGTTGCAGCATGAACGGTTCGAAGGTCTGCATGCCGAGCAGGAACGGCTGCTGCAGCAGGAACAGGATCGCGTTGGCGATCAGCAGGGCCTTGGTGACGGTTGGCAGTCGCGGGAACATGGGAGCACCGGCATGGAACGACCTCCATCATAGCCGCAGCACCGCGCCTTGTTGGCGACCCGCAGGTCCGGCCTGTTCAGTCGCCAGGAGCGCTCAGCCCGGCCCCCACACGGCAGCATCCAGCGCTACCGCCGGATCGGTCGTGGGCATCCGCACCCGGCCGTTCTCAACCACCACGCCCTCGGCACGCAGCCGCTGCGACTGCTCGCGCCAGCCCGCCGACCCTTCTTCCATGGCGATGCGCCCATCCGAGCGCAGCACGCGGTGCCAGGGCAGCTCCGGGTCGTCGTTCTGGCCCAGGATGCGCGCGGTCAGGCGTGCACGCCCGGGCAGGCCCGCGCGCATCGCCACCTGCCCGTACCCCATCACCTGCCCCGCCGGGATCGCGCGGATCACCGCCAGGATGCGCGCACGCGCCTGCTCCGGCGTCAGCGCCGCAGGCGGGTCACCAGCAGAACGCCGATCAGCACCAGCACGGTGCCGGCGATCTGTGCCGGCCCCATCGGTTCGTCGAGCAGCCATAGGCTCATCACGATGGTGGAAACAGGGCCCAGCATACCGACCTGCGCGGCCAGCGACGAACCCACGCGCTGCACCGCCAACATGATCGCCAGCACCGGCAGCACCGTGCACACGGTGGCGTTGACCAGCGACAACCACTGTACCGGTGCCGGTGCCTGCCACAGCAGTGGCAGCGGATGGGTCACCGCGAAATGCAGCAGCACCAGCACGCCCGCCACGCAGCTGGCATAGGCGGTCAGCCGCACCGCGCCGATGCGCGCCACCACCTGCCCACTGCCGAACAGGTACAGCGCGTAGCTGAGCGCACTGCCGAGCACCAGCAGGCTGCCGACGATGATCTGGCCGCCCTCGCGCTGCAGATCGTGGCCGAACGCCAGCAGCACGCCCAGATAGCTCAGCACCAGCGCGCCGATCTGCCAGCGTCCCGGCCGCTGCCGCGCCAGCAGCACGTTGATCAGCAGCACCAGGGTCGGGTTCAAGTACAGGATCAGCCGTTCCAGCGTCACGCTGATGTACTGCAGGCCCTGGAAATCGAGCAGGCTGGACAGGTAATAGCCGGTGAAGCCCAGCCACAGCACGCGGGCACGGTCGGCCCAGGACAGCGGCGTGGCCCGGCGCGCGGCCCACAAGGCCATCAACGCGAACAAGGGCAGCGCCATCAGCATGCGCAGGGCGAGCAGCGTGGTGGCATCCACGCCATGGCGCAGGCCGAGCTTGACGATGATGGCCTTGCCGGAAGCAGCAATGGCGCCGATCGCAGCCAGGCCGATCCCCCCCAGCGCGATGCGGGGGGAAGCCGTAGCGATGCGGGAAGCGGGAGTGGACATCAGGACGACGGCGGGCCGCGCAGAGCGGCCCGGTAAGGCGTGGGGGCGCCCATTGTCGCATGGGGGCGCCTGCTGTCCTGTAGCGTCGAGCCCGCGCTCGACTCCGCCAAGCCGGGGCGAAAAGCAGCCGAGCGTGGGCTCGGCGCTACAACGGGCACGTCAGCGCATCAGCACCACTTCCTCAGCCGAGGTCGGGTGGATCGCCACGGTATCGTCGAACTGGGCCTTGGTCGCGCCCATCTTCACTGCCACGGCAAAGCCCTGCAGGATCTCGTCGGCCGCTTCGCCCAGCAGGTGGATACCCACCACGCGCTCCTCCGGGCCCGCGCACACCATCTTGAACAGGCTGCGCTGGGTGCCGTTGGCCAGCGCCTGCAGCATCGGGCGGAAACGGCTGTGGTAAACGCTCACCTGGTCGAAACGCGCGCGCGCTTCCTCTTCGCTCATGCCCACTGCACCCAGCGGCGGGTGCGAGAACACCACGCTGGCCACGTTCTCGTAATCCATCTTCGATTGCGGACGACCACCAAACAGGCGGTCCATCAGCCGCCGTGAAGCGGCCACCGCGACCGGGGTCAGGCCAACCTTTCCGGCGATGTCACCGACCGCGTGCACGCTCGGCACAGAGGTGGTCTGCCATTCGTCCACCTGCACCTGCTCGTGCTCTCCGATGCCGATGCCGAGCGCTTCCAGGCCCAGGCCCCGGCTGTTGCCCCGGCGGCCGGCAGCGAAGAACACCGCATCGAACACACTGTCGAGTGGGCCGTCATGGCCGAACGCACGCACACGCTCACCGTCGCGCTGCAGTTCGCGCAGCCGGTAGCCGAAATGGATCCGCACGCCCTGCTGCTTCAGGTTCTCGGCCAGCTGGTCGGTCAACTCGTAGTCGAAGCGCTCCAGCAACCGCTTGCCCCGCACCAGCAGGCTTACCTTGCTGCCCAGTGCCTGCAGCAACCCGGCCAGTTCCACCGCTATGTAGCCACCACCAATGATCGCCACCTCGGCCGGTGCCGCACGCAGATCGAAGAAGTCATCGGAAACCAGGCCCAGTTCCGCGCCGGGAATATCCGGACGCAGCGGATGCGCACCGGTGGCGATCAGGATGTGCTCGGCGCTGTAATGCACGCCGTCACTGCAGGCCACGGTATGCGCATCGAGCAGACGGCCGCGCGCAGGGATGCGCACCACGCCGGTTTCATCAAGGCGCTTGTGGTAGCTGGTGTGGATGTTGGTGATGTAGGCCTGGCGATGGATCACCAGCTCCTTCCACGACAGCGCCGGGCGTGCCTCGACATCGAAGCCCATCGCATTGGCCAGGCCGATGCGCTCGTGCAGGTCGGCTGCCAGCCACATCGCCTTCTTCGGCACGCAGCCAACATTGACACAGGTACCGCCCAGTTCGCCGGGTTCCAGCATCGCCACGCGCTTGCCATGCTGCGCTGCGCGGATGGCACCGGCCAGGCCGGCGGAGCCGCCGCCAAGGACGATCAGGTCGTAATCATAAGGTGCAGTGCTCATCGGAATCGCTCGGGTCGGTAAGGGGCAGGATCGATCGCTGGCGTGCGGCCGCAGACGAGATCGGCGATCAGCTGGCCGGTGCCGGCGCTCATGCTGATGCCGAGCATGCCACGCCCCGCTGCAAGCCAGACGTGAGGATGCGCGGGCGCGCGGCCGGTCAGCACAGCGCATGCGCGCCCATCGCTCACCCCTGCTCCGTCCTGCGCCGCATCGATGGCCACTGCCGATAGGTCATCGCACGCCACACCCACTCGATCGGGCCGAAGCGGAAATGGCGCAGCCACAGGTGCGAGAAGACCACCTGCGCGGCAAACAGCAGCAGCGCGAACAACAGCTGCACGCTGCGCGGCATCGTCTCGAACCTGCCCAGGCCATAGTGGTAGAAGGTCCAGGTACACAGCAGCGACTGGCCAAGATAGTGGGTCAGCGCCATGCGCCCGACCGGTGCCAGCCAGGCCAACCGCGCACGCCAATGCACGATCCACGCGAGGTAACCCAGGCACATCGGCAGGCCACCGATCGTCACCAGCGCCATCGCCGCCGTCACCGGCAGGTTGTAGGCGCCGGGTGCAAGGTAGGGTTTCCAGGCAACACCCAGCAGTGTGACCACAAGGCCCAGCGGCAGTGCCCCCCAACGCAGCACCGCGTACAGCCGCGGAAAGCGCTCCGGCGTCGCCAACGCGCCGCTGCCGGCGAACCAGCTGCCGATCAGGAACATGCCCAGCACTTCCGGGCCGGTGATCAGCAGCGCGCCCATCGAAGTGCCGAACTCGCTCAGGCGCTGCACAGTGGCCTGCGCCCAGCTGCCCTGCCCGTACACCTGCCGCTGCAGATCGATGCTCTGCTGCGCCTCGGCAAGCATGCCCCGCACCTCTTCGGCCGAAGCCATCGACACCATCGCGCCGACCAGCAGCATCAGCGCAACGCCGCCCAGATAGACGATCACGCCCATCCACGGCAGCCAGCTGCGCGGGGCCTCGCGGCAGGCCAGCAACGGCAACGAGACCAACGCGTACATCACGAGGATGTCGCCGGACCAGACCAGCAGCGCGTGGCACAGGCCGATCAGCAGCAAGCCAGCGCTGCGGCGCAGGTAGAACGGGGTGAAGTCGCGCCCGGCGGCCTCAGCGCGCTGCGCCATCACCGCGAAGCCGGCGCCGAACAGCAGCGAGAACAGGGTGAAGAACTTGCCCTGCACGAACACGTACACAAAGGCATCGGCCCAGTAGTCGATGCCCTGCCAACGCACGTCGATGCCGGTGAAGGCCAGATCCAGCGGTCCGCTGAAGGCCTCGATGTTCATCAGCAGGATGCCCAGCAGCGCGGCACCGCGCAGCACGTCCAGCACGGCGATGCGTTCGCCGGAAGCCACCGGCTGCAGGGAAGGAGAAGCGGCGTTCACGGGGCGTCCGTCAGGCAGGTCCGCCATTATGCCGCCGGCCCGCACGCCATGGATGGCCGCGCCGTGTTCCAGAAACGCAACGGCCCGCCGAAGCGGGCCGCTGCATCCATCACGATCGCGCTGCGATCAGTGCTGGTGACCACCGTCGCCGTGGACGTGGCCGTGGTCGATCTCTTCCTTGCCGGCTTCGCGCACGTCGACGATCTCGACGTCGAAGTGCAGGTCCTTGCCGGCCATCGGGTGGTTCAGGTCGACGTCGACGACGCTCATGCCGACCTTCTGCACGGTCACCGCACGCGGGCCGAAGTTGGTCTGCAGCACGACCTGCTGGCCCGGGGCCAGCTTGGTGTTGCCGAAGTGCTTCTTCGGCACGCGCTGGGACAGGCCTTCACGACGCTCGCCGTAGGCATCAGCCGCCTTGACGTCGACGTTGAAGGTCGCGCCGGCTTCCTTGTCCATCATGGCGTTTTCCAGGCCCGGGATGATGTTGCCGTGGCCGATCAGGATCGCCAGCGGCTCGCCGCGGTCCTTGGACGACTCAATCGGCTCCTGGCCGACTTCGGAAACGGTGTAGTGGAAGCGGACAACGCGGTCTTTTTCGATCTTCATGCGCAACTCTGTCTGGATCTGCCGGAGGCAGGCGGGTTGGGGCGGGTTGTCGCCCGGCGGGGACGCCGCCATCATGACGGCCAATCCAAGGTGGCGCATTATCCGGAGATCATGCACATCACGCCAGTTTCGTCCGGCCCGCGCCGGTTTCTCGCCCCGGCCCTGCTGCTGGCCCTGCCCGTGTTGATGACGGCCTGTGGAGGTGGCAAGGCCACCCGCCCGGCGCCGCCCCCGCCGACGGCGAACTGGCCGAAGACCGTGCCGGACAACCCCGAGGCCGCCAACTCGGTGCTGATGCGGGCCATCAGCCTGGTCGGCACGCCCTACCGCTATGGCGGCAACACCCCGGATTCGGGCTTCGACTGCAGCGGCCTGGTCGCCTATGTCTATCGCGAGATGCTGGACCTGCGACTGCCGCGCACCTCGCGCGACCTGGCCGCGGTACAGGGCCCGAAGATCGATCCGCAGCGCCTGGCCACCGGCGATCTGGTGTTCTTCGGCAGCCGCGGCAGCGTCACCCATGTCGGCATCTATGTAGGTGAGGGGCGCTTCGTGCACGCGCCGAGTACCGGCGGGACGGTACGCCTCGACTCGCTCAGCGGTCCCTACTGGAAAGACCACTACACAGGGGCGAAACGCGTCCTTCGCTAAAATGAACAGGCGATATGTTCAAAACTGTGACGGAAATCACTGTCGATATAACGTTTTACTAACGGAATTTTTAACTTATCGGCGCTTTTACAGGGCATGATGCCCCATCGTTTTTTTCCTGTGACCGACGCGTGACGACTGACGACCTGAAAAGCGAAGGCCAGACTTCCGTATCTTCACGCAGTGCCCGCCCGTTGTTGCTTGGCCTGGCACTGTGCCTGACCAGCCTTCCGGCCTGGTCGCAGACTGCTCCGAACCGTTCCGATGTACCCCCGGCCCCGATGGCCGAGAACACCGCCCGACCGGCCGCCAAGGCCGAGGCTGCCGCTCCGCAGCGCAGCCGAGTCGATGCCGCCGCCAGTGCCACGCTGGCCGCCCTGCTGCCGCACCTGGCCGCCAACGACACCATTCCGCTGATGGACCGCTCGGCCGTGGTGGCCGGCGACCTCAGCCGCCTGCTCGCCAACTACGACACCAGCAGCGCCACCAATGGCAGCGTTGTCGGTACCGCCGCCGACAACGGCAAGGTGCAGTCGCTGCTGCGGCGCGCGATGACCCTGCTGGGCACCCCGTATCGTTGGGGTGGCAGCAACCCGGACAGCGGTTTCGACTGCAGCGGCCTGGTCGGTTATGTGTTCCGTTCGGCCCTGGGCATCGAGCTGCCGCGCGTCTCGCGCGAGATGGCCCACGATGACAACGCCGAACTGATCAACGACCGCACCGCACTGGCCGCCGGTGACCTGGTGTTCTTCGGTCGCAAGGGCCGTGTTGACCACGTCGGCATCTATGTCGGCGACGGCCGCTTCCTGCACGCACCGAGCTCAGGCAAGGACGTGCGCGTGGACACCCTGCTCAGTGGCTACTGGGGCAACAAGTTCATGCAGGCCCGCCGGGTCGACCTCTGATCCGACCAGTTGGCGCTACCGCGCCGCCTGACACGAAAAAGCCGCTGCCCTGCAGCGGCTTTTTTTGTTGGGCCCGTTATGGGTGGGTAGCTGCCGACCTTGGTCGGCACTCTCCATCCACGCATGGCGTGGATCTACCAGGTGCCCGCCTCGGTCGGTACCGCGCAAGCCACCTCTCCCAAGCAAAAGGCCCGCCGGTCAGGCGGGCCTTTCATCTCCAAGCAACCTCAGCCGCGTGGCGGAGTCGGGTCAGGATCGTCCACGCCCACATTGCTGGACGGATTGTCATACACCGCCTGGTCGAGCAGCCCGGTTTCCTTGGCCACGAGCACCGGCACCAGCATCTGGCCCGTCACATTCGTCATCGTGCGCATCATGTCCAGGATGCGGTCGATGGCATACAGGTAACCGATGGTCTCCAGCGGCAGGTTCGCCGCGCTCAGCACCACCGTGGCCATGATCACCGCAGTACCCGGCACGCCGGCGGTACCGAAGCTGCCCAGCACCGAAGCGATCAGCACCACCACGTACTGCTCCGGGGTCAGCGGCACACCGCTGTACTGCGCGATGAACACCGCGCACAGCGCCGGATAGATCGCGCCGCAGCCGTCCATCTTGATGCTCGCGCCCAGCGGCACCGCGAACGAACCGTAGTCCTTGTTCACACCCAGGTTGTGGGTGATCGAACGCAGCGCCACCGGCATCGCAGCGAAGCTGGACGAGCTGACGAACGCAACCTGCATGCCCGGTGCCGCGCCCCGGAAGAACTTCAGCGGGTTCAGGCCGTGCGCCAGCAGCAGCGCGCTGTAGACCACCACGATGTGCAGCGCACAGGCCACGTACAACGCCAGCACGAAATGGCCCAGCGGCAGCAGCTTCTCGAACCCATAGCTGCCGACCAGGCCTGCGATCAGGCCGAAGGTGCCGATCGGGGTGACTTCCAGCACGAAGCGGGTCACCTGGATCATGATGTCGCTCATCTGGCCGACCAGCTTGCGCGCCTCGGTCACCTTCTCGCCCAGCTTGACGATGGCAAAGCCCACCAGGCCGGCGAAGAAGATCACCGGCAGGATCGAGCCGCGGCCCGCGGCCAGCACGGTCTCACCGGCCGCGTTGACCTTGGTGCCGATGCCGGACAGCGCATAGAAGACATTGGCCGGCACCACGTCCAGCAGCACCTGCACCACGCTGGGCACTTCACGCGGCACGTAGTTGCTGGCCATCGTCAGCTGCAGGCCACCCGCGCCGGGCTGCAGCACGGTGCCCACGCCCAGCCCGACGCACACCGCCAATGCAGCGGTGATCACGAACCATAGGAAGGTACGGCCACTGAGCGCGGCCACCGACTTCTGCCCGTGCAGCGACGAGATCGCGTTGATGACCGCGAAGAACACCAGTGGCACGGCGATCATCTTGATCAGGGTGACGTACAGCTCGCCGAGCGGGCCGAACCACGTTTCCGCGGCGGGGCCGAGCGCCCAGCCGGCCAGCGCACCGAGCACGAAGCCACCGACCACGCGCTGCCAGAATGGAATCCGCAGCCAGGCAGAGACCAGCTTCATAGGCAATCCAGAGGGGAAGGAAGGGATGCTGGCACGATAGCCCAAGGCAGCCCGCAGAACGACCGCCCGGCCGGCAAATCAGTGTGTCATCGGCGTGCCTTGCGAGGGCGGGCATAATGAATGTCCCGTTACAGTTTGTGAGATCCCTGCGTCCATGCGCCGTTCTGTCTCCCTGTTGGCCGCCTGCGCCACCACCCTGCTGCTCGGCGCCTGCGCCAGCACCTCCCCTGCCTCCACCCCGGCCGGCCTGAAGATCGCCGTCGACCCGGTCGCCCACCCGGCCGGCGAAACCCCGCAGTGGTGGTACCGCAGCGGCGCCGCCCAGGCTGCGGCCAACGGTGCGATGTCCGGCAAGGCCAAGAACGTCATCCTGTTCCTCGGTGACGGCATGAGCCTGACCACCGTGGCCGCCTCGCGCATCTACGAGGGCCAGCGCAAGGGCGGCTCCGGCGAAGAGAACCTGCTGTCGTGGGAACGCTTCCCGGCCACGGCGTTCAGCAAGACCTACAACACCGATTCGCAGACCCCGGATTCGGCCGGCACCATGACCGCCATCACGACCGGCGTGAAGACCCACATGGGCGCGATCGGTGTCAGCGCCGGCAGCCGCACCGACTGCGCCGACAGCCTGTCCAAGGGCCTGCTGACCTGGCTGCAGCTGGCCGACAGCGCCGGCCTGGCTACCGGTGTGGTGTCCACCGCGCGCCTGACCCATGCCACCCCTGCTGCCACCTATGCGCACTCGCCCGAGCGCAACTGGGAAAACGACACCGACCTGACCGAGGCGGCCAAGGCCGCGGGCTGCAAGGACATCGCCCAGCAGCTGCTGTCGACCTCGCGCTACGGCCGGGGCCCGCTGGTCGCCCTGGGTGGCGGTCGCGGTGAATTCACCACCGTCGAAGAGCGCGATCCGGAATACGACGACAAGGTCGGCCAGCGCCTGGATGGTCGCAGCCTGGTGCAGGAATGGCAGCAGGCGCACCCGCAGGGCGCCTACGTGTGGAACAGCAGGCAGCTGGCCGCCGCTGCCAATGCACCGGCCATCCTCGGCCTGTTCGAGCCGGACCACATGCGCTACGAATACGAGCGCCCGCAGGATCCGGGCGGCGAGCCGAGCCTGGCTGAACTGACGGCGGCAGCGATCAGGAATCTGTCGAAGCACCCGGAAGGCTACGTGCTGATGATCGAAGGGGCGCGCATCGACCACGCCAATCACAGCGGCAACGCCTACCGTGCACTGACCGAGACCGTGGCGCTGTCCGACGCGGTGCGCGTGGCCAACGAGCTGACCTCGGCCGACGACACCCTGATCATCGTTACCGCCGACCACTCGCACACGCTGAACTTCGTCGGCTACCCGGCGCGCGGCAACCCGATCCTGGGCAAGGTGAAGGACAAGGGCGGCGAAGATGGCGCCGGCAAGCTGGACTACGCACTGGATGGCACCGGCCAGCCGTACACCACGCTGAGCTACGCCAATGGCCCGGGCCATACCGGCAGCAGCAACCAGCAGCCGGCCGGCCCGAAGCGCTACCCGCACAACCCGAGCAGCTTCGAACCGGCCAACGGCCGCCCGAACCTGCGCGAGGTCGACACCGAGCATCCGGACTACATGCAGGAGGCGCTGGTGCCGATGAAGTCCGAGTCGCACGGCGGCGAGGACGTCGGCATCTGGGCACGTGGCCCGGGCAGCAAGGCGATCCGCGGCACGCTGGAACAGAATGCGATCTACCACATGATCGTGCAGGCCACTCCGGCCCTGCGCGAGCGCCTGTGCCAGGCCGGTACCTGCGATGACAAGGGCGTGCCGGTGCAGCTGCCGGCACCGACGGCGTTCGAACGCAAGGCCGAGGCCAAGTGATCGTGCGGCAGGCCCGCCCTGCCGCTGCCAGCGGCCGCTTCGCGCGGTCGCTGGCCCTGCTCGGCGTGCTGGCCAGTGCCAGCGCGCTGGCACAGGCACCGGCATGCAAGCTGCTGACCGACGAACACGGATTGTGGCCGCTGCCCAACTGCGAGGTGGTCGATCACCGGCCGAAGATCCAGCCGGGCACGCTGAAAGAACTGAACTTTGATGACCACGGCCTCGCCGTGGTGTATGCCGACCAGGGCTTCCATTACGTCGACCGCACGGGCCGGAGCCTGCCGGTGCTGACCTGGGACAATGGCCCGGAAACGCCGCAGGAAGGCCTGCTGCGCGGCCGCGTCGGCAATCGCGTGGGCTACTTCGATCTGGAATTCCGCCAGGTGGTACCGGGCACCTTCGATTTCGCCTGGCCGTTCCAGGATGGCGTGGCCGAGGTCTGCAACGGCTGCCGCCGCGGCACGCCGGACGCCGATGGCCACACGCCGATGGAAGGCGGAGAGTGGTTCCGCATCGACCGCGCGGGCCGCCGGGTGAAGTAGGTTTTTCGGCAGGGCTGCGCCCTGCACCCTGCTACACGCCAGAGCAACAGCCAAAGCAACAGCAACAGCGTGCATTCCGTGGGATGGCGGGGCACTGTGGGTTTGCGGGGACGCCGTAAACCCGTCCCTGGGGGCTTGGTCGCCGCATCCATGCGGCTCACTGATCTGGCCCCCCGTCAGCGGACGCCAAGAAGCGATACTTTGATCGCACTTGGAGGCCCCTTATGTCCCGTATCACCCGTCGTAGCTACACCGATGAGTTCAAGCACCAAGCCGTG